>JAOACQ010000090.1 GCA_026417755.1 Brevinematales bacterium | reverse complement strand
AAAGGCAGTTGAATTACCTACTCCAGAAGAGATTAATAGCCCATTGGGAAAAATTTTTGTTAGTTATATAGAGTGGGATGAAAATGGAAAATTAAAGAAAGTAAAGTATGCAGGTGAAAAAAATAAAAAAACAAAATATAAATATGGTGATATAATAAATTTCAAGTAACTTAGACTGTTAAAAATTTTATATACAATGACTTGAACTAATACATTTTAGGAAAATTTATTTTGGTATATTAAAAAAATATTTTAGGATAAATGTAACAATAAAGTAAGAAACAATAATTAAGATTATTGTTTCGCTTATTACTCCTTTCTTTGTTAAAAAAGATTCATCTGGTTTATGAGGATTGTAATAAACATAAAATTTTCCATTAGAGGGGTTTGCATATTTTAAAAGAAAATCTTCTTTACTTTTTATAGTCGGAAAGTCTTTAAAGTAAAATAGTATTTGTATGTATGATACTCTTATCTTTATATTTTTACTAAAAGGAGTTACTTTATTTCCAGTGTATATAGTTCCATTTACTTCATAGGTGTAAGAAACACTAAGATAATCTAATAAATCATATTTTATTTCCTTATCCATTACTCTTCTTTCCCACTTTCTTTCTAAATAATATTCTATGTCTTTTATTTCTGCCAAGCTCCAGTCTCTAATGTTGATTAAAACTACGATTCTATAAACAGTTATGGAAATTAATATTATTCCCACTAATATGAATACTACTGTAAATGTGCTCATAAAAATTTATATCTCCTTTTTTTGAAAAAATCGTTTTACTTTTTCGTCCTAGAAAGATTAAAACTAAAGTGTTATATCTTAATTTGTTAAGTTTTAATTAAAAATCATTACACAATTATTTATTCCTTTTTTTGCCAAAAATCTTCATAATTTGTATAATTATAGAGTATTAAAATGCGGAGGGTTGTATGAGAAAATTCATCATTCTCTTTCTATTTCTAAACGGTGTTCTCTTTGCAGCCGAAAAGAGTTTTATGTCTATTGGTATTGATAGTGGCTACCTTATTGATGGGTTACTCAAAGGTGGCTGGGGAGGAGGTGGAATATTTGAAATAAAATTACTTGATAATTTTTCTATAAGTTTAGATGCTGGATATGTTGAATATATAGAAAAAAAAGAAAATGAAACCAACAAGATTTCAAATATTAAATATTTTGGTACGGTGAGATGGTATCAAGGTGGAGCAATAGATGGAGTATATGCTGGGCTTGGTTTTGGTTCTTTTTATACCTCTCAAAATTCTGAAAGTGCTTATGGTTATCTTTTGCCGGTAGAGTTGGGGCTTAAACTCATAATGACTGGTAAAAAAAGCGGTTTTTCTCTTGAACCAAATGCGACATTTTTCCTGACTTATGGGAATTCAAAATTTGGTTTTGGTATGAAATATGGAGTCAATATAGGATATACTTTCTAAGAGGTTTTTGTGTTTAAAAATTCAAGGCTTTTGTATTCAGTCATCTGGATTTTATGGGCTTTATGTTATGGTTTGTCTTTTCCGACTTATAATTTGAGTTTTTTAAGCTGGTTTTGTTTTGTACCGGTTATAATTTTTTCATATCTTGAAAGTAATAAAAAAGTTGCAATATATTCCTTTTTTTCAAGTTTTATTTTTTTGATTCTTACATTATATTGGATTTATGGTTTCTGGCTTCCTGCTCCATTTCTTATGTTTATGATTTATGCCTTTTATTATGCTTTTGCCTTTGTTTCTGCTTCTATCATTGCTAAAAAGTTTCCAGCTTTGAGAACTTTTGCTTTTCCACTTTCTTTTTTATCTATGGAGATATTAAGGAGTGTTGGTTTTCATGGTTTTCAATGGAATATTTTGGCTCATTCCCAATGGAACAATCTTTTGGCTATTCAGATGGCTGATATTTTTGGTGTTCATGGAGTTTCATTTGTTATTTTACTTGTTAATTCTTTAATTTCGGAGATAGTTATTAATTATTTTAAAAAAAGAAAGTTTTTTATAGATAATAAATCTTATATAATTTCATTATTTTTAATTCGTCTTTTCACTTTTGGTTATGGATATTTTTCACTCAATAAATATCAAAGAATTATAAAAAATTCTCCTGGAGAAAGGGTTGCTTTGTTACAGCCACACACACCCTCTAGGGCTGAATGGTGGTCAAAAAGATGGCAATATTACGGGATTTTCTGGAGACTACATGCCGAAGCAATGTTAAAAGAACCAGAATTCATAATCTGGTGTGAAACAATGGTGAAAAATTATGTTTGGTATTATTTGAGCAGATATCCCCTTGATGAGGAGGTTAATAGGTTTAATATAAGATTTATTAAGATGCCTGAAGAATTTGATGTTCCTATACTTATGACGAGTCCAGATACCTATGATGGCAAGAAAAATTATAACACGGCCGATTATCTTGAGCCTGGTAGAAAAGGCGTGCAGAGGAATGAAAAGATTCATCTTGTACCTTTTGGAGAATGGATGCCAGGATATGATAGCATACCGATAGTGAAAAAGGTTATGGAGATAGAGGGTGCAGGTTCATTTGTCCCTTCTACAAACTTTAATGTAATTCAAGGAAGAAAATCGAGATTTAGGGTATTGGTTTGTTATGAAGATATGTTTCCATCTCTTGCAAGAATTTTTATAAAAAAGAGAGTTAATTATTTCATAAATGGCACAAATGATGGTTGGGCATATAAACTTGGATTTAAGCATCCAATGTATCAACATTTAGCAGGAGCTATTCTTACCTCTGTTTCTGTAAGAAGACCAATAGCAAGGGCAGCTAATACAGGTATAACCTGTATTATAAAGCCAGATGGTAGGATAGAAGGCAATATAGGAACTTATAACACCGGGTTTTATGTTGGTAATGTCCCTTTGATTGATGATAAAATTGAAACTTTTTATGTTAAAATTGGTTATATTTTTCCCTATATTATTTTTTCAATTTATGTTATAATATTCTTGGTTGCAATTTTTAAAAGAGGAGAGTAAACTTGAATAGTTATCTTGAATATATGCTTTATGAATCTGATGTTGAGCCTTTTGGGCTTCCTGATGGGGTTATTTTCTTAAGTTCTGATGAGATTCTTAAACTTGAAGAAAAAGAGAAAATGTTAACAAAAATATTTGAATCAAAGGGGTATAAAAAGGTTATTCCACCTTCTTTTGAATATTATGAAACTTTTGAAAATGCTGGGGGCAAAGAGGTTGCAAGAAGATGTTTTTCCTTTAAGGATAAAGATGGTAAACTTTTATCTTTAAGATTTGATATGACTACACCTATAGCGAGAATGATTGCACATAAAAATTTGATTGAAGGTGCTTTAAAGTATTATTATTGTGGGGATGTTTTCAGGGAGCAACCATTTCATAAGGGGAAAATGAGGCAGTTGAGGCAATGTGGGATTGAGCTTATAGGAGTTGATTCTATAGAAGCAGATATTGAAGTGGTGGAGATGTTTGCACAGAGCCTTGAATGTTTTTCTTCTGAGCATACTATAGTTCTGGGAAATGTAAAGCCTTATAAAAAATTAATAGAAAAATTGAATTTAACAGAGTCAAAAAAAGAAGCAATAGAAAATATCTTTAATAAGAAAGATTTACCTTCCCTTAAATTAATTCTTGAGCAGATAGAAGGTAATGAAAAAATAAAGAAGAATTTGATTGAACTTATAAATTTGAGTGGTGAAATTAATGAATTGGTTGATAAGGTTTCAAATTTTAATGAGGATCTGAAAGAAGAAATTTTAAAATTTCTCGATTTTTGTAAAAAACTTTCTAAATCTATAAGAGAAAAAGTAATCATTGATTTTGCAATGATAAAGAATTTTTCCTACTATTCTTCTTTAACAATGGAAGGATATCTTAAAAATTATGGGCAACCCATAGCTAATGGGGGAAGATATGATGAGCTTTTTAAGAGGTTTGATAAAAATTTACCAGCTATAGGTTTTGCGGTTGATATAAATTTGTAGGAGTGAAAAATGATTTATATTGTAAGCGGAACACAATGGGGTGATGAAGGTAAGGCGAAGGTTATAGATTTTTTTGCTTTGGATTTTGACTATGTTGTTCGTTATCAAGGAGGAGCTAATGCCGGTCATACAGTTTGTTTTAATGATAAAAAGATAGTTTTTCATTTAATGCCTTCCGGAATTTTAAGAGAAAATGTTACAACTATTATTGGAAATGGAGTTGTTCTCGAACTTTCTGAGTTAATGAAAGAAATAGAGATTGTATCAAGAGAAATCAATATAGATGGCAGACTCTGGATAAGCAGAAAAGCTAATATTGTGATGCCTTATCACAAGCTAATGGATAAAGTCAAAGAAGAAGCAACGGGGAAGGATATAGGAACTACTTTAAGGGGGATTGGTCCTTGTTATGTAGATAAAATGGACAGGGTTGGTATAAGACTTGAAGATTTATATGGTTCAAAAGATATTTTAAAACAGAAAATAGAAAAGGCTTATTTGGTTAAAAAATTTATGTTTGAAAATTATTACAAAATTTCTGATCTTCCCACGGTGGAAGAAATGTTAGATGGAGTTTTGTTATATGCTGAAAAATTGGAAAAATATGTAGCCGACACTGAAAAAATACTTCATAATGCTCATAAGGAAAGAAAAAATATTTTGTTTGAAGGAGCACAGGGAGCTTTGCTAGATATTGACTTTGGGACATATCCTTATGTAACTTCGTCAAATACTATTTCGGCTGGTGCGTTGATTGGTAGTGGGATAGGAGCATTTGATATAGCTAATGTTATAGGAATAACCAAAGCATATATAACAAGAGTTGGGGGAGGGCCGTTCCCTACTGAATTAAAGGATGAAATAGGGGATTATATACGTAAACAGGGCAATGAATTTGGTTCAACTACTGGAAGACCAAGAAGGTGTGGCTGGTTTGATGCTGTTGCTACAAAATATGCTATTGATATAAATGGAGTAAAAGAAATATTTCTGACAAAAATTGATGTTCTTGACGGGCTTAGAGAAATTAAGGTCTGCACAAAATATAGACTTCCAGATGGTTCTTTAACGGAGTATTTCCCTGCCAATTCCTGTCTTCTTGAAAAGGTAACTCCAGAATATTTGAAACTACCAGGTTGGGAAGAAAAGACTTTCGGTTTAAGAAGTTATGCAAAACTTCCTGACAATGCAAAGAGATATATTGAATTTCTTGAGACTATTCTTGAAAGGAAAATCTCATATATTTCTACAGGTTTTGATAGAGATGATGTAATAGAGAGGTAAATATGAAGTTAAAATTTTTATTACCTTTAGGGTTAATTTTTTTTGTTTTTATCGGTTATATGGTGTTAAAACCTGTAAGTGCAGATTTTTTGAAGCTGAAAAGACAAAATCTTGATTACACTATTCTCGCAAATTGTAGTGTTGACTATCCTAAGCCTCTAGATATAAAATTTTCTTATGAAGTTGAGGTTTTGAGAATTTTTAAGAAGGAAGGGGACAGGATAAAAAAAGGAGATTTAATAATACAACTCGATGATTCTGATGATAGAAGAAATTTAACCCTAGCTTCAAACAATATAGTTTCCCTTCAAAAGAAGATAAAAAATGTGAAAAATGTTGAGTTACCTAATCTTAAAGAGAAAGAAAGAGAGGCAGAACTTTCATTGAAACAGGCAGAAATTGATCTAAAAAGAGCAAAAGAACTTTATGAAGCTGGGGGTATTTCAAAGTCTGATCTTGAAAAGATTCAAAACAATTATGAGATAAAACTTTCACAATATAATCAAATAAAGAATTCGATTGAGAATTATGAAGTTAGCGGGGTTCTGGCCGAGTTGGAGACTCAACTTGAAAGTGCAAAAATTGAGTATGAAAATATAAAAAATAGACTTTTAGAAAAAAGAATTGTTTCTCCATTTAACGGCAAGATCTTAAAGATAAATGTTCAAAACGGGGAAAAGGTAGCACCATCTAAAGTTATCACAACCATTATTGAGGCAACCAACTGGCTACTTGTTATGAATGTTGATCAAAGAGAACTTTCTTTTTTGAAGCCCGATCTTAAGGCGAATGTTAAGTTTGATTCTTTTCCAGAAGAGGTTTTCAGTGCTTTTGTTTCTTATGTTTGTACTCAGATTGATAAAGAGAAAGGAAGTTGTGAGGTTCGTCTGGAGATCAAAGATAAAAAGGCAGATATGATAAAGTATGGAATGAGTGGTTATGCTGAGATTTATGCTAAAACATTTACAAATGTTATGATCATTCCTAAAAGATTTGTTAATAATAATTCAGTCTATATTTATAAAAATGGTAAAGCGGTACTTTCAAATTTAAATTTGCGACCTGTTGGAGAGGATAAGTTTATTACTGAGGATTTAAATGAAGGTGATATAATTATTGATTTAAGCAAGAATATGGTTAATAAGAAAATAAAGTTAAGAAAAGAGGTGAGGATTTGAAGCCTTTTGAATGGAAAATAGCAATAAGATTTTTGATTAAAGGTAGGTTTCAAACTATATTTATAATACTGGGGATTTCTATTGGAGTTGCAGTTCAATTTTTTCTTTCTTCCTTGATAGGTGGTTTACAAAAAAGCCTTATAGAGAGAACAGTTGGTAATACAGCCCATATAATTGTTCAACCTGAAAGTATAATACCTCTTAGTTTTCTTTCAAATGAATTAACTGCCACGAAAGAGCCAGTTTATAGAAAGTCCCTTGAAATAATAAGCTGGCAAAAATATTATGAATACTTTAAATCCAGAGATGGAGTTAAGGTTGTTTTACCGGTAATAAATGGGCAGGGCTTTATAGAGAGGGGTGATGCTATCTATAGTACCCTTATAAAGGGGGTTCAACTTGAGGAAGCAAAAATATTTTACAAGTTTAATAAAAATATAATTTCTGGTGAAGCTAAATTAGCTGGTGAAAGTTCAATTATTGGCAAAGATCTTGCTGACAATTTAAAATTGAAAAATGGTGATACTTTTTATCTGAGAAACGAAAGTGGCAATAGTATAGTTCTTACTGTTTCGGCAATAATAGATCTCGGTTCTTCTCTTGCTAATAATATTGTGTTGATTTCTATTGATAGGGCGAGAAGTTTTCTCAATATAAATGGAGTAAGTGGTATAGATATTCAAATATTTGATGTTTTTAAGGCAAATGATCTTGCCAATGAGTGGAAAAGGGAATTTTCAAGGATAAAAATAGAATCTTGGCAGGAAAGAAATAAAGAGCTTCTTACAGCTCTTCGTTCTCAAAGTAGCTCATCTTATATTATACAGTTTTTTGTTGTATTAAGTATATCACTTGGGATTGCTAGTGTGCTTGGAATTTCTGCGATTCAAAAATCAAGGCAACTTGGAATTCTTAAAGCCCTTGGTGTGAACGATGTTAGTTCTTTTAATATTTTTCTAATAATGGGAGCATTATTGGGACTTGTGGGGTCTGTATTTGGAGTTTTGCTTGGTTTTTTTCTTGCTTTTGGATTTATTTATGGGGCAAAGGGAGTGAGTTTTTCACTTGATATAAATATGGTTAATATTCTAATGCCTGTAATACTTTCTTTATTTTCGAGTATTATCGCTTCAGTATTTCCCGCAAATAATGCAAAGAGATTATCTCCTATTGAGGTTATAAGAAATGGCTGAGATTATAAGAGTAGAAAATCTTTACAAAGAGTTTGGGAATGAAGTTAAGACAGTAGTCCTTAAAGGTATAAATCTGACTTTTGAAAAGAATGTTTTCACTGCTTTAATAGGTCCCTCTGGTTCTGGTAAGACAACATTTCTTAATGTAATTAGCCTTCTTGAGCCACCCACAAGTGGTAAATTAATAATAGATGGAATTGATTTTTCACATAAAAACGTCAATGATAGTTCAGATTACAGAAATGAAAACTTTGGTTTTGTTTTTCAGTTTCATTATTTGTTACCAGAGTTTACTGTTTATGAGAATATTTTGATGCCTTTCTGGATAGAAAATTTAAAAATAACAGATAAGATTGAGAGAAAGGCAAGAAACCTTATGGAAGAGATAGACATATGGAAAATAAAAGACAAATATCCCTCTCAAATATCTGGAGGCCAGCAACAAAGGACATCTATAGCAAGGGCTCTTGTCAAAAACCCAAAAATTATATTTGCAGACGAACCTACTGGAAATCTTGATAAAGAAACAGGTAACACAGTGCTTAAGATAATGCTTGATATGATAAAAGAATATGGAACAACCCTTATAATGGTAACCCATGATAGGGAGATAGCTTTAAATGCTGAAAGGGTTATTGAGCTTGTGGATGGTAAAATTTGCAAGTCTTTTCTGGTAAAAGAAGAAGGATTGGAAAAAGCCAAAAAGATTCTTGAGGATAGAAGTTGTATAATGTGAGTTTGACTTTTCAATAATTATCTACATATCTTTTTTGATTAAAATAAGTAAGTTCCTTTTTTAAACATCAATAAAATTTGACTTTTTGAGTGGGGGGGGGTATAATACTCTGATTTTTTATTTAAAATTTTTTAATCTTTTAATCAATAAATAAACCTAAATCATAAAAGGAGGTTAAGGTTATGAAGAAGTTTTTACTTATTGCTTTAGCTTTAGTTATGGTAGCTGGTTGTTCTTTATCTAACCAGGTGGGCAATGGAGGTCTTGAGACCGAAATTTCTGAAATGGGTGGTGTTGCAAGTCTTACTGTTGAACTTGATGTTGGTCAAAATCCACAGGGTGGAGCATCAATGACGAAGAGTGTTATTGGTGTTGAGGAGTATGAGGTTATCGGAGCTACGATTGCTCTTTCTAACTCTGTTGGAGAGGGTGAAGTTAAGACTTGGAAAGCAGGGGATTCATTTGTGTTTACTTTTCAGGCTAAGAGAACTGGGATGCATACTATAACGGTAACTGACTGGGACACGGATGGAAACACGAATGTTGCTACTGCAAGCATTAATATGAAAAATGGTCGCAATTACAGGATTAAAGTGAGACTTGGTGGAGTAATTTATATTGGTTTAACTGGGGTCCCGAGAGATGGACTTGTAGCCGAGTATTTGTTTAATGGCAATGCTCTTGATACGAGTGGAATGGGAAATAATCCTACAAATGTTACGGCAAGGCTTACTAATGATAGATTTGGAGTTTTAGATAAGGCGTATGATTTTAATGTAGGTTATATAACTGTTCCACATTCTGAATCTCTCAATCCAAAGAATGCAATTACTATTTCTTGTTTTGCAAAGATGGATTCATTTCCTGATGGTTATGCTAATTGTTTGATTAGAAAAGCTAACTCTATGGA
>JAOACQ010000082.1 GCA_026417755.1 Brevinematales bacterium | reverse complement strand
CTTTTTTTCAAAAAAGTTTTTTATCACTAGTAATTCTTCATTTGAAAAAGAATTTGCATCAATAAGAAACAAAACTGCATTTTTCAATTTATCAAGCGTTGATAAATCCTCAAATTTTTCAAAGGTTAAATTTTCAAAATCATTGATGAAAAAATTTTTTGAAAAAATAAAAATCTTCTCTTTTTTTATATACTAAACTCCAAAATCTCAGGATATAATAACGAGATCTTTTGATTAATTATAATAAAACTTTTAATTATGTCAAGCTCTTTTAAATATTCAGGAAAAGCTATTTAAATATTCTATAGATATTTTTTTTGAAAACTGAATAGCCTATTTTTAATGCTATATAAATAATAAGTATGAGAATAAGCCATTTTTTTTTAAAAAAATATATAAGCAATAAAAGGATTGGAATTAAAGAATAATATAGAATAGCAAAAACAACATTTTTAGTAATGAACTTTTTTTTTATCATTCCTGGATTTAAAGATTTATCTTCCTTCAAAAGTTCCTTTTTGAATTTACCCTTTTCATAATCTATTTTATAGTATTCTACTTCATTATCCTTTCCCATTTTGACAATAAAATGAAACCCTTTTAAACCGATCTGAAAACTTGAAGAAATATATTCAATTTCATTGAATTTTAAAATTTCATTCTTTTTCCACAAAAGTTTAAACCCTTCAAACATAGAATTATCATAACCAAGTTTAAGAAGACTGAAAAAATAAAGGGCTAAAAAAGTGTTAATTTTCTCTGCATTAATTTCTATAAAAAATTCTTCTGTGTTTTTTACAGAAAAAAACATTTCATATTCACTCTTGAAATTTTTTGAGTTTTCACTAACAACATAGATATCTACATTATGGATGCTATCCTCAAGTATAAAATTGATGGAATTATAAGGAAATAGATAAACACCTTTTTTTAATTTTTTATAAGTAATACCTTCTTCTTTCCACAATTCTTCTGGAATAAGTGTATTTCCACCTTCATAATTTTCAATATAAAAAGAATAAAGATATGGCATCTCTACCATATACTTGAGAACATTCCATAGAGAAATGACATTATCACAACCTATACAAACTTTTTCATTTTCAACCTTTAATATTTTAAATGACATACTATTTTCCCTTTATCTTGACAAATTAATTATAAAAAAAATCTCTTATGCAATATGCTAAATATCATACACTTAAATTTAAATTTGTGCAACTTTTTTACTAAATAAGAAGAAGTAAACGTTTAACTTCTTCAAGGATAGTCCTTGCATTTTCTTTATCTACATTCATAGAATATGCCATCTGACAATAGTCATATTTTTCTTTAAGTGCTTTTATATTCTTCTCATCAACCTTATCCTTAAGATTAGCCAAAACTTCTCTAAAACTCAATGAAGCTGGAATATTATATTTGTCAGTTATATAATAAAAGATAGCTTTACTTAAAGAAAGATAAAAAGATTTATAATCCTTTTCTAAAAGAAATCTTTCCGCATCTTTTAAAAAATAAGAAAGTTTTTTATCCGCCATAAATCTTTTTCTGAATTCTGGATCTTTTTCAAACTTTTTCTTAAACATATTATAACTCAATGCCACAAAAGGCAAAACACACATTATAATAAATAAAAACATAAGAAAAGGATTTAAAATAATAAATTTATAATTTTTTGATTCTTTAATAACCCGGTACTCAGGGTTATCTTTATTAACTTCATTGTCTGGTAGCACCTTAAACTTAATTTGAGGTAAGACTATTTCTTTGTGAACAAATGCATTATTATAATACTCAATCCTTAATGATGGAATTATATATTCACCTTCTTTTTCTGGAATAATCTCAAAAGTTATCTGATTCACAAAGAATGGAATATTTCCTCTCAAAGTCTCAAAGTTTACCTTTTCCTGTTTCCTAGTTATGAATAAATGTTCTATTTTCATTCTGTCATAAAGATCAGAAAAAAGTTTTAAGTTTCCGTTACCTTTGAGTGTAAGATTAATTGTCAAAATTTCCCCCTGTTTCAGTGAATTGGTACTCACCTTTAAATCTGCCACAAGCTCCCCAATGTATTTGAATCCTCCTTTGAAAGGTTTAACATCTACACCAATATTATCTCCTTTCACTTCAAGTTGACCATAGGGGGAAATCGCCACAAAAACTGGGGGAGCAACTCCAAGTAAACCATTTTCCACAGGATAAAAAACAAACTTTTTGAGTAACTTTCTATAAAAAGAACCTTCTTTTTGAACAATAGGACTTATAGATGAAGAAATCTCATAATAAATAGACTTATCTGTCTTTAAAGGAGAAGCCTCTTTCAAAGAATAATCCAAAGCCTCCTTCTGATCGGAATAGAGATATAAATCAACAATAACAGGCTGATTTTGGTATAATGTTTGTTTATCAGGCACAAGTCTTAATTTTAACATTGGAATCTTAAGTCGCGGTGTCATCAATTCTTCGATATCTGAGAAAGGATCTACATTATTTTTCTTTTTAACATTTTTAGTAACGTTGAAAGCAACTGGCTTTGTCTTGTAACTTTTGTCAACTTCAACATTAAAAGAGGGAACTTCTATACGGCCTAATCTCTTTGGAATAAAGAAAAAGTTATAGATATAAGAGTGTCTGGATTGCATTTTGCCATTTATTATCGTAACTTGAGAACTTTCAGAAACACCAGCATAAGTTATCTCAAAATCTTTTCCCTCTGGGGGAATAATATTCTTGGCTTTTTTGTTCACTTCTATCGATATTAACCCTCTCTCATTCAGAGATATGTTAGGATTTTCGATAGAAACATTGATTTCTACATCCTCAGCAAAAAATTCCCCAAAAACAAATGTCAAAAAAAATATTAATACTATTCTTTTCATAGCTTAACTTTAAAAGTTAAGAAATTTTAAAAAATCTTCTTTTAGTCTATTATGAATATTTTCCACATCTTTTTTCAAATCATCAAGTTTTTGACCATCCGAAATCTTTTTAAAGTTAGAAAAGTAAAATTTGATCTTTGGTTCTGTTCCTGAAGGTCGACCGATTATCTCACAATCATTTGAAAATTTCATCACTATCACATCTGAAGATGGCAAATCCATAGGGGTTATTTCCCTTTTTTCTACAAGATCAAAAGCCCTTTTGTTTTTTAAATCATAAACCTGAAGAAGTTTGAAGTCAGAAATTTTTTCTGGTGGTGATTTTCTTAAGTTTTCCATTGTAGCTTTAATCTTATCAAGTCCTTCTTTACCTTTCACCTCTATAGACTTCTGGCTCTCCTTGAAATAACCAAACTTGATATAAATCTCATCAAGAACATCCGCTACACTTTTCCCTTTTGATTTATAATAAGCTGTAAGTTCAGCAAATAAAGAAGAAGCTATAACAGCATCCTTATCTCTTACGAATGTTCCGACAAGATAGCCATGACTTTCCTCACAACCAAATATAAAATGCTCATTGGTCTTTTCATACTTTCTAATCTTTTCTGCAATCCATTTAAAACCTGTCAAAACCTCATCAACTTTGATATTAAAACCTTCTGCAATCTTAAGAAGAAGTCTTGTTGAAACAATTGTAGTAACTACTCGCCCTTTTTCTGAAAGTTGGCCTTTTTCTTTAAGACCTGAAAGAATATAGTAAAGCAATAAACAACCAATCTGATTACCATTTAATAGTAAATAATCATTATCTTTTCTTATCATCACACCAATCCTATCTGCATCAGGGTCACTTGCAAGCAAAACATCTGCTTTCATCTCCTTAGCATATTTCATCCCAACTTCCATTGCTTCAGGTATCTCAGGATTAGGATAGGGTGCTAAGGGAAAATTTCCATCTGGAATAGATTGTTCTTTAACAATAAAAATATTCTTAAACCCAAAATTTTTAAGACTTTCAGGTATAAGCTTATAACCAGTTCCATAAAGTGGAGTATAACATATCTTTATATCACTTTGTAAATTTATATCATAATTCATTGAAAGAGACTTTGATTCCTGAAGATAGGACGGATCAATTTCTTCATCTATTTCTTTATACAAACCACTCTTTTTTGTCTCTTCAAAAGATATAACTTTGACATCTTTTATTGAAGCAATCTTTTTCACTTCTTCGATTATTTCCTTATCCTCTGGAGGAACAACTTGTCCACCATCACTCCAGAAAACTTTATATCCGTTATATTGCTTAGGATTGTGAGAGGCAGTTATCATAATACCTGCTATAGCATTCAGTTTTCTTACAGCATAAGACACGAGTGGCGTTGGATGAATATCATTAAAGAAATAAACCTTGATGCCATTTGCTACAAGAACATTAGCACTCTCCATTGCAAATCTATCAGAAAAAAGCCTTGAATCTCTGCCAATTACAACCCCTTTCTCCTTTCCACCTTTTCGAATAATATAATTTGCAAGCCCCTGAGTTGCCATTCGCACAGTATAGATATTCATTCTATTGGTCCCCGCACCAATAGTTCCTCTCAATCCCCCCGTCCCAAACTCTAGATTTGTATAGAACCTATCCTCAAGCTCCTTTTCATTCCCACTATCAAGAAGAGAACGAATTTCATTCCTTGTTTCTTCATCATATAAAGGTGTAAGCCATTCTTCTATTCTTGCTTTTATATTTGCATCCATATATTAAGCTCCTTTTTATTTTGTTTCGTAAACAGCTCCCTTGTTAGCAGATGTAACAATTTTTGAATATCTTGCCACATACCCAGAAACAATCTTTGGTGGTAATGGTTTCCAGTTTTTCCTTCTTCTTTCTATTTCTGCTTCTGAAACCATTAAATTAAGTTGTTTATTTGGAATATCAATAGAAATAATATCACCTTCCTCAACAAGCGCAATAAGTCCTCCAGCCGCAGCTTCTGGAGAGATATGGCCAATAGATGCACCCCTACTTGCCCCACTGAATCTACCGTCGGTTATCAAAGCAACATCTTTGTCAAGCCCCATACCAGCTAAGGCTGAAGTGGGTGAAAGCATTTCTCTCATCCCAGGTCCACCTTTAGGCCCCTCATAACGTATAACTACAACATCCCCTTTGTTGATCTTTTTTGCAAATATTGCCTCTACGGCCTCTTCCTCACTATTGAAAACTCTAGCCTTTCCTTCATGCTTCAACATAGATGGGTCAACTGCAGCTTGCTTTACTATTGCACCATCCGGACAGAGATTACCTGTAAGTATTGCAAGACCTCCAGTCTCATGAACAGGATTTTCTATTGGTCTAATAACATCATAATCTTTAACCCTTGCATTCATTTCCTTTAAAGTCTCTCCCAGTGTTTTGCCCGTAACAGTCATAGTGTCGAGATGAATTATTCCCTTTTTAGCTAACTCACTCAAAACAGCAGGAACACCACCAGCATTATAAAGATCAAGTATATGATGTGGTCCTGAAGGTGAAATAGTAGTAAGGTGGGGGGTTTTCTCAGTAAATAATCCAAAATCTTTAAGTTCAAGTTTAACATCTCCGTAATAAGCTATAGCCGGCAAATGTAAAGCTGTATTAGTTGAACCACCTAGTGCCATATCTACCATTATAGCATTCTCAAAAGCCTTTCTTGTCATTATATCTCTTGCTTTTATATCTTTCTCTACTAACTCTATTATCTTAAGGCCGGCTTTTTTAGCTAACATAATTCTTTGAGAAAAAACAGCTGGTATTGAACCATTCATAGGTAAAGCTATACCAAGTGCTTCTGCCAAGTTTGACATAGTATTAGCTGTAAACATTCCAGCACATGAACCTTCACCAGGACAGGCATCGCATTCCATCTGATAAAGCTCCTCATCGCTTATCCCACCAGATGCATAACTTCCAACTGCTTCAAAAAGATTTTTAAGATCTATTTTATCCTTTTTCCCTAAGTTTCCAGGTAGCATAGGTCCCCCACTTAAAAAAATGGAAGGGACATTGAGCCTCATTGCGGCAATCAGCATGCCAGGAATTATTTTATCACAGGATGCAATAAAAACAAGCCCATCAAATTGATAGGATTGATACATTACTTCTATGGAATCAGCAATAAGTTCTCTTGAAGGAAGAGAATATTTCATTCCAATATGTCCCATAGCTATTCCATCACAAAGCCCAATTGTATTAAATTCCATTGGCATACCACCCGCAGCATATATGCCTCTCTTTACAGCATCAGCAATTTTATTTAAATGTATATGTCCCGGAATACATTCATTAAAAGAATTTACAACTCCTATTAAAGGCCTTTTTAATTCCCAATCATCAAATCCCATAGCCTTGAATAGAGATCTATGAGGTGCTCTCTGAAAACCCTTTTTTACTAGATCGCTTTTCATTTTGACCTCCCAAAAATTTTATTTTTATTATAAAATAAAAAAGAAAAAATATAAAATTTTCACTATCTTATCTTAACTTAAAAGTTTGATTTTTTATAATTTTTACTTTAATATTTTTTAATATATTTGTCTGGAGGAAAAAAATGCAAAAAATGAAAAAATTTTTGCCTTATATATTATTTATAGGCATTGTGTTAATTTTGTTTTATAAAACATTTGCTGGTTACTCTATTCAGGGGATAGATTCTGGTTTATGGAGTACTATTTTCTATAAAAATAATGCATTAAAAACTCCATTTTTCTGGCATCATCTTTTCTGGCTTGGAATGAGTCAGGGATCTTTCATATATGGAATTTTTTGGTTTATGACGCAGATAACTCCTGTTGGGTTAACCCTTTTCTTTACCTACTCCATAAGTATTTTTCTTGCAATGATTTTTTTCTTTATTCTACTTGGGAAATATAAGTTAAGTTTGCCAGCAAAAATCTTTGGTTCTATTTCTTATGGACTACTACCTATGTTTATAACCCTCATCTACTCCGGACATATTCAGGTGGTTGAATTTTTAGCATATATGCCTATAGTTTTTCTTTGTATTGAAGAGATTTATGAACCGACAAATTCCCCCGCAAAAAAAATATTTTACTTTGGCTTAATAGCTATAGCCTGGGGTTTTATGGTCAACCTTGACATTCAAAGAGGTTTATATTTTTCAATTGTAACCTCAATATATGTTATATATAAAGCTATACAACTCGATAATAAAAAAGGTTTTTTTGTTTTAACATCCTGGCCATTTTATAAAAGAATCTTAATGCTTGTTATAATCGGTTTATCAGCTATAGCAGTCTTTTCAAATGCTCTTCCTACCTGGCTTGAAGCATTAAAAGGAAGACAGGCTCTTCAGGAAGGTGGATACCAAAAGAGTGATGAAGAAAAGTTTGATTTTGCATCTAGTTGGTCACTACATCCATTTGAACTGATCGATAGCATTGCTTTCGGTTTTCATGGAATGATTTCTGGAGATGAAAAAGGACCATATTGGGGTGAAAAGCCTTATTCTGGCAACAGTGATTCTTTAGGTTTTTTTATAGTTTTTTTTGCACTAATGGGTGTTATAATATCTTATAAAAGAGATAAAAAGGTTCAATTCTTCTTCTGGGCAGCAGTTTTTCTTATTCTTCTTTCTTTTGGTAGATATTGGCCTGGTAAACCATTATTCTATATTTTTTATAAAATTCCGCTCATGTCAAATTTCAGAGCACCTGCAAAGTTTTTTTCTATCGCTGCTTTTTTTATCTCCATCCTTGCTTCCATTGGTTTTGATGAACTAATAAAGAAAATAGAAGAGCAAAGAAAAATTTTCACTAAAAACCTTGTCAACACTCTTGCTGCACTTATAGGAATTTCTCTCTTTTTTATATTTATTATGATGTTAATTTCTTCTGATTTATCAATAAATCTGTCTACAAAATTCGGTAAAAATACAATTTTAGCTGATATAGCAGTAAAAAATATTTTTATTTCTCTTTTCAGACTTTTAATCTATCTAGTTATTACAGCCATCACAATATTTATGCTATCCTATAAAAAAACTGAAAATTCAACCAAAATCTACTCAATTGTATTTACTGCTTTTTGCTTCTTTGATCTATTCACAATCAACAATTTTTATATATCAAAATGTTACATTAAGGAAAAAGAATTTTATAAACCAGATGGCGTGGTATCTTTTCTTAAAAATGAAAGTAAAAAAGAGCTTTTCAGAACTGCAACATCTGTATTTATACCATATGGACAGAGAAGTGTACAATATCCCATTACAAGATTAAAAGGATATTATCTTACTTATGATTTTACTTACCATATGATAGAAACACTTGATATTCCTGCTGCTTCGACAGTATATCCAGAATATGAAAATTTCTTCCTCGCTACACTCAAAAGTGAAGTTAAAGGGCAGGATATAAAAACCATCCTTGATGTTCTTGAACTCAACAAAAGACTGTTCGAACTTGCAAATGTCAAATATGTCCTTATAGATGGTATTGTTGATGTAAGTTTTCTTTTCCTTACCAACATAGTTAAGGCAAGAGATGGCAAAGATGCTTACATTTATTTCAATAAAAACTATCTACCAAGATTAAGCCTCTATGAAAACTTCATAAACGTAAAAGACAATAGAGAAAGTTTAAATTATCTATCTTCTCCAGATTTTAATTTCAAAAACACCGCTATCATAAGTGCAAAAAATATCTCAGCAGAATCAGGAAATGGAACTAACAACTGTATTCCTATTGAAATCAAAGAATTCAATGGCTGGAAATACAAAGCAATAGTAAAAAGCCAAAAAGAGGCTATTCTTGTTGGTAGCTTTAAATTTGAACCAGAAAACTGGAAAGCAAAACTCGATGGTAAGATGGTAGAAACTTTTGCTGTAAACTACCTATTAACTGGAGTTTTTGTGCCAGCAGGAGAACATATAGTAGAAATATACTATGAGCAGAGTAAATTTTTCTTTTATTTATCTCTTATAGCTATTATTGCATTTACAATATTGAGTTTAATAGGTGGAGTCCTTTATATAAAAGGGGTAAAGAAAAGTGCCAAAAGATAGTAGATACAACTTTTTACCTGAATGGGTAACTACTAAAAATAGTCCAGAAAGGCAAAATCTTGAAAGAGATATTTCTTTACTTAATCCACATGCCGTATCTATATTTAATGCTATGCTTGAATACGCCGAAAAATATCATTCATCATATATCCCTGCCGATGGGCTTTTAAAAGCTATAATGGAATATGGGGAAAAAGTGAATGATGTAGCTTTAAAAAATCAGGCCTCAATAACAGAATTCTTAAAGCCAATATATTCTTTTCTCGTGAAAAATAAATACTCTATGCCAGAAATAATAGACAAAAAAATAGTTGCAATTATTTTAAAAGACCCCAAATCTCCCACAGAAGAAGATATCAAAAACATAAAAGATATTTTAAAAAAAGAATATGAAAAATGTAAAGAAGAAGAAAAAAAACCATTCCCGTCTATTGAAAATTTTGGCAATTTTCATTTTTATCCAACAGAGCTTTATATTATCTCATTAAAAGAATACTCAGAGAAATTATCTTCTCCTGAAGAAATAAATAAACCTTTCACAAAAATCTTACTCCCAGAAAACATCGATATTTTCTTACCCACAGAAATATTTAAAGAATTATATAAAATCGCACTTGCAAAAATGGAACTATATCTATCATTTTCAGAAAACTCAAAATTAATATTTAACAAACTCAGAGAGAGATTTTCAAGTCTTCAGGTTATAAAAGATATAAAACAGATATTTCCACTTGAATCAAACCCAGCCGATCTTCTTGCTTCGCTTGCAACTGAAATCCTTGGGTATATCCAAAATTTTGAAAAAGATTTAGCCCTCTGGGAGTCCTGTCAGATAATCCAGAATATTGCATACAAAAGAGGAATTGAAACTCAAAAAAGAATCCTTTCTCAGGAAGCATTCTCAATGATGTTAAAAATTACAGAAAAAATTCCTTCATTTTTCAATAGATCTGTAATTTTAAAATTCAGAGAAAATTATACGAATTTTAAACTTTTCTCAACAGAAGATTTTATCAAATTAACAGATGAATTTCTCCAGAAATACTCAGCAAAAGATGGAAGTCAACCATTAATTGTAACAGACTACCATAATGAAAAAATCTATATCCATAGAGCAAATTTCTATAAAAATTTGCTTAATTTTCTTGATAAAACTTTTCTGGAATTGCATAAAAAAATGTCTAACGAATACACTCATAGAGCAAAATTTTTCCTTAAAGAACCATTTATGAAAAACGAGAGTACATTTGAGGAGTATGTGAAAAATCATTTTTTTTCAGAGACATCCTTTCTTATCCCTTTCTTTCGTGAACCAGAATACCTTTATTCAATAATAAGCTATTGTGAGTCTAAAAATCCTGAGGCAAAAAACGCTACAAAAAGATTTTTTCATAATGTTAATGGCAAATTAACCTTAAGATCTTTCTCAGAAATACTTGACTTAAACTATGAGAAAATTTTAAAAGAAGCAAAACTATATCTTCCTTTTTTTGAACAGTTTAATATTTTTCAATTTATCATTTCTTTATTTAAAAATTTTGGTAAAAAACTTGATAAAGCTGTTGATGCTCAATTAAAGGCTAAAAAGGAGATGCCTACCTTAAATGAGCTTGTTAAACCAGTCACAAAAAAGCAATCTTCTCCTCTAACAAAACCAAAAGTAGAAACAAAAGAACAAAAGAAAAATAAAATTGACACTTCACAGCTTGAAGAGATTGAAAAGGAGCTTATTGGCAATAGTAGCATTGAAGATATGCTTAATTTATATGAAAACAGATGGAACCATGTAATTAATCCACAAACAAGAAAAGAAAATCTTCAATATGTTAAAGAGAAAATCGCCTCAAGATTAAGATTAATAAAGAAACCAGAATATGAAATTATCAAAAAAGAAACCGAAGACCTGATAACAACCGATAAAAATCTTAAAAATATATCAGATCAGGAAGCATTAAAGAAATATATAATACTTGTGATGATAGAATACTTTTTAAGGAAAAAATAATGAGGTATTTGTTTGCAATTTTTTGTATTTTTGCCCCACTATACTCCAATATAGCATATAATTTTGGATTTGAATATGGTGTCTTCTCCGTTAAAGATTATACATTCAATGTAATAAGATATACTCCTCAAATATCGACGGAAAATTTTTTAGCTTCAATAAATTTTGACTTCATTTATGACACAAACGGGAATTTTTATTTTAATAAATATACAACCATTGAATCAATATTCTCAAAAATAGCAAAAATACAATATACAAATGATTTCTTCTTTTTGGAAATAGAAAAAAAGCTAGAGTTACAGCTAACTGATGGAATTCTTATGAAAAGATTTTATATTAATCATTTATCTCCTCTATATTATTATCCTTCTGGAAGGGCATTTTTAAATCTTGACTTTCTCAACTTAATAATTATTACTGATAATATTCTTGATTTTGACATTTTTGCCTCATCATTTAAAATCTACCCATTATTTTTTACCAAACAAGAAAACTTAAAAGATATCTTTATAAACTTCGAGACTTTAATTGACCTGGACCCCGAAAATACAAAAAAAATAAATATTAAAAATGAACCCATAAAATTTAATGATATTTCATCAAACTATGTTTTCAATTATAAATTCGGTTTAACTTCTCCCATTTACAAAAATAATTTTTTAAATTTTTCTCTTAACATTGACTATGCTGGTATATATACTAAAGGTATTGGATTTTTTGGTGGAATTATGGGAGAATTTTGGAATTTATTTAATCTCTCTTTAACTTATGGTTTTTGTGGTGAAAAGTTTGTTCCTCATTATGTTGATGTTTTTTATGAAAATGAAAAAAATTTTAAATTTAATTCACTTGATAATATTAATGTTAGCTATAACTATTATAGCATAGCTTCAGGATTGACTTTTTTTGATAAAAACCTAAAACTGGAAATTGAATTTGAAAAACAGGAACGAGAAAATAAAAATCCAGAATTGTATTTATCAATTACATTTGATAAAAAATTTTTTAAGATTATTGATTTAAGATTTTCGTTTCATAAAGCTGACATAAAAAGGATTGAGGACTTGACATTATCAAGTGATTTCTCAAGAATGTCTTTGAATTTTAATTTCTATATGTCTGAAAATATTATTTTTGGTTTTGAATATAAATATCTATTTCATCCAATTGAAATTATTAACTACAAGAATGATATTTTTATGTATATAAAAGCAAACTTTTAAGAAAAGGAGGTCAAAATGAGGAATAAACTTTTATTAACGATTATAATTTTAGGACTTATTACACCTTTATATTCTCAAGGTAGTAAAAAAAGTGCTTTAAAAGTCAACTCCTTCGTTGGAGTAAGTGAATATAGAGTAGGAGAAGGCGAATGGATCACCTTAAAAGTTGGAGATGAAATACCTGAAGATGCAGAAATAAGAGTAAATGGGAAAAATGATTATCTTGAACTTATACTTCAAGGTGAAACTACAATAAAACTTTTTGGACTTACAAGTATTCAGGTAAAAGAACTTACAAGAGAGGATTTCTCAAAAAAGAAGAACACCACTCTTTTCCTATTTACTGGAAAAATATTCTCAAGTATAAGAAAAGCAAAGGATCAAATCTTTAAAGTTGAAACTGAAACGAGTGTTGCTGCTGTAAGGGGCACAAAATTTGGTCTCTCATTTATTCCCGGAGAAGGTGGAGAACTTGTTGTAAGCGAAGGAGTTGTTGAGGTTTTTGACCCTGCAAATGTATTTAAACCAGTTCTGGTTAAAGAAGGAAACATTTTCAGGCTTCCATCTACAGTTGGAGAAACAATTTTAGACCCAAAACCTGCCTCAGAAGATTTGATAAAGCAATACGATCCTGAATATAAGGCTCCCGAACCTAAACCTGAAGCAACAAAACCCGAAGATAAACCTAAAGAAACAAAACCTGAAGGAGAAGCTCCAAAACCATCTCTACCAGGTCTGCCCGGCATTTCCGGTAATCTTATAAATTTTTCTACAGGAACCGAAAATATAAACAATGGAGCTTATTATAAATTTTTAATCACTCCCGAACTTACAATAGGTGATTTTTCTTTTGGTTTATATTTACCTTTTTATATTTCAGCTAATGATAACAGCATAATAGGTACAAATGAGCAATCCCTATACAATAAAAATGATTGGGATTTTTCTTCTCCACAGGACAGCTGGAATGACCTTATTACAAAAATTGCTTATCTACAATTTAAGAACTCATTCCTGCTTTTCAGAATTGGCTCATTATATAGTTATACACTTGGTTCTGGAATACTTGTAGACAGTTATGCTAACGACCTCTTCTACCCATCAGAAAGAAATATAGGTATAATCTTTGGGCTTGATGGCGGTATGGGAGGATTTGAATTTTTCACTGGAGATGCAGGAAACTTCGAGTTAATTGGTGGAAAAGTATTTGCGCGACCTCTGAATAATATACCAATAGCAGGCCAATGGAGCATTGGTATTTCAACATTTGTTGACACCAAACCTCTCACCAATGACAATAGCAAAGTGTTTGGATATTCCTTCGATCTTGATATGCCATTTATAAAATCAGATATTTTTGGAATAGGATTATATTCTGGAATAGGGACACTTGGCTATTACCTTGATTATTCTAAGGAAACAAGCTATTACAATGGTTATGGATTTAATGCAGGATTAAGAGGTAATATAGTAATGATAACTTACAAAGCAGAATATAAACATCAAAATGGAGCTTTTTCGACGGCTTATGTAGACAAAATGTATGATATAGAAAGAGCTAATAAATTCACATCTTTTGTATTGCTCTCAAAACTCAATAATAATGATATCAGTTACAATGGATTTGTTGCTGGAACCGGCCTTGAACTAAAAGATATAATAACTGCCTCTATAAGTTACGAACATTTGTTCCCATATGGTACTGATCCTTTTGAAAACATAAATAATAATCTCCATGCGGAAGTAAGTCTGGACAGAAAATTTTTAAAAAAGGTATATGGAACTATAGCCTTCGACTGGAAAAACTTTGACCCAAGGGAAGCTAAAGATTTTCCACCTGCTGGCTCAATACTCAGTGCAGAAATTTTCTATGAACTGATATACGGAATCTATGTAGGCTTAGAATGGAAAAAATTCTTTGAAAAAGAAGATGGTGAAATAAAAGAAAGAGTCTTATACGGGTTAAAGACAAAGATAATATTTTAAAATCATAAAGGGTGAGTTTTACTCACCCTTTTTTATTAAAACCTTCTGGTTAATAATTATTATATAAATATTTTTTTGCTTATTTTTTAGTCAATGCAATTCAACAAAAAATATTACACATTTTAACTTTGACTGAATTTTATTCATCAAACTTTATCTTATTATAAATAAAATAATTACTGTTGATGAATAATTAAACAAAATTAATATACTTCAAAGAAATATTCTTTTTAAACTATAACAAACTCCAATTCCATTTTATTTAATGCGTATTTTTTAACCAAAATAAGTAAGCAATCATTGATTCTATAAAATTTGCATATCTATATAAATAAAATAAATAAGATCTAATTTCAAATCAGGCACAAATTTTGCAATTAATTCAGCAAATAACCTGTTAAATTTAGGAGGTTCGTATGAAGTTTAGTAGTGTGATACTTTCACTCTTGTTACTAAGTTCTGTAGTTTTCGGAAAAGAAGATGTTATCAAGGTTGGTGTACTTCATTCTCTCAGTGGTACAATGTCAATCAGTGAAGTGGCAGTAAAAGATGCTACATTAATGGCAATTGACGAAATTAATTCAA
>JAOACQ010000063.1 GCA_026417755.1 Brevinematales bacterium | reverse complement strand
GAATCTTCAAGTTTTGATTCATCTCCTATTACTCCAATAACAGTCTGAAATTCTCCAACAGAAACATTGGTTCTTAAGCCAATTTTTTGTATCATATCAACGATATGATCAATTTCTTCTTTTGTAGCTGTAGGTTTCAATACTATAATCATAGATATTCTCCATCAAAAATTAGTATTTTAAATTTTAAAGTAAATATAAAAAAAAGTAAAAAAATTAATATGTCAAACCAAAACCAAAAGGGAATAAAGGTTTATAATCTTTATCCCCAATATTGATTGGTAGTTGTTCATCACTTTCTGGCCAGGAGAACGGCAGTTTTCCTGTTGGTTTATAGTCACCAAAGATCACATCTGTTATACCCTCTCCTTCTGTGCCAGGTAACCATGCGATTAGTATGGCGTCTGCAATATTTTTAAAATCGTCTATTACTAAAGGACGGCCGGTTATTAGAACAAGAATTTTCTTTGCTTTTACATTTTTCAATTTTTCAATAATAGAAATATCAGAAAAGTCCATAGTAGGGATTGTTCTATCTCCCATAAATTCTGCATAAGGTGATTCACCAGCAACTATTATAATAGCATCAGGTAGCTTTTTTGTGTCTTTTGCTATTTTATTGCCTTGAGAATCATAAGTTATCTTTGTATTTTTGTCTACAGATTTTTTTATTGCTTCAAGAATTGTTGTACCAGGAATGAAATTTCCTTTTCTACCTTGCCAGCTTATTGTCCAACCTCCACATTGACTGCCTAGATCATCGGCCTTTTGTCCTACTACCACTATTTCTTTAAGATTTTTTGCGAGAGGAAGTGTATTTTCATTCTTTAACATAACTATACTTTTTCTTACAGCTTCCCTTGCTATTTTTCTGTGTTCTTCGGAACCGACAGAATCTATGAGAGTCCTGTCAGAAAAAGGCTTTTCAAAAAGCCCCATTTCCATTTTTACGGTTAAAATTCTTCTAACGGCATCATTAATCCTTTCTATTTTTACCTGTTTACTTTCGACCAATTTTTTTAAAGTGTTTATGAAATTGATGTAATTATCAGGAACCATAACCATATCAATTCCAGCATTTATAGCATCTCTTACCTGATCTTCATAAGTTCCGGGAAGCTGTTCTATAGCTTTCCAGTCAGATACTACAAATCCATTAAATTTAAGTTCTTTTTTCAAAACATCAGTAAGAAGATATTTATTTGCATGCATTTTTAGACCATTTACGCTAGAAAAAGATGCCATAATAGTTTTAACATTGTTTGAAATAGCATAGATATATGGGGTTAAATAAAGTTTTCTTAAATCTTTTTCATCCTTCACAAGGGTGTCACCCTGATCTATTAATCCCTTCATACCGGTTCCAAAGACTGTTCCTCCATCACCAAGATAATGTTTTGCACAGGCAATTATTCCTACTTTTTGAAATCCCTTTACCTGTGCTGCCCCAAGTTTAGAAACAATAATTGGGTCTTCAGAAAAACTTTCGTAAGCTCTTCCCCATCTTTCATCTCTTGAAACTGCAACGCAAGGTGCAAATGTCCAGTAAGCTCCAATAGCTTTACATTCTTTCGCTGTAATCTCTGCGATCTTTTCACTGAGTTCTAAATCATTTGCAGCACCAAGTCCAACATTGTGGGGGAAAATAGTGGCACCGTAAACCTTCTGGTTTCCATGAACTGCGTCTATTCCATATACCAATGGTATTTTAAGTCTTGTTTTGAGAGCATAATTCTGTAGTTTATCTATATAATCAGCCCAATCTTTCGCTTTTGTCATCCCCTCATTGTTGTTGGGATAAGAATTTCCTCCACTCAAAACAGATCCAATGAAGTATTTTGTTATGTCTTCTGGATCTTTGAGATAGGAACTGTCAATTTGCGTCATTTGGCCGATTTTTTCTTCAAGTGTCATTTGAGATAACAATTTTTCAACTTTTTGAGAAATATTTTGAGAATAAAGAGTTAAACAACTAAAAATCATTAAAATCTTAAACAAAAATTTCATTTTCGTTCCTCCACCATTTATTATCTCATAGTTTATTTTTTTTTTCAAAATTTTATGCTAATTTTTTATAAAATTTAAAAAAATTGCATTAGAAATGAAATTTAAATATGAGAAAAATTTTTAGTAATGGTGATTAATTTTATTTTTCTTAGAAAGATGATTAAGATATTCTATTTTGAAAAAAAGGATAATTTATATTATAATTTAAGGAAGAGGTTAAAAAATGGAAATAGTTATTTCAGATGAAATAGGTTTTTGTAGTGGAGTAAGGCTTGCATTAAAAAAACTTGACGAACTAACTGAAAAAGAAAAAAATACAAAGATATATTCTATTGGTGAAATAATACATAATCAGGATGTAATAGACCACTATAAGAATAAGGGGGTTATTATTGCCAAAGAGATAGAAGATACAAAAGATGGAATAGGAGTGGTTAGGGCACATGGTCTCCCATTAAGTATGGTAAACAAAGCGAAAGAAGAGGGATATAGGATCATTGATGCAACCTGTCCCTTTGTAAGAAAGATATCTGCAATTATAGAAGAAGAGGTTAAGAAAGGGTTTAAAATCTTTTTGGTTGGTGAAGAAAATCATCCAGAGGTTATTGCTTCTTCTTATGATTATAAAGAAAATATTACAATAATTGATTACAAAAGTTTTAATCCTGAAAATTTTGATTTTAAACTTAACAAGTGTGCAATAATTTCGCAAACTACCCTTGAAGAAGAAGTTTTTATTGAAATTGCTAAGTTTTTTCTTAGTCATTGTTATGAGACACACATATATAATACTATCTGTCCTGCTACAAAGAAGAGACAAAGATCAGCTGTAGAAGTCGCAAAAAATGTTGACCTTATGATTGTTCTTGGTGGTAAAAATAGCTCAAACACCAAAAGACTTTACGAAAAATGTAGTAGAGAAAAGAAAACTCTTCACCTTGAAAGAATAACTGAAATAAAGCCAGACATTCTAAAAAATGTCAAAAAAGTTGGAATAACAGCCGGTACTTCTACACCGGACTGGATCATTGAAGAAGCTATAGAATTTTTGAAAAGATATTGAAAATTAAAAAATACCAGCCAAGCATATTGAAATTATAAAAAAAATCTTCAAGAGGGATATTAAATATTTTTATTCCAATTATATGATGATTATTATACTTAACAACTGGTAATGTTGTAAGAATACCATTGAATATCATAAAGGGTAAGTAAGATATTAACATGGCAAAAATAAACCTCTTGTAAAAAATGATTCCACTTATAACAAACAAAATAGTAGAAAATCCTGTTAACAAAAAAACGACAAATGTATATAATTTTTTTCGGAAATAAAGAGCTGCTATTAGAAAAAATATAGAAGAAAATATAAAAAAATATTTTAATAAATTGAAATTAATATTGCTTTCTTTTAATAAATTATCCATAATACTATATATAAATATACAACCAAAAGGAGCAGTAACAAAGAATAATATTTCTTCAAGTGGAAGATTAAAAATCCTGAATTTCATAACGTGGGCTTCATTGAATTCCCATACTTTTTTGTTTGTAAAAAATGAATCCCACGCGATAAAAAATAGACCAACAATTAAAAAACTCAGACTAAAAGCCGGAATTGTTTTAAAAAAGTCTCTTGCTAAAATTATAGCAGATACAAAAGGAAATAAGAAAATAAAAAGGTTTACCCACAAATATGTTGATAAATTTTTCATTAAAAATTCCTTGTTAGATTATAATCAAGAAATTCAAAGAGTTCTTTTTTATAGTTTTCACTGGCGGTTAAAGATTTTATTCCATCCCTGATAAAATCACTAAAAAGACACAGCTTTTCGTTAATTTTCTCCTGAATTTTATACTTTTCGATTAAATTTCTTATTACTTCAACGTCGTTGTTATCGATTTCTTTTTTGGAGTATATATTTTTTATTGTTTCAAAATCTCTTTGATTTGCTAATTCGTTAAGATAATAATAGTAAAATGTTTTCTTTTTTTCTTGAATATCACTTCCTATTGGTTTACCTATTTTTTCATAAGAACCAAACATACCTAGTTCATCATCTTTTATCTGGAACACAATTCCAAAATTTTCTCCAAGTGCTTCAAGTTTTCTTATTTCTTCGTTAGGTATTCCGGCAAGCATTGCTCCAGCCATAAGAGGAAGAGAAAATGTATATCGTGCGGTTTTATAAAGATAAATTGAGAGAATTTTGTCTTCATTTAATTCTTTATCAGTTGATGAATAATAAACGTCCTGCATTTGTCCTAATCCAACATATACCATTTCTCTTGAAAAAAGACCTATAATTTTTATTAAAATATTTTTATCTATATCGATTTGAGATAGGTTGTCAAACCCAAGGAAATAAGCTATATCACCTGCACATATACCCATTGACTCACCGAAGTGATAAGATTCACTGGTTAATTCGTCAAAAACTTCTTTATATTGGTAAAAAATAGTTTTATTCTGCCTTCGCATTGTGTCTTGATCCATTATATCATCATGGATTAAAAGCCCTGCCTGAAAAAGCTCACAGCTTACAGCGATATCTATAGCTGCAGGAGAAAATTTACCGGAATACATCTCTTCTGTAAAGAGAACAAGACCACCTCTGATAAATTTACCTAAAAGCAAAAAATTTTTAAGTCTATTAACAACATCTTCTCCCCATCTATTAATATTTTTTAATTTTTTTTCAAATTCAGATAATCTCTCAATCACTCTTTCACTTATAACGTTTTTATAATCTTTAATTTTTTCAAGCATTTTAGACCTCTATCTTAAAAAATTTTCTATTATTTTAAAAATTATCCTTATTTTTGAAGGTTTAACTTTCTTTTTATAAACTACAAATGGATCTTTATAAATTTTGTTAGCAGTCCACTTATACATATCTGATGCAGTTTTGATTGGGACAAGCATTCTTTTTGGAATAAACATAAAACCTTTTTCAGCTTCACTCACCCATTTGTAGTAAATTTCTATTTCATTTCTTATAAAACTTATAAATTCTTCTCTTTTTTTTGATGTTTCATTATAAAGTAAATTTGTTAAGTTATTGTTAAGAGGTAGGTATCTTCTTCCAAGTTTGTTGTCTTCATCTATATCTCTTATAAAGTTAATATATTGCATAGATCTGCCAAGCATTCCGGCATAGTATAAAGATTCATCCGGCAGATTAAGGATTTTAGCCATAAAGAATCCTATGACTTCAGCAGAACCATAAATATATTCCAATGTTTCTTGAAGAGAATCATAAGTTTTCTTTGTGAGGTCCATTTCCATCGATTTTAAAAAAGCTATAGCCCATTGGGTATCAAAATTTCTTTTTTTTGCTACTTCAAGATAATTGTTAATAATTTTATTCTCTGAAAAACCTTTTTCAAGAGAATGAAGAAAATCGTCTTTGAAAGAATAAAATTCATCAGTCTTTTGAGGTATTGAATCAACGAAATCATCTGCTGTTCTTACAAAAGAATAAAGTTTAAAAACATCCTCTCTTACATCTTTAGGGAAAAATAGGCTACTGTTGAAATAAGTTTTGCTACCTTTTTTAAATATTTCTTTGGTTTCTTTGTCCATAGTAGTTTTATTCCTTAATATTCTTTAATTCATTATAAACAATCTCAGAAGCAATTAAAGTCATAGGAACACCAACTCCTGGATGAGTATAATGCCCTGTGAAATAGAGATTTTTAACCTTTTTTGATTTGTGTGGTGGTCTAAATACTGCTGTTTGAAATAATGTGTGAGCCAGTCCAAGAGCTGTTCCTTTGAAAGCATTATAATCATTGGCAAAATCATTTATACTGAATATTTTTTTATAGATTATATCTTCTTTGAAATTTTCACCAATAATATTTTCTATATGTTTGATTAAATAATCAAAATAGTCTTCTCTCATTATCTTTTCATCTTTTAGTTCACATGAAATAGGTACTAGCAAAAACAGATTTTCTTTTCCACTCTCTGCTACTGAAGGATCAGAATAGGATGGGCAACTTATGTAAAAACAAGGGTTATCAGGATATTTAGGTTCGTCAAAAATTGTTTCAAAATGTTTGTTCCAGTCTTTTGAGAAATAGAGATTATGATGCCTTAGATTTTTAAGTTTTTTATTCAATCCTAAATATACAATAAACATTGAAGGAGCCATTATGCGTTTGTCCCAATATTTTCTATTAAAACTTCTATGTTTGGTATCGAGTAATTGCATCTCTGTGTGTTCATAATCTGCCGAGGAAATTACCTTATTGGCTTTATAATTTCCTTTATCTGTAATGACTTCAACTATTCTATCATCATTATATTTAAAAGACTTAACTTCTTCACCAGAAATAATTTTTACTCCATTATCTTTACAAAGTTTTACTAAAGCATCGACTATTTTTCCCATCCCACCCATTGGATACCATACTCCAAGATTTAAATCCACATGGGACAAAATAGAATATAGTGAAGGAGCATTATAAGGACTATTCCCAAGAAAGACAACTTCGTATTCAAGAATCTTTTTTGATTTATGGGATTTGAAGTATTTACTTATCACTCTGTCGAGATTTTTGAATACATCTAGTTTTAAACCTTCTGTGAGCATTCTGAAATTGAAAAATGAAAAAATATTTTTAAAATCTTTGTATAAAAAATACTTCATTGCTATATCATATTTATATTTTGCATTTTTGAGATATTTTTCTATCTTTTTATCACCGTTTTCTTCAAAACTTTTAAACAACTTGAGAATACTATCTTTGTCAGGGTAAACATCAACATACCCTTCTTTTTCAAAGAATATTCTATAATATGGTTCAAGCCTTTTTAATTCATAAAAATCAGAAACTTTCTTGTTAAATAATGAAAAAAAATGCTCAAAAACCTCTGGCATAAGATACCATGAAGGACCCATATCGTATAAAAAACCGTCGCTTTTCATTACCCTTGCTCTGCCACCTAATGTGTTATTTTTTTCAATCAAGGTAACGTTATGTCCATCTTTTCCAAGTAAAGCAGCGATAGATAAACCACTAAACCCACCACCTATAACAACAATTTCATCCATGGTTCCTCCAGTAAGATTATTCTATAATATTATATCCTAAAAATCAATAAATAAGTAATTACTTTTTTGACACAAAAAAAATTTGATTGTAAGCTATATATAAAAAAGGTTTTTTATGAAAATAAAAATATTGTTGTGTTTATTGATTTTTTCCTCTTCCTTTGGAGAGGATATCTCTCCATATTTGTCAGATAAACAATTCAAGATAGGGATTCAAAGATTTCACAATAGAGAATATGAAGCTGCAATTCAAATTTTTACCAAGGCACTTTCTATCTATCCTATGAACTTAAAGGCAAGATATTATCTTGGGCTATCGTTTCTACAGGCCGGTTATGTAAAAAACTCTATTGATGAGTGGGAGAATCTAATAAAACTTGGTGGTGGAAATTATCTTACAAAACAAAAATTGAATGATTTGTACTTTTCGCTTTCACTTGATAAAAAGCATGAATATTCTTCTCCTTATACCTTCAGTAGTTTTATAGAAAATAGAAATAAATTAGGCCGACCCTCATTTATAATTTATGATGATAAAAAGGATCGTTTTTTTATCTCTTCTATAAAGAGAAAGTATGTTATTGAGATTGATGCAAACGGAAATATTTTAAGAGAAATTGGAAGAAAAGTTGGTGATTTTTCATCCTTTAAAATGCCAACCGGCGTTGAAATATATGGGGATAATATTTATATTGCAGATTATAAACTTGATACAATTTTTGTTTTTAATAGAGAAGGAAAATATCTTAATAAGAAAATCGGTTCAAAGGGTTTTGCACAAAGTAATATTTCTGGTCCAATGGGCATTTATATAAAAGATGATTATATTTTTGTGGTTGATAATGGGAATGACAGAATACAAAAATTTTCAATCGCCGGTGAATGGATACAATCGATAGGTGAAGGAGAATTGAAAAGACCAACAGATATATGTGGTGAGGGAGATTATATTTATGTGAGTGATACAGGCAATAAAAGAATAATAGTTTACGATATTTTTGGGAATTTTATTAGTTCGATTAATAGTGAACAGCTTTCTCAACCTAGAGGGTTATCAATAAAAAATAAAAAACTTTATATTTCTGATGCTTTAGAGGGGCTTTTTATATATGACATTGACAAAGAAATGATAGAGAAAATATCTATTTCAAAAGAAAAATTAAACTTGCCATTTGATGTTACAATAGACACAAGAAATATACTTTATGAAACAGATTTTAACACTTATAAAATAGCTGTATTTACTCCACTTGAGTTACAGTATGCAAACTTGAATGTTCAGGTTTCTCAAATCTGGCTTGATAATTATCCAAGAAATTTTATCCATCTTAGAGTGTTTGATAAAGCTGGAAATCCTGTTTATGATCTTTCCGAAGAGAATTTTTTGGTTTATGAGGAAGGCACATTTGTGCCAATAATAAAGCTGGGGGCTACTTATAGTTTTAGGAAAAATATGTATGTGAAAATTATTATAGATAAAAGCCTTAAAATGAAGGAATATGAAGAAGACCTTATAGAGATAATAAAAAATTTTCTTGAAAAAACAACTGGAAACGACTGGATAGACTTAAAAGTTTTGTCAAAAGATATTGAAACTACTGGTAGGATTAAATCAAGTGTTCTTTCACCCATTGAATTTGTAAAAAAACAGGAATATTCTGAAACACTTAATAATTTTGATATTGCTATTTATGATTCTGTAAGAGAGTTGCTTAATATTAACAGAAATAAAGCAATAATATTGATTACAGCTGAAAATATAAACCAATCTTTTTCCACATATGATATTGAAATGTTAATAAATTATGCCAAAAATAATGCAATCCCTATATATGTCATTAACTTCAATCCCGAAAATAAAAATTCACTTGAACTTCTTGCTCAAAAAACGTTTGGCAAATATTATTCTCTCAAGGATTATAAAGATATATTGAATCTTTATGATACCATAAAAAATTCAAAACCTCTTGAGTATATAATCACATACGATGGAATGAATCTCAAGGGGCTTAAAAATTACTTTGTTAATGTCAATGTTAAGGTTAAATACAAAGGTCTTATAGGAGTTGATGAAATTGGATACTATGTTCCTGAGTATTTCTTACCTCTTAACTTCTTCGGGCAAAAAAAAGAAATAGTAAAGGAGTATAAATGACAACTCCTTACGAAAAAAAGAAATGTGAAGAGGCTCGAATAGTATCCGCTATCGAAGGGTTTATTCAAACTATTGGTATAAACATTGGTGGACTTTTTCTTCCAAGTTTTGTAACTACCTCTTTACTTCTTTATTTTCTTAAAGCTCCATTATGGCTTATTGGTTTTATT
>JAOACQ010000047.1 GCA_026417755.1 Brevinematales bacterium | reverse complement strand
CTGATTTGCTTTAAAAAGTCTTTACATTCTACAGGTGTCATGATTACCTCTTCCTAAGCCCTTGTAATCGGAGATTCTTCCTTAATTCACCTATCAGATTTTTGGAAATCTGCACTTGCGTCAACGTCCTCCGATATGAGCGACCATTTTGGGGAGGCCTTTGATTCTTTGGTATTCGACCTTTAACTCTGGACCCAATAGTTCGATGATTGTTGAGAGCTCATCACCCAGATCAGGAAGATTTTCCCATATTGATACGGATATCAATTCTCTCGCTTCTTCATTTTCTGGAACGTAAAGCTGTTCCAGGTAATCCAAAAACATTTTGATTCGCGTTTCTGCCTCGCTGAACGCTGAAGCCCTTGAATAAAGAGAGAGCAACCAGCGCGTAAACTGTCCCAAAAACACATAAGGCAATATGTTCTCCAGATGCTCCTTATAGATCAGCCGTATGTCTGGAACATAATCCACGCTCTTTTGAACGAGATCGACCGAGTGTGTGCTCATCACTTGCCCCCAAAAGTAGGACGCAGATCATCTATATGGGCTCTCATATAGTTTTACATTGAATATATATAATAAGGAATTATTTTAAGAAAAGCAAATAAACTTAAAATTTTTTTTGGTTTGGAAAATTCATGTTGAGTTTATGAAAAATACAGTTTATAAATGTAAATTTTGTAAATATTTTTTTGTTCGTGAAAGAGTTTTATAGTAAAGATTAAAAAAAACTTTATAGAAAGAAAAGTTTAGATTTTTAATAGTGTTTAAAAAAGTTTTAAAATGTGTTTAATTTCTTAATGAATTTTAAGTTGGAAAGTTGTATATATATTTTTTAAATTTAGTGTTATGAAAATAAAAATTATATTTATCAAAAAGTGAGCCAGAAATCGACTAAACAACTTTATCACTTAGGTTTTCTAAATACTAAAATGTTAACATAACTGGGCAAACCCGCATAATATGTCTTGGCGTGTAAGACGGGGATCTCCTAAAGACTTATACTCATCTATATCTAACTTCACTTGAAGCATGTGTAAATTATACAAAGTTTGATCCTCTATAACTTCTCCTGTTTCTTTATTCACAAATTCTTACCTAATGTAAAAGTCTCTATCTCAATTTCCGCCTCACCCGGCACCGGATTTAGTAAGTCATACACGCGGCGCCGTGTTCGATGTGATGGTTATTTCTAGATGATTTCGATCGCGATCTACATATTCTGTTCATTGACCCCCACTTATCTTACTAATGTTTCTGGTGGTTGCCGCAAAAAGGGCATATGTTGGCAAGCTCTAAAATGGGCTTTCCACAAGAGGTACAATTAACTCGTGGTTCACTTTCATATTCCTCTAATGTCATCTCAAAAGGAGCATCATTTTGTGTGTCTTGTTTGCAATGAGGACAGATTTGAGTGTCCTCTTCAATTTCTCCCATACAATAAGGACACAGAATTATAATTTCTTCAGAAGAGTCAAAATATTTTTGTTCTGCCATTTTTTACCTCCAAATTTATTATTTTGGGCATAAAGCCTACCAATTTTTTGTTTGTAAAAAAGAATAAGCTACAAAGACATTTTGCAATCATAACTCGAACAAATTAAATATGTTAGCTGTTTTGGATAGAAACGATAGGTCGTAAGCACTTGAATTGAAAACAAAAAATATCGAAACTCTGAATTATGGTCTTTACATTCAGGAGTGGGGTTGATCGTCAAGAGGAATTAAGTATATAATTGTAAAACCTTTCGGATTTAGTTCATTTTTGGGGACTAATCTTTTTGGATAACTGTGCATTATATAAATAATTAAGACAAATATATAACCATTCAGCGTTATATCCGAAGTCTCTGATTCGTTTATCGAAGATGATCAATGGTGGATATTTTTCAAAGTTAAGCATTACTGAACGTTGGGGAGCATACCCCTCAACACCATCTACATAAAACCATCTCTTTTTTTCATTGAAAGAGATTCTGTTTAGATTTGATACTGGCCAACTTTTGGTTTTTCCGTTGATGTAGTAGCCTTTAATATCTTGTTCGGTGAATATTATCTTTGCAAATTGGTTGGGAGACAATTCAATTATCACAGCAGCTATAATTATGCTTAAAGAAAGCAAAATAAGAAAGCCTCCTATTCCCCAATCGAATTTACCTGTTTTTCCAACACCACCCAAGATCGCCACAATTCCAAACAATATAGCAATTAATCCACAAAACTGCAAAATTTTTGAAAACCAGAACTGGCTAGTAAAAGATAGGTAAAATGGAAAAGTTAACCTTTCTGGTTTTAACAATTCAGAAAAAACCTTCTTTTTTAGAATTTTCCATAGTTCAGGATAGTTTTCAATCTGTGTGCTAAATGAAAGAGTGGATGTTTGTGATTTAATAATAATACCCTCTGGGATATGAAAATTTGTAAACCCAATGTAAAAAATATTACTGTAAAGTATTTCTTTTTCTTTACCAAAACGCTTTAAAATAATGGCTTTTTGATTCAAAATAACACAACCGCTATGCCTATAAAATAAATAGAATCCAATAAATGTAAAAGGTATAAGCCCAATTGCAAAAATTGAGATGAAGAGATAATCATTTTTGTCAACTGTTATCAAAGAAAAAAAATCACCCACTGGAATAAAAATGAGTAACAAGTACGCAAAACCCATCAGTCCCAAAATAGCCGCACCATATACCCGCATATAAAGTGAAAATTTGAATATGAGTTGTTTTTCTTTCATTATTAACCTCAAATAAATTATATATTTTAATGATGATAATTAATGATGATAAAAATCACTTTTTATATAGTAGGAAATTTTATTATTTATTTTGATTTTATCAATTGGGGTGCATTTATAAAATTTATTTCTGATTTGTTATAATGTAGTTGTTGTATAAGTATAGACTATTTCAGTTCAGTAAGCTATTGTTGATATTGAATATTATTTACTTATAAATTTACCTTTGTTCTATAACCATAAAGATAAGAATTTATTTTCAATTTTATCCTTAATTCAGAATTTTATAATAAATTATTAAGAAAATATTTTAAAATGTCAAGTAATTTTATTAAAAAAGAGTTAATTTTTTGAAAAAAATAATTTAAATTCTGTTCTTATATTTAATTTTTATACTTTCTATAGAAATAATTTTAAAAATTGCTTGACTTTGCCTTTAAATTTTAGTATTATATTTATACCCTACAGGGGTATACTATTTGAGGGTTTATGAGAGAAGTAAAATATAAAGTAGAAGGTATGCATTGTGCTAGCTGTGTAATGAATGTAGAAAAAGCTCTATTGAGTTTGAAGGAAATAGAAAAAGTTAATGTTGATTTATCAAGTAAAAGTGCAAGAATTTATCTTAAAGATAGTATTGATTTTAATACACTTTATAACGCTGTAAAAAAGGCAGGTTATGAGCTTATAGATGAAGAAAAAAAAGAAATCGATTATCTCAAAAAGGAGAGATTAAGGCTTATTTATTCTATTCTTATTTCAGTTCCATTGATGCTGAAAATGGTTCTTGAAATGTTATTTCATATTAAGTTATTTCCTGAGTTTATAGGTATGTTTGTTGATTTATTATTGAGTGGGGTTTTGATATTTGTATTGGGTTTTCCTATCATTAAAGCTACAATTATGGCTTTTAGAAACTTTTATTTTAGTATGGATTCTCTGATTGGGATAGGTAGTATTGCTGCATTTGCTACAGGGTTTTTAAAAATGTTAAATTTTGATATTCAAGATTTTTCAATAATTGGGGCAATGATTGTTACAATTAATTTTATTGGAAACTATATCAAAGAAATGTCAACTGGAAAGGCTGGAGAGGCAATAAAAAAACTTGCCCAGCTCGGGGCAAAAGAGGCACATCTTTTGGTTGATGGAGATGTTGTGAATATTCCTGTTGAAAATCTTGAAATAGGCGATATAGTTTTAGTTAGACCTGGTGAAAAAATTCCTTCAGATGGAATAATAATAGAGGGAGAAGCAAGTATAGATGAATCTATGGTAAGTGGTGAGCCACTGCCGGTAGATAAAAAAAATGGTGATAAGGTAATAGGAGCTACGATAAACATAAATGGTATCTTAAAAGTAAAAATTGAAAAAGTTGGAGAAGAGACATTTTTGTCTCAGGTCATAAAAATGATTGAAAATGTTTCGGCATCAAAAGTGCCAATTCAACAGCTTGCAGATAAAATTACTTCGATATTTGTTCCACTTATTCTCATACTTTCAGTTATAACCTTTTGCCTTTGGTATTTTTTGCCTGAATTAATGCAAAGGTTTCAAGTTATATTTCCATGGGTTGTGAGTGGTGCAGATAGGTTTTCTAATGCTATATTTTCATCTATTGCTACTCTTGTTATAGCTTGCCCCTGTGCACTCGGACTTGCTACTCCGACAGCTTTGATGATAGGGATGGGAAAATCGGCTTTAAATGGTATCCTTGTGAGAAATGGAGAAGCAATCCAGAGAATGAAGGAGGTAGATACTGTTGTTTTTGATAAAACAGGAACAATAACTTTGGGAAAACCAGTAGTGGTAAATTTTATTACAGATGATAGAAATAGTCTATTTAAACTTGCCTATGTGATAGAAAGTTTATCAACTCATCCTCTTGCTAAAGCTATTATAGATTTTATTAAGCCTAATTTAAATGAGTCTTTTAATTCTTTAGAAAAGTTTGAAAATTTTCCTGGAAAAGGGATAAAAGCTATTTATGAATCAAAGGAGCTTGTAGCGGGAAGTATAAATTTTCTTAAAGAAGAGGGGGTTTATGTTTCAGAAAATTATATTGAAAGTTTAAAAGAATTTTCAGGTAAGGGGATGACTTTAGTCGGTATTGGTTTTGATGGAAAATTTATTGGTGCTTTTGTTATTACAGATGATATTAAGTCCGATTCTATAGAGGGAATAAGACTTATACATTCTCTTGGAATTAAGTCGATAATGCTCACAGGAGATAATAGATATTCAGCAGAATATATAGCTAAAAAAGTTGGTATAGATGAGTTTTATTCAGAACTGTTGCCACAGGATAAGATTAATATTATAAAAGAATTACAAAATAAAGGCAGAAAGGTTGTAATGGTTGGAGATGGAATAAATGATGCTCCATCCTTAAAGCAGGCAGATGTTGGGATAGCTATAGGCACAGGTGTAGATATAGCTATAGAAGCTGCAGATATATCGCTTGTTGGTGGAAATTTGGTGGGAGTTTATAAAGCTATAATAATTTCTAAAAAGACATTTGAAAAAATAAAACAAAATCTTTTCTGGGCATTCTTTTATAATATTATTGCCATTCCACTTGCTATGATAGGGGTTCTTCATCCTTTGATTGCTGAAATAGCTATGATAGTAAGTTCTATTAATGTAGTTTTTAATTCCCTACGATTGAAATACATAAGATTAGACTAATAATTTTGGGCAGTTATTAATATAACATTTATCGGCATTTAGACTTATAGTAATCTTAGTTTATGAAATAATGAAAAATGCTAAAATCCAGAAGATATCAAAGAGTAAATTACTGACTTAGAACAGGCATTTTTAAAAGCCTGAGTTAAAATTTTGCTGAGACAACTCTCAGTAGCAGTTTGTGCAGCATTTGCCACATAGATCACTAAAATTACTCCCCCAACAATTATCACACCAGTGCTTATTAAACTCCCGACAAGAGCCCCACTTATATTCTTTGCCTTAACTTCTTTCTTGTACATTTCCATATAGCCAGTTATATACTCATCAGATTTTCCGATTAACTCATCTGTTGGGGCTATTGGGTCAACACCTAAGGCTATAAAAAATCCAGCCCAGTTAAGTAGACATCCCATCATAAAATAGCCTATAGAATTATAACTTTTAGCTTTCTCCTTACCTGACATCTTTCCTTTCTCATAATCACTAATATCAATTTCTCCAAAAATATAATTAAGACAAATAAAAAAAACTAAGATTATAGAGATTAATTTCTTCATTAAATCCTCCCTGATATTAATACTATTTTAATTTATTCAAAAAAAATATCAATATTTCAAGTGTTTTTATTAAAAATTTGAGGGCTGCCTCAATAAAGAACAGCCCCCTAAAAAATTATTTCTTATCAAATACCATATTGCTTATACCACCAAAGTCAAAATTTGTGTCAAGTCTCATAATAACCCTGCTGCTAGTTACAAAATTATAATACAATATCATATTTGTTTGAGTTAGGTTTGTACTTACAACTGTTAATTTTTTTGCTACATCATCCAGAAAATATAGCTCATTTGCCTTATTTGTTTCTTCACCAGAAATAGGGGTTGTGTTAGTTTCATTATTAGATATACTTATGAGAATAGCTGAAATACTGGAAATCTGAAGATTTGTCAAACTAGTATCGTCGAAATAAACATGCATAAATAAAGAAGCACTCTGAATCGTTAATTCCATTGTAGTATTTGGAGGAATGTTTGTCAGGAATTTATTAGATAGTTGTATATAAGCGATATTTGTAGCATCAGGCTCAACATAAGCTAATTCCCAGTGCCCCTTTAACCTATCTTTATCGGTTAAAGTCTGACTACTTCCTCCCGAACTTTCACTGGCTATCTGACAACCTGCGATAGTTATAAACATTACAATGGCTAAAAAATTTAAATTCTTCATTGTTTACCTCCTATATTTTTATATTAATCATACTTCAGAAAAACGAAATTATGAATACTCTTTTTGGAGTATTTTGAAAAAAAATTTAAATCCATATATAATATTTTATGGATAAAAAATATATAAAATCTAAAAAAATTAAAAAGAGTGATAAAGTAGTTTATGTTGTTAATATAGATTCTTCAAAAGTTGAAGTAGAATATTTGTTTTTTGAAAATAAGATAAAAATTTTTATAGATGGGGCATTGTTTGAAGAATCTCTCTCTCAAAATATTGAAAAACATTTTACAATTGAAAATGAGACTCATCACATAAAAATTTCTAAGAGTTCTATTGTTCGTTACAAAAAAGAGTTAGAAATATTTATAGATGGGAAACCTGTTGAAAACACACCGGCTGATCCGTATTTTTTTATAGCAAAGACTAGAATTATTCTTGTATTTTATTTCTTTATAATGGTTTTAAAAATAATATTTCTTATTCTTAGAAGAATAGATTGGAGGTATTATTTATCTATAATATTTTCACTTTATTTTTATTTTATATTGGCAATTTTACTTTTGATTATATCAATCTCCTACAAAAAAACACCAAAATTTTCAATTATTTTTGGTTTGGTTATTGCAATTGTAGAAGCTTTAGACTATGTTTTGTGGCAATTTTTATATTTAACTCCTCTTGCCATTATTAATGGTATGATCAGTTTGAGTTTTTGGATTTTATGGAGGGTTTGTCTTATTCTTTTATTAATCAAAGCTGCTATAAAAGCTCAAAAACTTTAGTTATCTGAATTCTCCAGCTTTAAAAAGAGCCGGGTTAGCCTTTATACCCAGCTTGTCAAGTTCTTTAATATAAAAAGAAATTTTATTTTTGTCGACAGGGCCAAATACAGCCTTTATAATTATTTTTCCTGTAGAAATATATTCAAAAAAGATAATTTTACTCAATTTTTGGTTTTTTCTATCGTAAAAGAGATTATTGAGTCTCTTTTCAACAATTCTTAAATATATTTTATCGAAAATTTCTTCTTTTTTTTCATTAAAATATTTAAAGTCAAAGAAATCTTTATCCATTATTTTATCAATGCTACTTAAAAGTAGGTATTCTCCGGGCAGATTTATGAAATCACTATATTTTTTGAATTCCACATAAGTTTTCCCCGTAAAATCTGGATTAATTCTCCAGTAAATAACAAGATTGTCCTTTATGTCAGCATAGTTACTGACTATAAGAGAAAAATCATTAATTAAACTATTGATATTTATAGGGGCATCAAATTCTATAACATCTTTAAAATCTGCTTTTGAAGCAAAAAATAAACCTTCATAAAAGTTTTTTTCTTCTTTTTTCTTTGCTGTTGAAGAAATTATGAAGACAAAAGCTCTGTTTGCATCTTCAAAGAATTCATCATCAAAAATCTGATTGTCTTTAAAGAGTTTCAAAATATCGGTTGATACTTCGCGAAAAGTTATAACAAAATTTTTTGAAGAAACTTTATCAAAAAAATTAACCAAAGAATTTGAAAAATTTTTCTTATCTTCTATTCCTATTAAATTATTTGTATTTATTAAAGTTAGTAGTTTGTCTACCTTTTTGCCAAATACGAAAATCTTTTTTAAGTTTTCACTGTTTTTAAAATAACTTTCATCAAATTCTTCTATTACTTTGAAAGGACTCAGAACAGCTCCTCTCACAAACTCTAAATTATGATTTAAACTTTCGATAGTTCCAAAACACATTTCATATTCTATTCTGTTTTTTAAGGAGTTAAATATCGGTTTTATAGATAAGGCAAAATAATACTTTGTGTCGTTTTTGAGATTAAATTCATCAATAAATGCTTTTGGATTATCGAGAACTTCATCGTAAATTCCTTCTTTTTTTACAACCAGCATTTTAGGTAACTTGCCTGTTTTTTCTTTAAACTTTCTTCCTACTACATTGGTAAAATCACTTACTTTAAATTCTTGAATTTCTCCATCAAAAGCTATAATGATATTTTCGTTAATTGATTTTTCAGCACAGCTTAAAAATAAAAAGAATAACAAAAAATTAATATAATTTTTCATCAATTACTCCCGGATAGTTCTCTTAAATTTTTAAGTTCGTTATTTTTTACTAAGAAAGAACTTGTAACAATTCTTTGATTCTTGTTTATTTCTTTTTCAATGGCCTTCTTATCATAAGGACCATTTAGTATAACTGTATATTGTTTTCCATTAATGGACTTATGAGCCAGATATAAAGTTGAGTTTTCGTTATATAAAACTTCATACTTTTTTCTATAATTTATGACGAAGTTTTTAATTTTCTTCTCAATGTTCTTATCTTTACTATCAAAAGCTATAAGTTGTATATAATAAGCGTAATTAGTTGAGTATGGTAAATCAATATTTTTAAGATAATTTTCTCTTTCTTTAATGTTTACTCCACTTTTTTCCAGGAATATGTAAGGTATTTTTGTGGTTTTGTTTGTAAAAAATCTTATTTCTCTACCAAGAAAGATATTGTCATCAATATTAATGATTTTTACTTCTGATTCGGAATGACTTTTATCCTCATTAAACCATTTTACTGTTATACGATATTTTCCGTAACTTAATTCGTTAAGAAAAACAGGCGTACTGTTGAAACTCATTTTTGATTCTTCATTTATAAATAAGGGATCTAGTTTATCTATTTCCAGATTTGCGTTATCAGGATAACAAAAGATTGCAAAAGGAGTGGATTTAAACTCGGGGATGAAAGATATAGTCCAGTCATCCAGTTTTTTCAAGAATGAATTTGATAAACATAAATTTTCAACCAATTCTTTTGCATTTTTATCATAAGAAAGTGTAAAAGAAAAGTTATAAAAAGGAGTTTTTAACCACTTAATTATATTTGATTTTCCAGCTATTCTTATCTTAATATTTTCATTAGTGTAATTTTTAGTGAAAAATCTTATATTATCAACCTTTTTGAACTTTTTCTTACCAATTTTATAATAATATTCAAAGTTATCATCCTTCAAAATTTCAATAACATTTTTGTTTCTTTCAAATATTAAGGTATATTCATAAGGATTATCCCACACTTCGCCAAAATGTATTAAAAAATCTTTAGATTCTTCATTATTTTTAATTAATAAAGCTAAAGGTATAAATTTTTCGGTTTCATCAAAAATTAATTCATATGGGTAATGACCTATAAAGAATTCTTTTCCAAGTTCTACCTCTATCTCTCTATCTTTTGCAAAATTATCATCTTCAACCTTTCTAAGAAGTGTGATTTTGACTTTATCAGAAAGAACTTTATAATTTACTTTTCCATCGGGGGTAACTTCTTTAATCTTTCCTATCAATTTAACCTTTCTCATTTTTTCAGATAGGTTAAAATCGTTTCCGTTTATATCTTTGATAAAATAACTATCAGAAATAAGGTCTTTAATGAATTCTTTTTCATTCATGTTGTCGTATTTGATTTTTACTTTATCACCTTCAAAATATAACTTGAAAGAGTATACTGGAATTTCATTTTTTCCGTCAGTTTTATAAAAAGCAATTCTATATTGATAATTAATCGTTTTATCAAGTCTTTCGAGTTTTGAGGAATTAACAAGAAAGATTTTAGCCTCACCATTTTTAATATTGGCTATATGATATTCTGCTTTTTCAGCATCTGTAAGATTGAATCTGTTATCTATAAAAACTTTAACCTTTAAATCCGTAGGATAGAATTTAAAGTATAATAATGCATATTTTTTGTCTGTTTCACTATATACTCTATGAAATATAAGAAGTATTAAAATAAATAAAAATTTTTTCATAAAAAACCTCTTTTAAAACCTTATTTTATTTTTTCGGAATAAAAATAAATCTTTTTAACTTTGCCTATTTTTACACACATAGAATTGTATTTTGCCTAAAAATTAGGCAAAATTTTTAATAAAAATCACAGTTAAAAATTCATAAAAGTTAATTATTATCTACAAAATTTTAACTTTAAAATAACTGGCATAAAATTTGCAATAGTTTTATAATAAAACTTAAAGGAGGAATTTAAATTTATGAATTTAAGAGAAGAAGCCTTAAAAGAGGTTATCGAAAGAGATTTCACCAAAAATCCAAATCCCACTTCAAAACAAGGATACAACATCCTTGATATTTTCGGAATAAACGTTTTTAACGATGCTGCAATGGCAAAATATCTTCCATATTCAGCTTATCAGAAGCTGAAAAAAATAATTAGGGAAGGTGGAACAATTGATGAACAACTTGCTGAAGAGGTTGCTCATGGAGTGAAAGAGTGGGCTATAGATAAGGGTGCGACACATTATACGCATTGGTTTCAGCCGATGACTGGGCTCACAGCAGAAAAGCATGACAGTTTTCTTTCGTTTGACAGCAAGGGTGTGCCAATCAACAGATTTTCAGGGAAGAACTTAAGACAGGGAGAACCAGATGCTTCAAGGTTCCCTTCAGGTGGGATAAGAGCTACTTTTGAGGCAAGAGGTTATACTGCATGGGATCCTACCTCTCCAATTTTTATTGTAGAAAATATTAACGGAGCGACACTTTGTGTTCCAACTATATTTTTATCCTATACAGGTGAGGCTCTTGATAAGAAGACCCCACTATTAAGATCTATGGAAGCCGTTAATAAGGCGGCTTTAAGAATTCTCAAAATCTTTGGTAATGATAAAGTTGCGAGAGTCTACTCAACTGTGGGGCCAGAACAGGAATATTTTCTCATAGATAAGGCTTATTATTATAGAAGGCCAGATCTTCTCCTTACGGGTAGAACACTATTTGGTGCTCCGTCTCCAAAAGGTCAGCAGATGGAAGACCATTACTTTGGTTCTATTCGTGAAAGAATATTAGCTTTTATGCAGGATGTTGAAAAAGAACTATTTAAACTAGGAATTCCAGCAAAAACAAGACATAACGAGGTAGCTCCAGCTCAGTTTGAGATTGCTCCGATTTTTGAAGATTCAAATATTGCAACAGATCATAACCAGCTTGTAATGGAAACGCTTAAGAAGACAGCAGCAAGATATAATCTTGCTCTTTTACTTCACGAGAAACCATTTGCAGGTATAAATGGTTCTGGTAAGCATAATAACTGGTCGCTTTCCGATTCAGATGGTAACAATTTACTTGATCCTGGTAAAACGCCACATGCTAACTTACAATTTTTAACATTTCTCACAGCAACAATTAAAGCTGTCTATAAATATGCAGATCTTATGAGAGCAGCAGTTGCTACAGCAGGTAATGACCACAGACTTGGAGCAAACGAAGCTCCACCAGCTATTATATCGGTTTATCTTGGTGAGCAGTTGACTTCAATAGTAGAAGCTATTATTTCTAATAAAAAAGTTGAATATACAGATGAACAGATTATAAAACTTGGTATCTCTAACCTTCCAGTGATTTCAAAAGATACAACAGATAGAAATAGAACTTCTCCATTTGCTTTTACAGGGAATAAATTTGAATTCAGAGCTGTTGGTTCTTCTATGTCAATAGCACCAGCAAATACAATTATAAATACGGCTGTTGCAAATATTCTTGACGAGTTTGCTTCCGAAATTGAAGATAACCTCAAAAAAGGTAAAGAGTTAAATCAGGCAGTAATGTCTGTAATAACTGAGGCGATCAAAGAGTCTAAACCAATTCTATTTGAAGGAAATAACTATTCCCCAGAATGGGAAAAAGAAGCAGAAAAAAGAGGACTTCCAAACTATAAAACAACCCCAGAAGCACTCAAAGCATGGGTATCAAAGAAAAATATTGAGGCTCTTACAAAGTTTGGGATTTTATCTGACAGAGAAATTCACTCAAGGTACCATATTTACCTTGAACAATATTCTAAACTTGTGAATATAGAAGCTGAGGCGGCTCTTATGATAGCTAAAACTATGATACTACCTGCAGTATTAAAATATGAAACAGAACTTGCCGCTAATGTAGCAACCTTAGCTTCAACTGGAGTAAAAACTTCTACAAAATCTTTGCTTGAGAGTTATTCTGCGAAAGTAGAAGAATTCCAGAACCTGATTTCTAAACTTGAAACTACATTAGAGAATACACAATCCATCGAGGATATTGAAAAACAGGCTGAGGAGTATTGCAAAAAGGTTCTTCCTGCTATGTTAGAGCTAAGAAAGGTAGCAGACACTCTTGAACAGGAAACTGATGATAAAATCTGGCCACTTCCAAAATATAGAGAAATGCTATTTATATACTAAAAAAAGAGGGCGGTGAGCCCTCTTTTTTATTTATTTTCTTTGTTATCGTCAACAATTCAAGTTCTATCTTTATATAAGACAATCAAAAAAATATTGACTTTTTTAACACTTACTATATAATAAAATCAAGATATTTTGAGGAGGATTTATGTCTGCTACAACTGCCCAGGTAAAAACTAAATATCAAGGAAGTGGATTATCTGGATTTCAAAGAAAGATAGCTCCCTACATTTTTATCTCTCCTTTTTATATTTCTTTTTTAATTTTCAGCACTTTCCCTATATTCTTTTCTTTATACCTTAGTTTCCAGAAATGGAATGGAATTGGAGAAATGACTTTTGTGGGTTTTAATAATTATATTGCTATTCTTAAAGATCAGTTATTCTGGAAAAGTACTTTAAATACGTTTGGCATGCTTTTCTGGACTGCTATTCCACAACACTTTATAGGTATGAGTTTTGCTTTTATACTTAATCAGGGTCTTGTAAAGTTGAAGGAATTTTTTAAAGGGGTTATGTTTGTCCCTTATCTTACTTCAAGTGTTGCAGTAGCAATCGTTTTCAGTGTTATTTATGGGACTCAGTATGGTTTTATGAACTATGCTTTAAGATTTTTTGAACCAATACTTCCTATTAAATTACCAATAGAGTGGCTGAGAGGCTATACAACATGGTTTACGCTTTCATCATTAACTACCTGGAGGTGGACAGGCTGGAATGC
>JAOACQ010000023.1 GCA_026417755.1 Brevinematales bacterium | reverse complement strand
GTGGTAGGGAAAACTTAGAGGCAGTCGAGTGTCTTAAACGAATGAGTGAGGGGGGATATGCGAGAAAGCCCGGTGGAACAACAATCGCCGAGGAATCAACAGCTTTTGGGGGTGTTTCTCATCCTGTATATCTTGGTGGTCTTGGGTTTGAATTTAAGTGGAATATGGGTTGGATGCATGATACTTTGGTTTATTTTACTAAAGATCCAGTTTTCAGAAAATATCACCAAGGCACTATAACCTTTTCTATGATATATGCTTATAGTGAAAACTTTATTCTTGTATTTTCTCATGATGAAGTGGTTCATGGCAAAGGATCTATGATAGGAAAGATGCCTGGTGATGAGTGGCAAAAATTCGCTAACCTCAGAGTACTCTATACTTATATGTGGACTCATCCTGGCAAGAAACTTTTATTTATGGGTCAAGAATTTGGCCAATGGAGTGAGTGGAGTGAGGCAAGAAGCCTTGATTGGCATTTGCTTCAGTATGAAAAGCATTCGGGCCTTCAAAGACTTGTAAAAGATCTTAATCACCTTTATTCGAGAGAAAGGGCATTGTATGAACTTGATACCAATCCAAATGGTTTTGAATGGATCGATTTTTATGATGCTGATAATAGTATACTGGCTTATATAAGAAAGTCAAAAGATGGTGGTTTTTTAGTAGTAGTTCTGAATTTTACTCCGGTACCAAGATATAATTATAGGGTAGGTGTGCCTGTAGCTGGATTTTATGCTGAAATATTTAACTCAGATTCTTCGATTTATGGTGGAGCAAATATTGGTAACCAGGGAGGTAAAGAAGCAGAAAGAGTTCCATTTCACGGTAGACCTTATTCTATTGATATAACACTTCCTCCTCTTGGTGGATTGATATTTAAAATTAAAGGAGATGAAAAATGTTAAAGAAAATTTTTCAGAAAAAATTTAAATTTTTACTGAGTTTTTTGCTTTCATTTTTCATATCTGCTGTTTTCTGTATTCTTTTCTATCTTTTTGATGACACAAGAATTACAAGTTTTCTCAATACAATGGAAGCAAATGTAGAGGTTATTAATTATTTCTTTTCCTCTTTAGTAAAGGGGACATACAGGGGAAATTTCAATGACAAAAGAAAAAATATGAAAAATTTTATAATTCTTGCAATTGATGATGAGACCATTCAAGAGTATGGTGGAAGTTGGCCATTTAATAGAAAAGTATGGGCAGATTTTTTAAATCATCTTAACAAAAGTCAAAATCCACCAATGGTTTTATTTGATATTATTTTTGCAGAACCAAGTGCATATCCCGAAAGTGATAAGGCATTAATAGAAGCATTTAAGAATTATAAAGGGGTTCTTGTAGAAGATTTGATTTTTGAAACTTTTAGTCTGAGTGTTGGTAAGTATATTGATGACAAAGAATTTATACTTAAAATTCTTGAGGGAAGAGGCGAAGGAGATAATTATTTTTCACCAAAGATTCAGGCATTAAAACGTTTTGAGATTGATTTTGAGGATAGATTTCATATAACAAAGTTTGCAAAAGTTAGTTCAATGATGAAAGAGTTAGCCGAGCACATTGACATAGCAGGTTCTGCTAATGTTGATGTATCGATTAATCCAACGACGAAAGTTCCACTGGTTGTATCGAGTTTTTTTTATTACAGAGAAAATGACGAGCTTAAATTAACAAATGTTTATTATCCAGCCATTGTTCTTGCAATGGCAGCAAAAATTTTTGATACCGAAGTAACAAATTACGAGTTAAAAGATAACAACTTCATTTTAAAAAATGCCCTTTATGATGGTAAAAGAATGGATTTTAAAATTCCAGTGGATGATGAAATTAAAATGAAGATAAATTACAAATCTTTTCCTAATAGTGGTTTTATAAGGACAATCCCTTTTGCAAAGTATAAGGAATATAATTTTAGTAGTAATGATATTCTATTTATAGGTATGTATTCTAAAATTGGGGCATTTGATATTCATCAATCTCCTTTTGGTCAGATGTATGGTATTGAGTTACTTGCTTATAGTCTCGGCACCATACTTAATAGGGATTTTATTTTTGATAAGAGAAATTTAACTACAGATTTTCTTTATACACTTGGGGTTGCTTTTGTATCCGGTGTTTTGGTTTGTTTTGGAACAATTTTTGCTATAGTTGCTATTTTTATTGCTATTTTATTACCTATAGTTATTGGGATTATGACTTTTATTTCTGGTTATAGCATTATTACATTAACTCCAATTTTATCAGCATTAATTGTGGTAATTGTAATGCAGATTTATATGTTGTTGACAGAAGAAAAAGATAAAAAGAGGATAAAAGGCTTGTTTTCAAGTTATGTAAATCCAAAACTTGTTGATATTTTGATACAAAATCCAGACAAACTTAAACTTGGTGGAGAAGAAAGAAAAGTCACTATTTTCTTTTCGGCTGTGAAAAATCTTGAAGAAATTTCAGAAAAATTACAAGCAAAAGATATGGTTGATTTTCTTAACAACTATTTTTCAAAAATGGCAGAAATTGTTATTAACCTGGATGGAACTCTGGATAAATATATCGGAGATAATGTCATGGCTTTCTGGGGAGCACCAATAGAGATTGAAGACCAGGAGTATAAAGCATGTGAGGCAGCTATAAAAATGCTCTACACCGTAGAAGATATGAATAAAGAATTAAAACAAAAAGGTATTCCTCCAATTAATTTGACAATAGGTATTAATACCGGTATCGTAGTTGTAGGAAATGTTGGTTCAGAGCAGCAAACAAATTATACTGCTATAGGTGATAATGTTAATCTTGCTTCAAGAGTGAAAGGTTTGAATAAATATTTTCATACTCATATTATAATTACAGAAAATACTTATGAGGCTGTTAAGGATAAATTTTATATAAGAGAACTTGATCTTACCAAGGTAAAAGGTAAAACTAAGCCAGTGAGAATCTACGAACTTATTGATTTTAAGGAATAATGGAGGTTAAAGATGACACAAAAAATGAAAAATCTTTTATATATAATAATTGTAAGTCTTATTTTTACTTTTATTGTTGTTTTATTTTATTATCTTCCAGAAAAATATGATGTTATAAGAATTGGTAAATTACTAAAAAGAATAGAAAACATTTCTCTCTCAATGAGATTTAATACAACAGCTCAATCTAAGTCTGAATTTTCGAGAGGTTGGACAAGTCTTAAGGGGGGAAAGGGATATTATAGACTCATAAGACTTGTGTTACTTGATAATGTAAGTGTCTCAAAATTTGGATCACTTAATTTTGATTATGACATCTGGGCTGACCTTATCAATCATATAAATAATCTTGAAGAATCAAAACCAAAAATAGCTTGGTTTGATATAAACTGGAAATATGAAGGAAAGATAGATAATTTTATTAAGGCAGTAAATAATAATTCTGTTATAAAGGGACAGAACATAATCCTTGAGAGATTTACAGAAGCAGAAGACAAAGCAAGACATATTTTACCCTATGATTCAAAGGTTGCACTGGCTCTTAAACCTTTTGAATTAAAGCTGGATTTTATTCCAGAATTAAAGGCATATCAGAAAATAAATAGTTCTCTGCCGGATATTCTTGCCAGTTTTCATCTTATTGGAGCTGGAAACATAGAAATGAAGAATGATATTTATGATCTTGCTCCTATGATTATAAAAGTGCAATACTATCAAAAAGAAGGAAATGACTATAAGATTCATAATGTTTTTTATCCATCTAGTGTGCTCCTTGCAACTTTAAAAATACTTGATTCTGATATTAATAATGTGGTTTTCTTAAAAAATAAGATTATTATAAAAAATGCTTTATATGAGAACAAGAGGATAAATTTTGAAATCCCAGTAGATAAAAATTATTGTGTAAATGTTAATTATCGTGGAAGGAGTAAATCCGGTTTTCTCAATACTCTTTCACTTAAAGACTTAAAAAGAGCTGGGATTCCAAAAGATACAATACTTCTTTTTGGAATTGATATTGAGGGTTTGACAGGTAACCAATGGCTTTCACCACTTGGCAATCTCAATAGTACAGAACATCTAGCTTATGCTCTTGGAACAATTTTAAATAGAGATTTTTTGTATGAGGTTCCAACAAGTCTCAATATTATTTATATTTTTGTTCTTGTTATTATAGTTTCCCTCTTAGCTGGTAGAAAAGTTTCTTATACAGGCATTTCGGCTATTATTTCTATTGGGCTACCACTTGCTCTTGGATTTGGTTTGTTTTTTATGAGAATAATTATACTTACATTTATCCCTTTAATAAGTGGAGTCTTTACCTTGACTTTTGGACAAATATATCTTCTTCTTACTGAAGAAAGAGAAAAGAAAAGGATTAAAGCAACATTTTCAAAGTATGTTAGCCCTGAATTTGTAAATATACTTGTTGAAAATCCTGAACTTGCTAAACAGGGAGGAGTAGAGAAAGAAGTTACGATGCTCTTTTCTGATATAAGAGGTTTTACAACCCTCTCAGAGGGTATGAGTGCCAAAGAATTGATTGATTTTCTTAATGATTATCTATCTATAATGACAAATATTCTTATGGAGAATAAAGGGACGCTTGATAAATATATTGGTGATGCTATTGTTGGTTTCTGGGGTGCTCCTGTAGATCTGGAAGATCATGCTTATTATGCCTGCTTATCTGCTGTTAAAATGATGAAGGCTCTTAAAGATTTTAATGCAAGGATGGAAGCACTCGGTAAAAACAAAATCAACATCGGTATAGGGCTTAATAGTGGGAAAATAATAGTTGGTAATATAGGTTCAGAGAAAAAAATGAATTATACAGCAGTGGGTGATACTGCAATACTTACAGAAGAATTGCAGGATGAAAATAAGACTTATAATACTAACATCATAATAAGTGAGTTTACTTATGAGAAGGTTAAAGAATATGCTCAAGTAAGGGAACTTGGAGAATACAATGCAAAACATAGGGATAAACCTATCAAGATATACGAACTTTTAGATATTAAAGAAAAAGTTTAACCAATTATTTTTATATCAAGTATTCTATCAAGCCTAAAATTTCTTTCTTCTCCACTAGTATGACAAAAGCCTGATAAACCAGTGTATTTTTTACCCGCATATTCCATTACACCAACTTCTATTGGGGTAATAATTCTCTGACTTTTTTGATCGTTCTTTTTTAGGTATACTATTTCTATGTTTTTTCTTTCTTCTATTGCTTTTTCAATAAGTTTTTGTTTCTCTTTTAAGGGATTTTCTTTTTCAGCTTCTATGTATCTTGATGATGTCATAAAAGTAATGATTCTTCTATCTATAAAAACTTGTTTTCTTAAGAGAGGTTTTTTAAGTTTTAAACCTTCAAGTGATGTACACCTACTCAGAGCAACATATATCTGGCCGGGAGAGAAAGCCCCTTTTCCTATGTCGAGAATAAGTTTTTTAAATGTCTTACCCTGGGATTTGTGAATAGTAATTGCCCAGGCAAGTTTAACCGGATATTGATAGAAACTTCCGATTTCTTTTTTTGATATTGTTCCATCTATTTTGTTATATTCATAGTCAAAAATTGTCCATTCAAATGGAGAAACATAAATTATATCTTTATCTTCTGTTTCTATTTTAAGTTTATTTTCGAATAATCCTACAAATTTGCCAATGGTGCCATTTACATAACCTTCTTCCGGATTGTTGACAAGCATCATCACTTGGGAACCATTTTTAAGTATAAGATCTCGTTCTGTTGGTAGATATTCAGAGGGGAAATCTCCTTCTATTATTCCTTCAAAATGATATTTTTTCCCTTTTAAGTTTGAAAGTTTTTCTTCATTTATCTTTTTTGCAGTTTCATTGTAAGGTGTTATGTATATTGAGAAATCACTTTCTTCTATTTCTGTCAGACAATTTTGGTTGATAAAATCTAAATCAATTTCTTCAATTGTTCCATTCCTTATTTTATTTAATATTTCTATGAATTTTTCGTCTGTTTGTCTATATATTTTATCAAATTCTATAATTTTTAACTCAATTTCTTTAGCTACATTTGAAGAAAAAAAGTATGGGGTATCATAAAATTGATTAAAGATTTCTTTTTCTTTTGAGGTAACAACAGGAGGCAATTGATATAAGTCTCCTATAAGTAAAAGTTGTTTACCAGCAAAAGGGGAATTATTTTTTAAGATTTTTCTAAGCAATTGATCAACAAGATCAAATAAATCAGCTCTTAGCATTGAAACTTCATCTATAATTATTAATTCAATTGAGTTAAGAAGATCAATTTTTTTATTTCTTTTTATTATTTCTTCAAGATCAGACATAGTTTCGCCGGGAAAAATTTTGAAAAAAGAATGGATTGTTTGCCCACCTATATTAACTGCTGCAACTCCTGTAGGAGCAAGAACTATATATTTAAGTGTTGTGTTTGCAATAAAATATTTTAGGAAGGTTGATTTGCCCGTTCCAGCTTTACCAGTGATAAAAACACTTTTTCTTGCATTAATATGATCTATTGCTTCTTTAAATTGATCATTAATTTCTATCATTTCTTAATTATAAATTGATTTTGTCTTTTTATCAAAGATTTTCTTTTTAGTTTGAATTAAAAACTTAACTATTTTACCGAAAATATTATTATGATTGAAATAGTGAAGGGTTTGAATGGTTTATTAACAGTTAAAAAAGATGGGGTATTTTTATTAAGCTCCTATGATCCATTAAAAGAGATAAATAAATTTATTAATAATCTTCAGGTAAAAGAGGATGAATTTTTAATACTATTTGGTTTAGGGCTTGGATATCTTTCAAAAGAATTGTCAAAAAGGTATAAGGTTTATGCTTTTTTACCTTTTCCAGAAGAGAAAGAATTCTTAACAGAAAATGTCCTAGAGATTAACTCTTATAATATCTTACAAATTATTGAAAAAGAACTTGTAAATGGTAAAAAACCAAGATTAATCTCTCTAGAATCTTACAAAAAATATTTTCAAAATGAATATTCTGAATTTGAAAAAATGTTGATATTAAATACAAAATTAGCAGTTGAAAATATAAAAGTTTCTTCTTTTTTTATAAAAGTTTGGTTTTTTAATTTTTTAAGAAATATTTATATTGGATTAAAGAGGAAGTATAGATTTTTTGTTAGCGTAAATGAGAAAACAGATAAAGATGTTCTTATATGTGCTGCTGGGCCATCACTTAATGAAAACATTGACTTTATTAAAGATAATCGGGATAAGTTTATTATAATTTCGGTTCTTTCAGCATATAAGACACTCAATTATTTTGGGATCAAACCAGATATAATTTTTGTTACCGATGGAGGGGTGGCAAATAGTTTTTATTTTGATGATTTTCCAGAAGGTGTAGTAATCTTTGCAGACATTTATTCATCCAGTAGCTTTTTATCAAAAGTAAAAAATGATGTGGTTTTTATTAATTTCCTTGATGAGATTGAAAATCCTTCATTTATGCTTTGTGACCCTTCTGTTAGTGTCTCTGCGGGTAAGTGGGCTAGTAAAATTACAAATGGAAAAGTTATATTTTCTGGTTTTGATCTTGCTTATTCAAAAATATATGGTTCTCATTCATTTCCCAATTCTTTTACAAATCCATTTTTTAAAAAGTTTAATAGGTTTTTTAGGCTTGAAAATTATCTTTTTGGATTTCTTAAAAGAAATGATCTACATTTTTCTGATAAAATTACAAATAAACAATTTCAACTTTTGGTAGAAAATATAAAGAATGAGTTTAAAAATTTCTATTGTTTGCCCAATAAAACTGGTATTGAATTTTTGAATCCTATTGATAAAATTAATTTTAATTCGAGTTACTATTCTTTAACTACATTATCATTATCAGAGAGGAAGTTAGAAATAAATAAGTTACTTAATAAACTAGAAAAAAAAGAAGAAATAGATAAGATTCTTATTAAAGAAAAAACTAAGAAAATTGACATAGAACAAGATAAATTATATAAAAAAATTCAATTTTTAATTGATAAAATCAGAAGACAAATCCGAGATTAAGGCCAATTATGTTGACATAGGTGGTATCCATAGCAATACCCGTTTTTAATCTATTTACATCAGCCATAGGCCAGAGAAACTCAACATAAGGTTCAAGTAAAAATCTTTCTGCTAATATAAACTTATAACTAACGTAGGTGTCTATAAAATTGATTAAAAAATTGTATTTTGTTTCACCACTATCGTGATCTGAAACAAGAACATTATCATATCCGTATCCTAAAGCAAGTGAGGGACCTTCAAGACCTTTGTTAAAAGGATTGTAGGCAAGAAGAAAAACATAGATAAAAGAGTCAACTCTATTACCAACTCTATTTTTGTAAGTTTCTACCACACCATGCCTTAACTTTATAGACATAAAGCTGAAAAGTTCTTGTTCGAGTGACAAGCCAAAGCCATATCCTTCATTGCTTAACCCTTCTGTGCTCCATCCCAAATCTATAGCAATAACACTCTTTGGTTTTTCAGTGGAATATACTGTTCCAACTAATAGAAATAAAATACACAAAAATCTTTTCATTTTTATACCTCAAATCTCAGATTTAAAAATTAGCGAAACTTCTCTTAAAAAGTAATATTCAGGAATATCTTTTCTTATTTTCCTATTTTGCAAAATTAGGTTATTTCCCTGCCCTTCTTCATAATTTGGTTCATTTCCCCAGATTAAAATAAAATCGAATGCAGTTTTTTTATAAAATATTTTAAAATCCCTTGAGGAAAATATAAGCCCAAATCTTTTAACAGCAATATCAGATCCCCAGCCACCATCTATTACTTTGGATTGACTATAATGTGTAATATCATAATCAGCACTATAAAATATTCCAATTCTATTAAGTAAAAAAGGAAGTTTAAACCCAGAATAAATTTCGTAACTATATCTGAAGTATTTCAAATTATCAGGAATATTTTCATAAAGCCAGACATCTTCATCCTTTTTTGTGCCAAGAAAATATCGATAGTATAGAGTTTGAGAAATAAAACTATTAAAATATTCAAAATCCAAGTTTAATTTTGTAGAAAGATAGTATTTTAAATATATTTTTGTAAAATTTTCCAAAGAATATACATTTTCCTTTATACCTTCATCATAAAAGTTTGAATATATTCCTATTCCTTTTCCGAAGTATTCGTTATACCAGCCTGTTCCACAAATGATTCCTGCAGGAATTTCAAGGAAGTTAAATGGAGAGTATGTCAAATCTATATTCCCATTAATAGAAATTGGTGAAATATTGGCTCTGAAAGTTGTTGTAAAACGTTGGTTTTCAATATAAGAATTTTCCAGGTAATAAAATTCTATTTTCAGAAGTGGTCTCACAGATACAATATTTGAATTATTAACATATTTCTCAGCATCAAGATAAATGAAATAGCCTTTTTTATTTGAGAGATCATTTTCCATATTTACTTCTTTAAGTTTTTCTGAAACCATCTGGGAAAAGCAAATATTTATAGTAAATATTAATAAAAGAAATCTATTCATTATGAGCCCTCGTATAAATTATAACTCAATAATTTTAGTTGAAAATTTATAAAAAAGCAAATTAAAAAAATTTATTTAATAATTTTGTGTTTTTTTTAAAACGGTATTAAAATAAATAACCAATTATTTATTTTTATGGAGGTACAAAATGCCTAAGTCAATAAAGACAATGGATGGAAATAATGCAGCAGCATATGTGGCATATGCCTTTACCGAGGTAGCCACTATTTATCCTATTACTCCGTCATCAACCATGGCGGAATATTGTGATGAATGGTCATCACAGGGTAAGAAAAATATGTTTGGGACTGTCCCTCAGATTACAGAAATGCAGTCTGAAGCAGGGGCAGCTGGTGCTATGCACGGTGCATTACAGGCGGGTAGTCTTGCAACAACTTTTACTGCCGCACAGGGGCTTCTTTTAATGATTCCTAATATGTACAAAATTGCTGGTGAATTGTTACCTGGAGTTATGCATGTAAGTGCCAGAACGGTAGCCAGCCATGCTCTTTCAATTTTCGGGGATCATTCTGATGTTATGGCAACAAGACAGACAGGATATGCTCTTCTGGCAACAGGTTCAGTTCAGGAGATACTTGATATAGCTCCTGTAGCTCATCTTTCAGCTATAAAGTCAAGAATTCCATTCCTTCACTTCTTTGATGGTTTTAGAACCTCTCATGAGATTCAGAAAGTTGAAGTTTTGGATTATTCAGATTATGAAAGTTTACTTGATAAAGAAGCTCTTAAGAAATTCAGAGAAAATTCTCTTTCAAGCGAAAATCCAGTAACGAGGGGAACAGCTCAAAATCCTGACATATTCTTTCAGGCAAGAGAAGCATGCAATAAGTTTTATGATGCTGTTCCTGATATAGTTGAACACTATATGCAGGAAATGAAAAAACTTACAGGTAGAGAATATCATCCTTTTATGTATTATGGTGCAAAGGACGCAGAAAATATAATTGTTGCTATGGGTTCTGTTACTGATCTTGCAAAGCCTGTTATAGATTACCTGATGAGTAAAGGAGAAAAAGTTGGGCTTATAACTGTTCATCTTTATAGGCCTTTCTCTGCTAAGTATTTCTTTAATGTTCTTCCCAAGAGTGTTAAAAGAATTTGTGTTCTTGATAGAACAAAAGAACCCGGAGCTGTTGGTGAACCTCTTTATCTTGATGTAAAATCATTGTTCTATGGCAAAGAAAATGTTCCATTAATTGTGGGTGGTAGATACGGACTTTCTTCAAAAGATACTACTCCAGAACAACTTATTGCTGTGTTCGATAATTTAAAACTTAGAGAACCAAAAGATAGATTTACCGTTGGAATAGTTGATGATGTTACTTTCCTTTCTCTCCCAGTTGGTCCTTCGATAAATGTTGCCCCAAAAGGAACATACGAAGCAAAATTCTACGGTATAGGTTCTGATGGAACTGTTGGAGCAAACAAAAACTCTATTAAAATTATTGGTGATAATACTAACAAATATGTTCAGGCTTATTTTGCTTATGATTCAAAAAAATCCGGTGGTGTTACAATTTCTCACTTAAGATTTGGTGATGAACCTATTCACTTACCTTACCTTGTAACCAATCCTGATTTTGTAGCCTGTCATGTTCCTGCGTATCTTAATAAATATGATATGCTTAAAGGACTTAAGAAGGGTGGAGTTTTCCTTCTTAATTCTATATGGAATGAGAAAGAGGTATTAAATCATATTCCTAATTCTATGAAAAAATATATGGCAGAAAATGATATAAAATTTTATATTATAAATGCAACTCAAGTAGCTGAAGAGATTGGGCTTGGTGGTAGAACAAATACAATAATGCAATCAGCTTTCTTTAAGGTGACAAATATTATTCCTTATGAAGTTGCAGTGAAAGAAATGAAAGATGCAATAAAGAAAACTTATGGCAAGAAAGGTGATAAAATTGTAAGTATGAACGAAGCTGCTGTTGACAGGGGTGGAGAGGTAATAGAAATAAAGGTTGACCCTTCATGGAAAAATCTTGAGGTTGAAAAGGAAAAAGACGATCCAAATCTTCCAGAATTTATCAAGAAGGTAATGATACCGATTAACTCTCTTGAGGGTGATAGTCTTCCTGTTTCTGCTTTTGTTGGTAGAGAAGATGGAACCTTCCCAGCCGGGACAACAGAGTATGAAAAGAGAGGTATAGCTGTAAATGTTCCCGAATGGAAAAGCGAAAATTGTATTCAATGTAACCAGTGTGCCTTTGTTTGTCCACATGCTGTTATAAGACCTTTCCTCTTGGATGAAAAAGAAGAAAGTGGAGCACCATCTGGAACTGTAATGCTTCCTGCGATTGGAAAAGGGCTTGAAAGCTATAAATATAGAATTCAGGTTTCAGTACTTGACTGTACTGGTTGTGGAAACTGTGCTGATGTATGTCCCGGAAAGCAGGGTAACAAAGCTCTTGAAATGAAACCTCTTGAAACTCAGCTTGCAGAAGTTGATAGATGGAACTATTTTGAAAAGAATGTGAAATACAAAGATAACCTGATGGATAAAACCACAATTAAAGGTTCTCAATTTGCAAGACCACTTTTTGAGTTTTCTGGAGCCTGTGCGGGATGTGGAGAAACTCCATACATAAAGGTTATTACACAGCTTTATGGTGAAAGAATGATTATAGCAAATGCTACGGGATGTTCTTCGATATATGGGGGTTCTGCTCCTGCAACTCCATATAGAAAAGGAGACAAGGGTAAGGGTGTAGCGTGGGCAAATTCACTCTTTGAGGATAATGCTGAGTATGGTTTGGGAATGGAACTCGCCAATAGAAAATTGAGAATATATATAGAAGAGCTTATGGATAAAGCAATTTCCGAAGGTGTAAGTTCTGAAATGAAAGCTCTTTTTGAAGAGTGGAAAAAGGTTAAAGATGATGCATTGAAATCAGAAGAGGTTTCAGAAAAGATAAAGTCTCTTCTTAAGAAAGAAAGTTCACCTACACTTAAGAAGATTCAAGAGCTTGAGAAGTATCTCTCTAAGAAATCTATCTGGATAGTAGGTGGTGATGGATGGGCTTATGATATTGGTTATGGTGGACTTGATCATGTTATCGCAACAGGTGAGGATGTAAATATTTTAGTTTTAGACACAGAAGTTTACTCAAATACAGGTGGTCAGTCATCTAAAGCAACACCTACTGCTGCTATTGCTAAGTTTGCTGCAAGTGGTAAGAGAGTGAGAAAGAAGGATCTTGGACTTATGGCAATAAGTTATGGTTACGTATATGTCGCTCAGGTTGCTATGGGAGCCAATAAGAATCAGTTTATGAAAGCAATTATTGAGGCAGAAAGTTATCCTGGTCCTTCTCTTATTATTGCTTATTCTCCATGTATTAACCACGGACTTTATGCAGGTATGGGTAAGTCGCAGGAAGAAGAAAAAAGAGCCGTTGATGCTGGATACTGGCACTTATGGAGATATGATCCAAGGCTCGAAGCAGAAGGAAAAAATCCGTTCCAGCTTGATTCCAAAGAACCAACAGCAAGTTTCAGAGAATTCTTGCTTGGTGAAGTAAGATTTTCTTCTCTTGCTAAGACAAACCCGGATGTAGCAGAGCAGCTTTTCAAGGCAGCAGAAGAAGATGCCAAGAAGAGATATGCTACTTATAAGAGACTAGCAGGTTTATAATTTTTAATTTTATAGAATAGGGGATATGATGAAAATCATATCCCCATTTTTATATTATGGAGAAGAAATACTATGGAGATCAAAGCTATTTTATCTTTGATAGTTGCAGCGGTCGCTAATGTTATGGGTTCAACATTTATTAAATATTCAACTCAATTTAAAGACAAACTATTGTCTTTTATTCTATTAAATCTACTTGCCATACTTGTTTTTGGCGGATCATTTCCTTTTTATGTTTATGGATTATCAAAACTTAAATTATCAGTTGCTCAACCTATCTTTTTAGTTATTTCTTATTTATTAATTGCATTAGTTGCAATAATTATTTTTAAAGAATCATATTCATGGCTTAAAATTTTTGGGATGATTGTTATAATTATTGGTGTTATATTTGTTGCTAAGGGGTAACTTATGTTGTTAAGGATAGTTTCTATAATATCTGGGCTGATTACCATTCTTTTATCATTTATTTTGGTTATTGTGGGTTTACTTTTTCCATTTGAGAGAAATTCTTTTTTTTATGCTTTAATTGTTAATATCTTTGATCTATTTTTTTTAATTACAACAACCGTTGGTTTGATAGTTTCTATAAAAAAACGTTCTAATATCTTTATTTTTTCTTTTTTATTTCTGTTACTTATATTTATTTCTTCAATTTTTATTATTATATTCAAAATAAACTTACCTTTTATTATTTATATTTTGTTTGATATATTTGTATTATTTATAGTTCTTAATTTTTTATTATTTCTTAATAAAAAAGAATAAAATTGATAAAGTCAAAAAGTAAAATATTAAAAAATTATTTATAAATCTCAGAGACAATCAGATTTCTTCCTCCTTTCTTTGCCTTGTACAAGCATTCATCTAATTTTTTTAATATTTCTTTTACCTCAATCGAGTTGCTAAAACTTAATATATGTATAACTCCAAAACTTGAAGAAACAAAAATTTTGTCTCCGTTATTGTAAAAAGGCTTTTTTTCTAATGTTTCTTTAATTCTTTTTGTTAGAGTCTCTGCTCCTGATAAATTTGTATGAGGAAGTGTTATTATAAACTCTTCTCCTCCGATTCTGAATACATAATCAATATCTTTACGAACAGATTCTAAAAGAATGTTTGAAAAATAATTTAATACCTTATCACCAACAAGATGGCCGAAATTGTCATTTATTTTCTTAAAAAAGTCAATGTCACACATAATTAAAGATAGATCTGTTTTATATCTTATAAATTTTTTAATTTCATGTTCTATATAAGTATTAAAATAGTTTCTATTATAACAATTAGTTAGGTTATCTATAATCGATAGTTGTTTGATTTTTTCATTTGCTTTTTTTAATCTTTCGTTTTCTATTTTAATTGTTTTATTATACTGATAATTGATAGATGAATAAATTGAAGCAAATAAAACTATTAAAGTATATGAAATGAAGAATCTAATTTTTATAGTATCATCATAACTATATGGGGGAAAAGGAAATAATTGAACTTTATTAAATATCAGAAAAATTATAATAAGTGAATAAATAATAAAGATAAAAGCAATTTCCCTTTTAAGTAAAAAAAATGATATAATTGGAATAAAATAAAACCAAAATATTCTTGAACCATTTTCTCCCCCCAAATAAAATAAAAATGAGACCGCAACAGAAGTAAAAAAGGTTGAAAGAAATAAAATTATACTTCTTAACTTAGCGTTAAAAAAGAGAAAAAATAAGGTTGTTAATATAACAACGGAAGAAAAATTGATAATCATTTCTTTTATGTTTGTATCAAAAATATGAATAGTTCCAAAAATTATAAAAGAAGGTATTGCAAGAGACACAAAAAGTATAAATAATCTATTTCGATATCTGATATCCAGTTGTGGGTCATTTAATAAACTAGAAAATAAGATTTTTATTTTATTTCTTTTCATCAAATATAGCTTAAGAAAATTATGACATTTTGTCAATAATAAAAATGATTTTACCTTTAAGAATCTATTTTAACAAAAAATATTCCTTAATTTAAAAGTTTGATTTATTCTTAATTACAGGTTAAAATTTTATATAGTTGAGGATAATATGCTGGATAATTTTCTGATAATAGTTAATCCGTATTCTGGTAATGGTAAACCTATTAAGGTTCTTCCGGTGGTAAAAAAAGTCTTTGATGAGCATAACATTAATTACAAATACGTTATAACTTCTTGCAAAGAAAATGCTAAGGATTTTATAAATCAATGGTTTGAAAAGGGATTCGATAACATTTTACTTTTAGGGGGAGATGGGACTATAAATGAACTTCTACAGGATGTAATTAATAAAAACATAACAATAGGTGTTTTACCAGTCGGAAGTGGAAACGACATGGCAAAAAATCTTGGTTTTAAGCCCCCTTTCAAAAAAGAATATATTTTGGATGTAATAAATGGAGTAAAAAAATACGTAGATATAGGCAAATGTAATGATCGATATTTTTGTAATGAGCTCGGAATTGGTTTTGCTGCCAAGGTAGCTCATGACTATAATAAATCTTTTTTTTTAAGAGGTAAGGCAAAATATTATTTTCAAATTTTTAAGAATATTATTTTTTATAAGGCAAGAAAAATTTTTGTTAATTCAAATTCAAATTATAACGAAAATATTTTTTTAATAAGTATAGGCAATGGCAAAACTACAGGTGGAGGTGTCCCTTTGACTATAAATGCTGAAATAGATGATGGCTATCTTGATGTTTGTTTGATTAGAGATTTACCACTTGTTAAAAGGCTTGAAAACTTACTTAAAGCTCTTAAAGGTAAACACTTAACTTTACCTTATGTAACCTATTTTAAAACTAACAGAATAGAAATTGAATCTGATGAAGAAATGATTGCTCATATGGATGGTGAAATGTTTAAAACAAAAAAAATGGAATTGACAATTTTACCAAAAAGATTAAAATTTATTTTTAACCAAAAATGAACTGGAGAAAAATATGGTTGTAGGCATATTGATGATAGATTTAATGATACCTTATCAAGAAACTATAAAAGAAAGACGAAATATAATAAGAAGTTTAAAAGATATGATAAGAAAAAAGTTTAATGTAAGTGTATCTGAGGTTACAGATACAGAAGAAGTTAATAGCAGAGCTCAGCTTGCAGTTGCTGCTGTTTCAAACGATGGGTCATATATACAGAGTATTCTTGAAAATGTATATAATCTTGTAGATAGTTTTCATGGTGATAAAATCATAAGTTATAAAACTGAATTAATTCAGTATGAGTAAAATTATGAAATATAAGAGACTTGAAGCAACAATCTATGGAAGAGTTCAGGGAGTTGGTTTCAGGTATTTTGTAGAAGTGAAAGCAGAGGAGAATAATATTAAAGGATGGGTTGCAAATCAATGGGATGGAACTGTTAAAGTTGTTGCCGAAGGTAGAGAAGAAGATATGGAACTATTCCTTAAGGCATTGTGGCAAGGGCCAAGGCTTGCTTATGTTGAAGATGTGAGATATAGTATTACTGATATTGAAAATGTAAGTTTTACTTCTTTTGATATAAGGTTTGGAGAATGAAAAAGAGAGTATTTTTATTATTTTTAGTTAGTATTTTTTGTTTTTCTATTGATGAACCTATACCTCCTCAAGTTGAGGATAATATCACAGTCGAAATCCCGAAAGTTCCAGATCCCTTTCAGGATATTAAGACTAATACTGATTATTTTATAAAAACAAGATTGTATATTCATTATAATAAATCTATAGAAAGAGTTTTATTTTTTTCAAACATTAATATTTCTATCACCAATTATACGAATTTCTCACTTTATGAAATCAGTAAAATAGAAATAAAAAAATGGAAGGCAACTTTAATCTCAAACAATCTATATTTATTTACTCCAGAAAAATATAATTTTTATTTTTACAATAAAAAAGAGCCAATTGAGATCAATGGAAATATCGAAATGTTTAATATACTACAATCAAAAGAAGAAAAATTTTATACCTTTTTTTATGATTATTGGATTTCTGGTAAAAATAAATATTATAGATGGAAGAATTCCAGATCTGTTGTTTTTGATTATAATTTTACCCATCCACTTGAGAATGTTGTTTTTAAAATAGAATTCTTATGGTAAATATTATGAAAATAAATCAAATATCTAATTTTCAGGTATTTCATACTTATGAAGAATCAAATTGTCCTTATTTTAAAGATTTCAGGGTAAGTAGAGCCGAGATTTTTTTATACGAGGAGAATGTCTTGTTTGATGTATATTCGTTACTCTTGCCTGAAGGATTCAGAAGGATAAAAAATTTCTTTTATAATAACTCTTGTATGAGTTGTAATGAATGTAAACCTTTGCGTGTTGATATTAAAAATTTTATTCCCAATAAATCTTTGAAAAGAATTTTAAAAAAAAATACTGATATAAAAATTGAAGTAAAAAAGTCTGAAATAAATTTTAACAATTTTTTTCTCTATCAAAAATATATAAGAGAAATTCATAAGAGAAGATTAAAGCCATCCGATTTAATTAGTGAATTCGACTGCATTCATTCAGGCTACCCATTTATTTTAGAAATGAATTATTATCTTGAAGGGAGGCTTGTTGGAGTAGGGGTAGTTGATGAAACGGCAGATGCTTTATCTTCAGTATATTTTTATTATGATCCAGATGAAAGAAAAAGACAACTTGGTTTTTTCAGTATAATGAAAGAAATAGAACTAGCAAAAGAAATGAATAAACAATATTTATACCTTGGATATTATATAGAAAATGTTACCAAGATGAGTTATAAAAATAAGTTTAAACCCTATGAGATTTTTAATGGTGAAAAATGGGAAAAATATTATTAATTTTCTTAATTGCCTTTGCTGATCTTTATTGTTTTGATATAGTCCTTGTTAAATACCCAAAGGGGGATTATTATAATGCGAGAAAAGGTATAAAAAATTTTATCTACGAAGTAAAAAAAAGGACAAATATAAAAATAGAAGAGAGGATATATGAACTTTCACTTGACGATGTATCAATCTTTGAACATTATTTTCTGATATTGAATGGGCATATTCCTATAGAATTATCAGATATCGAAAAAAAGAACTTGAAAACTTTTTTAGAAAATGGAGGTTTTTTGTTTGCCAATGATGATTATGGTATGGATAAATCTTTCCGGAAATTAATGAAAGAACTTTTTCCGCAGCAAGAGCTTGTTAAAGTTCCATTTTCACACAGTATTTACAATTGTTTTTATAAATTTAAAAACGGTATCCCAAAAATACACGAACATGATGGGGGGCCACCTGAAGGGCTTGGAATTTTCATTGGCAAAAGGCTTGCAGTTTTTTACGCATTTAATACAGACATTATAGATGGTTGGGATCCTGTTGAGATTCACAATGACCCACCAGAAAAAAGAGAAGAGGCTATCAGAATGGGGATTAATATTGTGCTTTATGCTCTTGGGTTAGAATGAATAATTAATTCCACAACTTAATATTGGTATAGGATATTGATTTGCCCAGGATAAAGAAAGTCCTCCTTCTATAAGAAAGGACAATTTACTGTTTCTTAAAATGTGAACACCAGCAAAAGGAGTAAAATGAACTCCTTTTTCTTCCCTTCCAGAACTATTAAGTAAAAAAACAGCAGGATATCTTCCCCTTGCACCAATGTAGAAACCAATGGATTTATAAAGTTCAACATCAAGAAAGACAGAAAGAGCTGTATTGAATCCTTCCTTCAAATCATATCCGAATTCAACTAATCCACTAACAGAAAATGGTTCTATCTGACTTATTATTCCTTTGAAGTTAAAAAGAATCCCATTCGCATAAACAAATGCTCCAATTTCTTGTTTATCCGAAAAACCATAGCCACCATATAAAGAAAAGTTATAAATAATATTATTTGTATTATTGATGTCATAAACTATTGATATATTAAATTTATTATTTATTGGAATTGGAGACAACAAAGTAGCTGCACAAAACAAGAAAGATGGGAAAAGTAAAATAAATAAAAATTTATTCTTCATCAACCAGCTTATATCCTACGCCAAAGACTGTTTTTATATATTTTGGCTTTTTACCTGTATCGTTAAGTTTTTTTCTTATAGAAACAACATTTGTATCTATAACTCTTTCTGTGATATATGTATCACCATTCCATACTTCTTTAATAAGATCTTCTCTCGTTACAACCTTACCCCTATTCTTATAAAGAAGTTGCAATATTCCAGCTTCTTTATTGGTTAAAAATATTTCTTCATCGCCTCTTTTAATAATTAATCTATCAAAATAGACTTTTGAATCCCCAATCGTTCCCGAACTATAATCATTATCTGAATATATGACAGCTGCAAGTTGTTCTTCTTTTTTAAGATTGTTTAATTTTCTTATATGAGCTTTCGTTCTTGCTAAAACTTCATGTTCTGAAAAAGGAATCTGAATATAATCATCTGCTCCAAGATTGAATGCATAAATTTTATCCTGAATATTTGCGGATTCTGAAATAACAATAATTGGTATCTTAAAATTCAATTTTCTTACATCAGAAATAAGTTCCATATCACCTGAGTCAGTAAACAATATAAGAGCAGAAAAATTGTCTTTTTTAATCAGATTTAATAATTCATCATGACTATCAACCTTTACCTCATATCCTTCATATTCAAGTTCTGAAACTAACTCACTGGCGGCATCTTTTTTTGATTTTATAATGAGAATTTTATTCATACACACCTCCTATAACAGGTAACAGAAAATAAGCTATTTAAATGTTAAACAATTTTTTAGTATTTGTCAAGCTGTTTTTTTTAAAAAAGTTTAATTTTTGTAAGAAAATATGTTATAATTAAAATATGGAGTGTGCAAATGGCAATATTTTTTTATAACAGTTTAACAAGAAAAAAAGAAGAATTTAACCCAATTAAAGATAATGAAGTAAAAATGTATACCTGTGGGCCAACAGTTTATAATTACCCTCATATAGGAAACTTAAGGACTTTTATTTTTGAGGATTTACTTCATAGATGGCTTGAATACAGAGGATTTAAGGTAATTCAGGTAATGAATCTTACTGATGTAGATGACAAAACAATAAAAAACTCTCAGGCAAACAAGATGAGCCTTAAAGAATATACAGATATTTATAAAAAGGCTTTCTTTGAGGATATCGAAACTCTCAATATAAAAAAAGCTACTTACTACCCAGCAGCTACTGAGTATATCGAAGAAATGATTGAAATGATAAAGGTTTTATTGGATAAAGGCTATGCTTATGAAACTAATGATGGAATCTACTTTAAAATTTCAAGTTTTCCGGAATATGGAAAACTTGCACATCTTGAAAAAGACGAACTTAAAGCCGGAGCAAGTGGTAGAGTAAGTCTTGATGAATATGAAAAGGAAAATGTTTCCGATTTTGCATTGTGGAAAAAATGGACACCCGAAGATGGTGAAGTTAAGTGGGAATCTCCATTTGGTCCAGGTAGACCAGGCTGGCATATAGAATGTTCTGTGATGAGTATGAAGCTACTTGGTGAAACTTTTGATATACATTGTGGGGGAATTGATAATCTTTTCCCTCATCATGAAAATGAGATAGCACAAAGTGAGGCTTATAGTGGCAAGAAGTTTGTTAACTACTGGTTACATTCCGTTCACCTTATAGTTAATGGTGAAAAAATGTCGAAGTCAAAAGGTAACTTTTTCACTTTAAGAGACTTGCTGGCAAAAGGATATTCTGCGAGGTCTATAAGATACGCTTTATTAACAACACATTATAGGAAGCCACTTAATTTCACCTTTGATTTGCTAATTCAGGCAAATTCATCACTTAAAAGAATTGATGATTTTATATTTGCATTGAAAAATATAAATAAAGAAGGGCAATTTGATGAATTTTTAAAATCTGTTTTGGATAACCAGATCAAAAAATTTGAAGAGGCTATGGATGACGACTTAAATATCTCAGAGGCTATTGCTTCAATTTTTGAGCTTATTAATATTTATTACGAAAACTTTGATAATATTACCAAAGAACTCGCAAATAAAGTTATTGAGATATTCAAAAGAATAGATAATGTCTTAGGTTTCATTTTTTCTAATGAACAAAAAGATGAGCTTACAGAAGAAGAAAAGACTTTGATAGAAGAAAGAACAAAAGCCAAAAAAGAAAAGAATTTTGCCAAGGCAGATGAAATAAGAAATATTTTACTTTCAAAAGGTATAGAATTGAGAGATACAAAAGAAGGCGTTATCTGGAAAAGAATCAAGTAGCTTATTGTTGCTGAGATTTAAACTGGTTGTTTAGCCATTTTTGTTTGGCTTCTGTTTCTGATAATGCTTGATTCATCTTGCCGTATTTTCTTCTGAGTTCAAGCTCATAATCAGATAATTTTGCTGTGAGTTCATCTATATCTTTCTGTTTTTCTTGGATCTTTCTGTCATTCGCAGCTATTCTCATCTGAGTAAAACTTCCATTACCAATTGCTATTCTTAAATTTTGGTTGGCACTTACTGCTACTCCACTCTCTTTAACAAGATCTCCATCCTGGTCGCTTGCAAACAATTCTTCAACTCCATCAAGCCTTGACTTAAGAACACTTTTTAGTTTCTCCTGATCAACATTAAGTAATCCCATTCTAGCACTTTGCCATTCCTCCGAATTTGCAGCAAAATTTCCAGTCTTTTTTGTGTATATTCCTATTTGTTCAAGGACAGCCAGTTCCCTTTCATATTTTGTTTTATAAGAATTTGCCGCAACCTGTCTTAATTTATTCTTGAGCGAAATAAAACTATTTTCTGCTTGAAAAACACCTTTTTTAAGATTTTCCTGACTTCTTTCATGTAATGGTGTTCTATCAAGATTTGGCTCGGTAACAATTTGTAGATATTCCATTGCTTGATTATAAGCATTAACCCAGTCCAAAATTGCTTCTTCAATCTTCTGATAGTTATAATCAACTTTTACAGTTATTGGATAATCTGTCTCTTTTTTAAGATTGAGAGTAACTCCTTCAATCACATCATCTATGTTATTATTTTTTCTTTTTATTTTTACTCCATCAAGCTCAAATTCTGCATCACTTGCTTTGGTGATATAGTTTTTGGGTGAAAATTTTTCTTCATCAGGAATACTGAAAATTTTAAGATTTGCAATTTTAACCTCTTTGTCTGTATTCTGGTTTTCAAGAATTATCTTTTCTATTTCTTTATTTTTTGGTAATTCAAAAGTATAGTTACCATTTGAAACAAATTGATAATTTGCTTTTGTACCATCGCTAAAGTTTATAGTAAAGAAATCATTAAAATTAGTTATTACTTCTTTGGGCTTTTCTTCTTCAAGAATATCCAGTATCAACTTTCCACCACCAACTATAACATTACTTACAGCAACAGATTCCATCAACACGAGATCTCCATTACCATTTGTGAAAAATGTCTTTTCTTTCTTATCTTCAGATGAGAAGATATTAAACTCCACATTAACTGATAGATAATACTTTTCTTTTGTTTGTTCTTTAAGTTGTTTTTCTAATTTTGAAGAGGGGGTCATAGATACTGCATTTTTTGTAACTACAGGTTGTCCTGATATAACATTTACATTATCAAAGTATATATTTTTTTCAAATTTTTTCTCATCAGATTTTTTTAACATTCCAATATTAAGTAGTGTGTCAAGTTTACCGGAGAATGTTATCTTGTTTTCTTGTCCTGTTTGTTTACCTGATATTACAAGTATTGAAGTAGTAGGGGTATCGTTTACTATTCTTACTTCTATTAGATCAGGGGCTGCATTTTTTAAAACTTCATAAAGTTGATATATTGTGCCCCCTTTAAAATTTATTTTAATCTCTTCTTTGCCAATCTTTATTGTAAATTCAGAAGGCGGTAAAATTTTATTTCTTTCTATTGAATCACTCATAAAAGAATCTGGTTTCGCTATCTCATTTATTTTGATTTTATAATCCTGTTTTTTTGCTTTTCTTGAAGCAAAAATCTCTATAGTGTTTTCATCAGGACTTATGCCTTGCATTTCTTTAAATGGTGTTTGATAATCATAGAGCCTTTTAGATTTATCATCTAAGTTACGCAAATATTTTGTAATGTCTTTGACAATCTCATTTTCTATCTTATAATCTTCTATCTCAAGTTTTTTCTTTTCAATAGGCAATTGTTTTACATAAAGTAATTTTTGAATTACATCCTCTGTATCGAATTTTTCTTTCATACCGGGTAGGGGAACATAGACTTTGGAACTTTTTTGACCACTAGATTTTTGAGATTGAGAAAATATTGAAGTGAAAATAAACAGGATAAGAAATGTTATAAAAATTTTCTTCATATTTTATTATACCACATTTATTATTAATTTCGGAATTTTTTTTAAATTTATAAGAGATGCGGCAAAAACCGCATCTCTTTTTATTTTTACTTTAAAAGAGCCATAATAGCAGGAGCCTGACCTGCACTACCAAGAACATTTTTGTTCTTGGCAATATACATTTGCTTTAATGCCTCTCTAGCAGGACCAAGATATTTTCTTGGGTCAAACTCTTCTGGCTTTGTAGCAAAAATTTCTCTTATCTTAGCAGTCATAACAAGTCTTCCATCTGAATCAATATTTATCTTGCATACTGCTGATCTTGCGGCTTCTCTTAACTGATCCTCTGGGATACCTATAGAATCTTTTAATTTTCCGCCATACTTGTTGATTGTCTCAACTGCATCTTGAGGAACAGAAGAAGAACCATGTAAAACAATTGGAAAACCTGGTATTCTTTTTTCAATCTCATGAAGAATATCAAGCCTTATCTCTGGCTTTTGTCCTGGCTTAAACTTGTATGCACCATGTGATGTTCCAATAGCAATAGCAAGAGAATCAACCCCTGTTTTCTTCAAAAAATCTTCAACTTCTTCCGGCTTGGTATAAGTGTGATGCTCTGCTTTTACATCATCTTCTACACCAGCCAATACTCCAAGCTCTCCTTCAACTGTTACATCATACTTGTGAGCGTATTCTACTACTTTCCTTGTAAGTTCAACATTTTCTTCGTAAGAAAGGTGCGAACCATCAATCATAACAGAAGAAAATCCACTATCGATACAGGACTTACATATCTCAAAGTCTCCACCATGGTCAAGATGAAGTGCAATAGGGATTTCACCGAGTCCCTTTTCTTTTGCCATTCTTTTCATCATTTCGATTGCACCTTGTCCCATATATCTGAGAAGGGTTTGGTCGGCATATTCCCTTGCACCTTTTGAAACCTGTAGGATTACAGGTGATTGGGACTCAAGACAAGCAGTAACTATAGCCTGAAGTTGCTCCATATTATTGAAGTTGTAAGCTGGTACAGCAAAACCATTCTTCATAGCAACTTCAAACATCTTCCTTGTGTTAACAAAACCTAAATCTTTGTAACTAACCATATCTAAACTCCTTAAAATTATTTTTTAAAGGTCAAACAGCCATCTGGTGTTCTTGTAAAATATTAATTCTTCTATCGAATAACCGAGATCTAGAGATTTTATTTTTTTTATCATATTAATTGCTCTTTCCCACGGAAAATCACTTCCAAAAAGTATGTGATAAGGACTGTGTGCAAAAATAAGTTCTTTCATCTGATGATTTTCAAGTTCACTACAAAATGATGTATCAAAATATACATTCATAAGTCCAACAAGAGTATTACCAACCTCATCCCACATTTTATAACCACCCATATGGGCTAAAATGATCCTTAGATTTTTTATCTTTGCAACTTCGGCAAATCTTTTTGGAGTTCCATGAACAGTTTTAAAAGAAATATCTTTACCTGCATGAAAAAAGATAAAAAGCCCATATTTATTGCATTTTTCATAAATTTCTGTCATTTTTGGATCATCAGGATAAAAGTTCTGATATTCTGGATGTAGTTTAACACCTTTCACTCCATTTAATGCTAAAAATTCAACTTCATCATCAAGTTCTTCTTTTGAAAGTTCTGGATGCAAAGCTCCAAAAGAAATAAAGTTAATATGAAGTTTATTCCATTCTACTACTTTTCTGTTTATACTTTTTACTTGTTCTGGCTTTGTTGCAACAGGTTGATTGATTGAAAAATCAACCCCATCTTCCTTCATAAAGGATAACAGGGAACTTAATGTCCCATTGCCATAGTATGTCAACTCTCCATGAGATAGACTTTTCATTGCCTTTTCAGCTAAATTATCAGGGAAAATATGAGTATGAACATCGATTATTGTCACTTCTTTATCCTCTATCTTCCTGTCTTATATAAACTCTCGGAACTCTCTTTGAAACATTACAGGTAACTTCATATGGAATTAATGAGCAAATTTTAGCAAACTTTTCTACACTCATAAAATCATTTCCAAAGACAACAACTTCTTCTCCAATCTTTATGTCTTCAGGCGATTCACCAAGCGATACCATCATATAATCCATACAAACCCTACCAACAACAGGGTATGCTTTGTTTCTTATCGTTACATAACCTTTGTTGGAGTAAGTGGTTGGTATCCCATCAGCATACCCTAAAGGTAATACAGCAATATATTCTTTTTCTTTTTGAATCTTATAAGTTCTTAAATAACTTACCGTTTCATCTTTTTTCATTTTCCTTATCTCAATTATTTTTGTCTTTAGCTGCATTGAATTAATTAACTCCGAATTTTTATTGGTTGAATATCCATAAATTGCAAGCCCCGGTCTTACCATATTAAAAGGTTGCTTTGCAACTCCCTCTATGTTGAAAATTCCAGCACTGTTGGCTATATGAAAGTTTTTAATCTTTATATCAAGCCTTTTTGTTTCTTCAATTATATTTATAAAACTTTTCAGTTGAAAATTTGAAAATTCTGGATCACTATCGGCTGAGGGAAAGTGCGTAAAAATACCATCAATAATCATCCCACTTATATTTGATATCTGTTCAATCTCAAGCAATGCATTGTCAAGCGGAATGCCAAGTCTTCCCATCCCTGTGTCTATTTCTATATGAACTTTTGGAAATAATCCTCGGTATCTATAATTTTCTGCAAGATCTTTGGCGTAAGTATAGCTACTTACCACCGGATAAATGTTAAATTCCATAAGTTTACTGAACTCATTTGGCTCTACAGGACCAAACACTAAAATAGGTATCGTAATACCGTTTGTCCTTAACTCTATAC
>JAOACQ010000108.1 GCA_026417755.1 Brevinematales bacterium | reverse complement strand
AGTCTACACCGAGCTCTTTTGATTTTTTAAAAATCTCTTCTGAATGAACAAACTCAGATATAGTTTTTAATTTGAGCTCTTTTGCAAAATTTACAATAGTTTTGGTAATAATCTGTGCATTATAATTATCTGCAAGATTATCAATAAGACAGGAATCAAGTTTTATATAATCAACATCTAGCTTCATCAGGTGATCAAAATTTGAATACCCGCTACCAAAGTCATCAATAGCAATTTTACAACCTAACTCTTTAACCTGTTTAATAAAATCCTTAACCTTGTCATAGTTTTCTATACCTTCTGATTCAAGAATTTCAAAAATTATTCTTGAAGCAATGTTTTTATTATCTTTTATAGTTTTAACAATGAAGTTATTTATTTCTTCTTCAATTATATCTCTGATGGCAAGATTTATGGAAAATTCATAGTCCGTATCTTTGAACAAGGCGATAGATTTATTTAAAACTGCTGCCGTAATCTTACCATATAGGTGGGATCTTTTTGCTACATCAAGAAAATAAGAAGGACTTACAATACCAGACTCCTTATCTACAAGTCTTACAAGTGTTTCATATTTTTCTATCTTACCTGAAATATTGTTCATTATCGGTTGAAAGAAGGGAATAACTCTGTGTGTATCAATAGCATCCTTGAGTTTCTTTTTCCATATCAAATTAGCTTCAAATTCCTTTGAAATCTGCATCGATTCATGGAAGATGACGAAATGTTTTTGTTCCTTTTTAGCTTTTTTCAAAGCCATATCAGCGTGAGTTGCAAGGCTTTTCCACTTGCCTTCTTTAAGATTTATAGAATCAATATCTTCAGACCTTGCTGCACCAACAGTAACCTTTATGAAAATTTCATGCTCATGGACCTTAAAGGGCTGTTCTTCAATCTCAACACAAAGATTTTTTATGAAAGAATATAACTCCTCAAGTTCCATTTTCTTATCAAACAAAAATGCAAACTCATCCCCACTCATCTTGTAAAGCCTGTAGTAATATTGTTTTTGTATCTCAACAAGCCTCTCAGCAATTGCTACGAGCGTAAGATCTCCAACATAATTCCCATAACAATCATTTATTTCCTGAAATAAATCGATATTCATAATTATTAAAGTTGGAGTTATAGTTTGTTCTATATCTATAAGAATCTTTTGTCTGTTTGGAAGTTTCGTTAATGTATCAGTATATAGATTTGTGTTTTTTTCATTTTCTTCAATTTCAAGAATATCAAGAAGATAGTTAAATCTAGTGAAAATATTTTTGACTTTTTCGTTTGAATGTTCAGTAGTCAGTTTAAAAGAATAATCTCCTTTTATGGCTCTATTAAGAGCATTATCAATTAAATCTATTGGTTGAAAGAGATTTTTTTTGAGAAGTATGTAAACCATAATAGAAAAAAGTATAATGGTACCAAGAAAACTTACAACATATACCATTGAACGAAGTAAAATAGTTCTTTCAAAGCTAGCTTTTTCAACATAGAAAGATATAACTTTGTCTTTAAGTATAAATGGAACTATTGTAAATTGGGATAAGTTATCGGGAGTTTTTACATAAAACTTGAGATTTTTAAATTCAAAACTAGATATACCATTATTAGTCTCTATATAGCTTTCAAGCGAACGCCTAATTTTATTTAATACATCTTCCTTTGCTAAACTTTTAATAAGAGAAAAATGGAACAAAAGTAAGACAAGATATATATAGAATAAAATAGACAAAACCTGAAAATACTCTTTCATAAACAGAGGTTTTTTCAGCTTTGAAGACAAACATTTTTGCTCGGGACTTTCCATACCACCATCCTTTAAAGTTAAAAATCATACCCCCACAAAACCTCTTTTTTAATTTTCTTTACTATTTTAATCTGAATAAAAAATTTTTTCAATACAAAATTTGTTTATTTTTGAAATTTGACAATTATTTTTTATTAATTTAAGATTAACAATATGTCAGAAACAATATTAAAAGATATAAATCTTGATAGCAATTTAGTTATAGAGGCCTCTGCCGGAACGGGCAAAACCTACACGATAAAAGAAATCGTAACCCATCTAATTGCTAGCAAAAAGGCAAAACCAGATGAAATATTGGTTCTCACATTTACAGAAAAAGCAACCCGTGAGTTAAAAGAGAGAATAAGAAAATCTATAAGTGAAAACTCAATGGATAATGATAATCTTAAAAAAGCTACTATGAATTTTGAAAGTTTTAATATTTTTACTATTCATGGATTTTGTAATAATTTAATAAAAAATTATCCCTTTGATGTAAAAGTGCCAATTAATGCTGAGTTATCAAGTATTCCTTACGAAATTATTCTTACTAATATTTTATTAAAAGAACTTCCATATTTTATGAATTTTTTTAACGACTTAACCACTGAGGAAATAGAAAAAGTAAGAGAAAATATAATTTCTTTAAGAAAATATATTTGTTTTGAAAAAGGACATTTTCTTAAATGTGATTTTCTGGATAGGGAGTTTCTTACTTCTAGGGAAGTAACAGATTATATTAAAGAAAGTTATAAAGAACTAAATAAAGTTAACTTCATTTCTCTTCTGAAATATTATTTCATCTTAAAATTACTTGAAGAGGAAGAAGAATATAAGAAAAAAAACTGGATCATAACTTATGATGATATGATAATCAAGGTCTGGAATAGTTTGAAGATAAACGAAAATTTTAGGAAAAAAATTTCTTCTCTATACAAGTATATAATAATCGATGAATTTCAGGATACTGATTTACTCCAGTGGCAAATTTTTAAAACTTTGAAAGATGAAAATTCAGATTTAAAAATGATATTGGTGGGTGATCCAAAGCAGGCTATCTACGGATTCAGAGGAGGTGATATACATACCTATTTTAAAGCAATCGAGGAAATAAAACCAGAAAAATATATTCTTAATATAAACTACAGAACAACCGAAGAAATAATTAATAATTTAAATACCTTGTTTTCTCTTAAAACAGCTTTCAAAAAGGATAAAGACAATCGGCAAATAAGCTGGTTTTCAGAAAATAATAAACTTAATTATACCAATGTTTCTGCTTCTAGTAACATAAAGATTGAACCAATTAAAAATATTCCTCCCTTTAATGCATATTTGATAAAGGCTGAAAAACCAAAAGATGTTTATAATATCTGGAAAAATTTTGTAGTTTCAGAAATAATAAAATTATTAAACCTGGGAATGAAAAAGTCAGATATACTTATTCTATGTAGAACTACCTCAAATGCAAGGGACTATGAGAAAGAATTATTGAAAAATGGGATTAAAGCCTTCTTTTACGATAGAGAGGGTTCATTATTTGAAACAAAAGAAGCTCAAAATCTCAAAATATTACTTTTTGCATTATCTTTTCCTGAAGATTTAAGCCTTAAGAAAACTCTTCTTGTTTCTGAAATTTTTGGCTTTTCTTTGAGTGAAGTTAACAATTTTATTGAATCTAAAGAAGCAGAAAATTTTAACGAAATTTTTGCTTACTGGCTTGAATTAGTCTCGAAAAGAAAATGGCAAGAACTTTTTGACTCAGTTTTTTTTGATACTCATATGTTTGATAAACTCTATGAAAAATACTCTACCACTATGGCTAAAGATATAGTTTACAAATACCTACAACTCTCTTCAATAATAAAAAATATTGCAGAAGAGAAAAATATGAATATTTTTTCTTTGTTCCTAGAATTTGATAGAATGTTAAGAGAAGAAAGTGCTAAAACTATGCTCCTTGATGATGATGATTTTGTTAAGATTATGACTATCCATGCCTCAAAAGGTCTTGAATCACCAATAGTTTTCATTGGAGATGGTTTTACAACAAGCTATTCCTACGATTTTTATAAATATTATGATGAAAATAAAAATGGATATTACTTTGTAATCAAAGACAGTGCAACAGAAGAAAGTAAAAATAAACACAAAGCAGAAATGAAAGCAGAAGATGAAAGACTTTTTTATGTTGCTTTAACAAGAGCAAAATATGCTTTATACTTTGGAATTGGTGAAGTAAATAAAAAAGGTGGAGCCTACATATTTTGCGATTGGGTAAAAGAACTTGTATTAGAAGCTAAACTAGCAAAAGAACTCCCAAATTATAAGGTCACAAAATATGTGGAGAAAGTAGAAAACATAGAAAAAAATCCACAATTCATTGATGAAAGTATTGACTTTGGAAGACACAGTTTTATGGCTTCATTTAGCAGCCTCCATAACCAACAGGACGATAAAGAAATAGTTACAGAAATAGAAATTTCAGGAGAAGACGAAGATGAAAAAAACCTGAAAGATGACAAACTTCCTTTTGGGCCTATTTTTGGAACTTTAATCCATGAAATTCTCGAAGAAATTGATTTCAAAATAGTAAAAAATTTTAATTCAGCTGAAGAACTATATAACTTTCAACCATTCTACGATTTTCTCAATAAAAAAGTTAGTAGATTTTATGAAGAAAAATATTATTCAGCTATTACAGAATTGATATTCTTAGCATTAAAAAATAAGATTTCTGATTTCTCACTATGTGAGATTAAAGAGGGAAAAGAAAAGAGAGAGCTTAATTTTTATCTAAGGATTGAGGAAAAACTTTATCTTTCTGGAGTAGTTGACTTAATCTTTGAATATAATGATAAATTTTACATGGTCGACTGGAAAACAAATCTACTTGAAACATACGAAGGTGATAGCTTTATTGAAAAAGTGGAGAGTTCATATGGCTTACAATATAGAATATATGCTCTTGCCACTCTTGAATATATGAAAAATTTTTTTAATGAACCTGAAAAGAGATTTGGAGGAATTTTTTATATTTATTTAAAAGGATTGAAAAAAGATTCTCAAAGCGGTATTTTTTACAAAAAAGATATAGATATAAAAGATTTTACTTCCTATGTATTAAAAGAATACAATAACTTTATAGGAAGACAAAATGCATAATATAATTAATACTTCCTTGTTTAAAAAAGTAATGGAAGAATACGATCTCCCAATGGTTTATTTTTATTCAATAAAAGATATTATGGAAATATACGGAAAAAAGGATGATTCACTTCTTATAATTCTTCTTGCTATGTTTATTTACTTACACAATGGAAGCATATGTATAAAAAATAATATGAATCTTAAAAACTTGCTTTCAAATTTTGGTATTGAAAATCCAGAAAAAGTTATTGAAGAATTTTTTAAAAATTTAGAAAAATATTCAAAAATCATTGGCGAACCGGGAGAATACAAACCTTTAATATATGTGAAAGAAAAAAAATCTTTATATTTTGAAAAATATTATATTAATGAAAAACAGGTTAATGAAATTTTGCAGGTAAGAAGAAAGGGAAAAGATCCCAGCAAAGAAGTAGACCAAATAAAATCTTATGTAAATTCTATACCAAATCTTCATCAGTTTCAGAGAGCAGCCGTTTTTTTAAGCCTTATTAAACCTTTTTTGATTATCTCAGGGGGCCCTGGCACAGGTAAAACCACAATTATAAAACATATCATTGATTATTTAATAAAAAACAAAATACTTAATGAGAAGGAAATTGCAATAGCAACCCCTACTGGTAAAGCTGCACAAAGAATTAAAGAAATTATAGCTGAATATTCTATTGAAACCTCAACAATTCATAGGTTACTTAAATATAACTATTCAACAAATAGTTTTTACTATAATTCCGATAACAAATTGCCTTATAAGTTTATTATCCTAGACGAGGTATCAATGGTTGATATAATTTTACTCAGACATTTTTTGTTAGCTATTACGGAGGAATGCAATCTTATAATGATAGGGGACAAGGATCAGTTGCCCTCTGTTGAAGCAGGAACATTCATAGCAAGAATAATACCTGAGAATTATGAGAATTCTTTTTCTTCTTTACTTAAAGGAATTGTAGATGAAAAACATATTGTTCCAAATTCAAGCGATTCAATAGTCCTTTTGACACAGAGTTTCAGAAGTGAAAAGAATATTCTTTCCTTTGCTAACATTGTCAATCAAGGAAAAAAAGATTTTTCTATACCTGAGATGGCTAATAATGAAATTCAAGATTTTATGAATAAAAATGATTTTATAGCATATTATGATTATAAAAATCCTTTGACTTTTAAAAAACTTTATATTACTCTTTTGTCATTTCAGTTCAAAAAAGAATATTTCAATATCTTCGAGGCTTTTAAGAAAATAGAAAGTAAGGAAGTTGAGAAAGAAATAGATCTTATCAAAGATATATTCAAAAATGTTGAAAGTTTCAAAATTCTTACTCTTACAAATGTTGGTTTTTTTGGTTGTGATAGAATAAACGAAGAATTTGCAGAATATCTTAAAAATAAATTGAATAAAAAAAATTATCTTTTCTCCGGGATACCAATAATTATAAATAAAAATGATTACAACTTGAATATATTTAATGGTAATGTTGGAGTAATAGCTGAGTTCAAAGATGGTTTAAAAACCATATTTCTGTCTAAAGAGGTTAAAATTATTTCCCCTGATATTCTTCCTGATTTTAGTCTTGCTTTTTCGATTACTGTTCACAAAAGTCAAGGATCTGAATATGACAGAGTCATAGTAGCAATACCACAGGAAACAAAGTCTTCAATTCTATCAAGGCAGATATTATATACAGGAATAACTAGAGCTAAAAAAGCAGTTCTTATCGCTGGCAATAAAGAACAAATTGTAAAATCTATTAACAATTCAATAGAAAGAGAGAGTAATATAGAATAAACTTTACTTTTCAAATCTTAATTTTTATAATATTTTTGGAGTCTTATAATGTTAAACGGAATTTTACCAGTATATAAAGAGAAAAACTTTTCTTCTTTTGATGTAATAAGATATATAAAAAAAATTCTTTTAAAAACAGAAAAAAGACAAAAGATAGGGCATGCAGGTACACTTGATCCATTTGCTGAGGGAGTATTACCTATAATAATGGGAGAAGCAACAAAAGCCTTTAATTTTTTACTCGAAAGTGAAAAGTCATACATTGCTGAAATTAAGTTTGGTGCCTCGACTGATACCGACGATCTTACCGGTAATATAATAGAAACTTTTGACTATATCCCCTCTCTTAAAGAGATAGAAAATGTTTTACCAAATTTTATGGGAAGGATAAAACAAATTCCTCCTCTCTTTTCGGCTGTAAGAATAAACGGGAAAAGAGCATATGAAATAGCTCGCAAGAATAAAGAACTTTCATTGAGAGAGAGAGAAATTTTTATTTATAATCTTGAGGTTATAAATTATCTCAATGGTATTTTAACTCTCAAAATAGATTGTTCATCAGGAACATACATAAGAAGCCTTGCAAGAGATATAGGAAAAATGCTAAAAACTGGTGGATATCTAGTTAGCTTACTCCGAACAAAATCCTCTTTTATAGAACTAAAGGATTGCATTAATTTAAGAGATATTAATGCTGAAAATATCTTTAAATTTATATTACCAATTTCAAGAGTAATAAAATATCCTGAAATACACTGGGATCATGATGAAATACTTATCAAAAATGGGGTTAAGTTCAAAATTAATGAAGAGTTAGCAGATGGTAAATATAAGATAGTAAAAAATGATAAACTTCTTGCCATAATAGAAAAGAGAAATAAAAATTTTCGCTATCTTCGTGTATTCTTATGAGAAAAAATATATTACTAATTAATCCATATATCGAAGATTTTTCTGCCTATGACCATTTTTCAAAACCACTCGGTTTAATCTGGCTTTCTTCCTATCTTAAAGAACATTTTAATGTTTACTTTATTAATGCATTGAATAGACTTTATCAAAAAGTGAAATTCAAACCAGATGGCACAGGAGATTTCCCTAAAAGAAAAATTCCTGCTCCAGAAAATCTGAAAGATATTCCGAGAGATTTTAAGAGATATGGAATTGATGAAGGACTGTTCTTGCAAAAATTAAAAGAAATTGAAAAGCCAGATTACATCTTTATCACTTCAGGAATGACATATTGGTATACTGGAATACAATATACTATATCACTTATCAAGGAAGTTTATAGCAATATTCCTATATTTTTAGGGGGAATATATGCAACCATTCTGCCTAACCATGCCAAAAGGGAAATAGATTGTGATTATGTCATCCCTAATCAAAATATAGATTCTGTACTGGATGAGCTTGAAAAACTTTTAGGAGTTAACTTTACAAGAGAGTTAAAACTACCCGATTATGAAATACTAGGAGAATATTATTATCTTCCTATTTTAACATCTACAGGTTGTGTATTTAATTGTTCGTACTGTATAGGTCATAAGCTAAGTAGTTTTAAACAGTTTGACCCAATTATTTTCGCTATTTTAATCAAAAATCTGAAAGATAAATATGGATGTAAAAATTTTGCTTTTTATGATGATGCTTTGCTTGTTAATTCTGAAAAGCACGTTATTCCATTTCTTGAAAAAATTATAGAATATGATTTAAATATTAACTTTTATACACCTAACGGATTACACATAAAGTATCTTACTCCCACTATTGCAAAACTTATGAAAAAATCTGGATTTGTTGATATCAGATTATCACTCGAATCAATAGATGAACACTTTCAAGTCAAAAAAGGGAATAAAACTTCAAAAGAAGAGTTCAAAAAAGCTATGGAAATATTATATAATGCTGGTTTTACAAAAGATAATATAAAAGTGTATACTCTCTTAAACATTCCAGAAGCAGATAATACTTCTATAGAAAAAACAATGGAGTGGATATATCAAAATGGGGGACAACCAATGCTTGCTTTTTACTCTCCTATACCGGGTACAAAGGATTTTGAAAAAGCTAGCAAAATTACCCCTCTTGACGAGCCGCTATTTCAAAACAACACTGTCTATCTCTATAGAAGTAGATTTGATATGAATTATTTCCAGTATCTAAAAACTCTTGAAAATAGATTCAAAAAAGCCTGAAGTGCGGAATGCACTTCAAAAAATGTGCAAAAAACACATACAAAAATTTCTATTTTTTTCTAATTATATTTGAAATAACAAAAAATAAAGTTCTTTTTTTTAAGTGGCACAATTTTTGCTAATCAAATTTATGCTATATAGCATACATAAATTAAAATTTTTTTTATTTTTTTTCTCTTTTATATGCTATATAGCGTATATAAAATAAAGAAAGGAGGGTCTTATGAATAAGACTTTAAAGTTTATAATAGCATTGGGAATGCTTATTATGCTTTTTGGTTGTAGTTTTTCTCCAGAAGCCAATACTTCCAGCGTGGCAACTGGAGATGAAACTCCAAAGCCTTTTGATACTACTGGCTGGACACTGGTCTGGAGCGATGAGTTTGATGGGACAAGTGTTAATACTTCAAAGTGGTCTTTCGATATTGGTAACGGAGTTGGAGGTTGGGGAAACCAAGAGCTTCAATACTACAGGCAAGAAAATGCAAGAGTAAGTGGTGGTTATCTTTACATCGATGTAAAGAGGGAGAGTTACAATGGTTTTAGTTTTACTTCGGCAAAGTTAAAATCTCAGGGTAAGGTTCAAGTTCATTTTGGAAAGATTGCCGCAAGGATTAAGCTACCTTATGGTAAAGGTATGTGGCCTGCTTTCTGGCTACTTGGTAGAGACTTTGATGGAAATAACTGGCCGGCTATAGGTGAAATTGATGTTATGGAGATGGCTGGTGGACAGAATGGAGATATTGGAGATAGAATATCTTATTGCACATTACACTGGGACCACAACGGTGGATATGCTATGTATGGAACTACATATACAAACGCTGCAAAGCTATCTGACGATTTCCATGTTTATGAGATTGAGTGGACACCGGATGGAATTATTGGTAGAATTGATGGAATTCAATATTATTACAATGATTTCTTCTATAACACAAACGATGGCAAAGGGAATAACGAATTTCAATTTCCATTCTATCTTATTCTCAATGTTGCTGTTGGTGGTAAATTCTTTAATCCTGCTATAGTAAACCCGGCAGAAGTAACAGCCCCTATGCCACAAAGCATGGTAGTTGACTGGGTAAGATATTACACAAATGCGACATCAGCTCCAAAAACCTGGAAACCAGCAAGCGGGAATAAACTTATTATTTTCTCAGAAACAAACACAGGAAACAATGTATTTAATTTCTATGATACAAAAACAAAGACAACATTGGATACGTGGGCAAATACCTGCACTATTGTAGAAGATACAGCAAACAAGAGCGAAGGAACAAAAGGCTGGAAGGTTACAGTTGGTAGCGTAGGCTGGATGGGTTTTGGTGTTTCTTTTGCTGCTTATGGAGCTAACCTAATCGGTTATACCAATAGTGTATTAAAGTTTGATATTAAAACCACTTCAGCAGGACCATACAAGGTTGGTATAAAGACAGGGGCAATCTTAGAAGCATGGGTTACACTTGATTCTTCTGTCGGATTTGTTGCTGATGGACAATGGAGAACGATTTCTATCCCTATGTCTAAATTTTTTTCCGCTCAACCTTATCTTGACTTCCAGTATGTTACCTTACCATTTATGTTTGCTTCTACTGGTGCTTCCCAGAGTGGAGCAGTAATTTACATAGATAATGTTTACTGGACAAATGGAACGGGTTCCACCTCTTCATCAAGTTCATCTGTAAGCTCAAGTTCTTCAAGTGTTAGTTCTTCATCTTCAAGCGTAAGTAGCTCTTCTGTTTCATCTTCTGTGAGTTCGAGTTCTTCGAGTGTTAGTTCTTCTTCATCAAGTGCTTCTTCACTTTTTACTCATGGTGGAGAAGTTGTAAGTTCTACATCGGCTAAATTATATTTCAAGCCAAATGGTTGGACTGCTGGGTATGTAATTGTTCATTACACTGTAAACAACGGGGCGCAGCAGAATGTCCAAATGACATACAATAGTTCTACTGCAAGATGGGAATATACTATAACAGGTCTATCAAGTGGAGCTTCCATTAAATATGGGTTTACTTATCAGAAAGATGGAGTCCAATACGAAACAGGTGGCTTAACTTATACTTATACATTTAACTCAACTTCTAGTTCATCTGTAAGCTCAAGTTCTTCAAGTGTCAGCTCTTCTTCATCAAGTAGTTCTTCAACAGGAGTAGTAAATGTGCCCGGAGTTGTATCATCGAATGTTGGAGCAATAGCAAATGGTGCAACAAAAAGTTGGACAGTTAATTGTACTTCAAATGCTAACTACAGGGTAAAAATCACAAGTTCTTCCACACTTAATAGTAGATCTATTACAGTTACTTTCGATGGAGTAAGTGTGCCTATATCTATAAATGCCGGTCAGACTGTCAATGTGGATTTTGGCTGGAAGACAACTGGAAATAAAACTTTAAGTATAAAGGCTAATAGTGATAATGTAAGCATAGGACAGCTAGAGATGGTCACTTATTAAGATAAAAGCCCCTTGCCTCAGGCGAGGGGCTTTTTTATTAGCCACCGAGCGGGATTGAACCGCTGACCCATTGATTACGAATCAATTGCTCTACCGACTGAGCTACGGTGGCATTTCAATAATTATATCATTTTTGGAAAAATTTAGCAACTATAGAATACCCATCGGGCTTAACTTAAAAATAAACCTCAAATATTTTAATTAAATGAAATTTCTTTATTAAATTAAATATGAAATTAACACATTGTTTAAAGAAAATATTTAAAATATTGGTTGCCTTAAGTATTATTATCTAAAATTCCGAAATTAATTATATATTTAAGGGAGAAAATATGAAATTAAAATTATCTGAATTGATGACGTTATCGGAGAAATACTCTGATGAACTTGATTTGATTTTGCTTAACGATATTTACTTAACTGATAAAGACAAATATATTGAGCTTAAAGCTGGGACACAGTTTAACCCGACTTATTATGATTTATATAAGGCTAAAAATCTTAACGAAATAGATATCAGATATGATGAAAAATTATTAGCAAAACTTATCAGTAACTTTCCAGAATCTTATCGTCAACCCGATGGGAGAAAAAGTGTTATCGAACTGGATAGAATTGTAGATTATCTTGAGGCAATGAATATGTCTTCAAAAAGAAAAAGAAATATTGTTGCTGCTTGTGAGATATATAAAGTTGGCCAGAATGGTTATGATGAACCTGTTATTTTCTATGGTGAGAAACTTGATAAAATAAGATGGAATCAAGTCAAGGTAAGACTAAATAGAAATACACTAATAGATTATAAAGTTGATGAACACGGCATCTTGATCTATTATCCTCTTACAGGTGGTGATCCAAATTATGCTCAAAAATTTATACAATTTACAGAACTAGTATCAATGATAGTTGAATCAAAAAAAAATGGTATTATTCTTTATCCCGATTTTAATCCAAATACAGATGTCTTTACCGCAAATAATAGAATGGAACTCCTTAAAGTTTATAATGACAATAGACCAACTCTTGTTGTAGTTGGGGGAGAACTTGATGAGGAATGTAAAAATGCTCTAATTCAGTTGAAACAATTCGACAAATATGCTAAAATGATATTGGTTAAATCTCCTGAACCGCAGAAAAGAACTGCGACCCTTCAAGAGATAAAAAAGGTCTATGGTAGAAAATTATGGGAAGAAGAGACATCGTAAAGCAAAAAAAGTATTTTATTTCAAATGTTATATGGATAAATATGAAAAGGCTATCACATCAACTTGGTTTCCGAACTTTAACTTTCCTTATTAATTTGATGTTTTTATTCATTTTTATTTTTAAACTTGATTTGATAATTTACTATTATGTTTTTATTATTGTCAGTTTTGCAAATATTCTTTTCATAATAACGAGAATACAGGCTGAAAAAGACTCGATAATTTTACTAAGGAGTTTTGGTGCTTCTAAATTCTTTATAGTTTTTGATCATGTTTTCCAGCTTCTTTTTCAGGTGATCATTGCGTCAGGAATCTTTGTGGTTATATTCCCTATTTTATTTTTCTTTAAAAAAATAGGTTTTCTTCCTTTTTTATTTTTATTTGCAGAGGTGTTAATAATTCTATTAGTTTCTTCGATTAATTCTTTTTTAACAATTAAAAAACTTGAGAAAGAACTCAACGCCTGATGGAGACTTTATGGATATTAAACTGATTAACATTTCAAAATCTTATCTATCAACTGATAATAATTATATTGTTTCCCTTGAAAATATTAATATAGACATTTATTACGGAAATTATATATCTTTTGTTGGGCCCTCAGGAAGTGGAAAAACGACACTTCTCAACATTATTACTGGGAACTTAAAACCTACTAGTGGAGAAGTCTACTGGGGAAAATATCCTCTTTCAAAGACATCTGATAAATTAATTTCAAGGTTAAGAAGAGAAAAATTTGGGATAGTTTTTCAGGATGTGAAATTTATTAATGAAATTTCTGTTAAAGACAATATTCTTCTTCCACTTGTAATAAATTATATCCCTGTCTCATCTAAAATAAAGTATTTTGAAACACTTGTAGAGAGTTTAAAAATATCAAGTATTATTAATAAAATGCCTTACTCACTAAGTGGTGGAGAAAAAAAGAAAATTGCAATAGCAAGGGCTTTAATCACAAATCCTGAAATATTGGTGGCAGACGAACCTACTGCCAATCTTGATGATACTTCTGCAAGAGAAATATTTCATATATTTTCAAATTTAAATAAACTTGGGCTTACTATAGTTGTAGCTACCCATGATGAAAGATTTGGCCTCTACTGTAAAGAAACATATCTTATGAAAAAAGGAAAAATAGAAGAGTTTAAATCAAGATAAAAAGAGGAGTGGTTTATGGTTAAGATTTTTTCATTATTAGTTTCCCTAACTTTAATTTTTTCCTGCTCTGGTAAAGAGGTAAAGGCAGAATCTATTAAAAAGAAGGTAAACAATTCTGGAATAAAAGGAAATTATCCTGAAAATTCTGTTGTCAAAAAATATGGAAAGTTAAAGGTTATAGGTACAAAGTTATGTGATTCAAAAGGTAACCCTATACAGCTTATGGGAATGAGCACACATGATATAACTACAAGTTCTGCTTATATCACACCTGAAACCATAAAATACCTTGCAACAAAGTGGAAGATTGATATACTTCGTATAGCAATGTATTATGATAACGAGAGTTACTCAGGAAGACCTGAAGAAGTAAAATCAACTGTTAAAAATATAGTTGATATATGTGAGTCAAATGGAATATATGTGATAATAGATTGGCATACTCTTTCTGATAAAAATCCACTTAAACATAAAGAAAAAGCAAAGGAATTCTTTAAAGAAATGTCATATTTATATGGAGAAAAAGATCACGTAATTTACGAAATATGTAACGAACCAAATGGTGAGGATGTGAGATGGAAAAACGCCATAAAGCCATATGCAATGGAAGTAATCCCTGTAATTAGGTCATATGACGATGATGCGATAATACTTGTAGGGACTGCAACATGGAGTCAGGATGTAGAAGAAGCAGCCTCTGATCCACTACCATTTGACAACGTTATGTATGTTTTTCACTTTTATGCCAATAGCCATAAACAGGAATTAAGAGATAGGGTTATATCAGTTGTAGATAAAATCCCTCTTTTTTGCTCTGAATGGGGAACTACTGGAAATACAGGGCTCAGTGGTTTTAATCCCGAAGAATCAACAAAATGGCTAAAGCTAATGGCTGAACACAAAATAAGCTGGTGCAACTGGGCTTTTTGGGCTGCAGTTGATGATTGTGCTGCTATAAATATAAGCAAAATAAAAGCTGGAAGCCTCGAAAGTGGAGAAATTCCAGATTCAATGCTTTCAAAATCCGGAAGATTTGTAAGAGATTGGCTAACAAATAGATAATTAACATAAAATTCTACACAGTTGATTTAATTATTTTTGAAGTCAAAACTAAAGCAGAAAGCAAAGAAATTTTTTACAGAAGAGAAAATGGCTCCTCCTAAAGAATTAGGTGGAATGAAACATTATCAGGTTGTTTCATTTGATAAAAAACCAAGAAGAATTGACGATATTCTTACTACCATACAAGGATTTTCTTGAGTTATTGTAAATAAAGATTTTGGATTATAGGGTAACTATATGGCAAAAACGAAAGTCGCGTTAATAAAGTGTGATGAGTATAATTTAAAAGAAGTGGAAAAAGCGATCAATTACGCCATTTCTTTAATAGGGGGATTTGATAGATTAAGAAAAAAGGGGAAAAAGGTTTTGCTTAAACCCAACATTCTTGCAGGTAAAGAGCCAGAATATGCTGTAACCACTCATCCAGTCGTTTTTGAAGCTACAATAAAGATCTTTCTCGAAAATGGTTTTGAAGTCGCAGCCGGAGAATCCCCTCCTCTCGAACCTTTAGGCATTGCTGCTAAAAAAGCTGGCTTACTTGATGTGGTAGAAAAGTATAAAATTCCATTTTATGAGTTTAAAAATCCAATTAAAATATCAAACCCAGATGGAAAGTTGATAAAAAGTTTTAACATTTCAGAGGAAATACTTAATTTTGATATCATTGTTTCCTTGCCAAAATTGAAGACACATGCACAAATGTATTATACAGGAGCGATGAAAAATCTATTTGGCTGTATTACAGGGCTTCAAAAACCTCATTTTCATTTGAGATTTCCTGATAGAGATGATTTTGCAAATATGATTGTGGATTTAAATCTACTTCTCAAACCTTCTCTTGGAATTATGGATGGAATTGTCGCAATGGAGGGAAAAGGTCCCCAAGGTGGCACCCCAAAGAAAGTAGGTTTGATTGCTACATCTTTTGATATTCTTGCACTTGATCTTGTCTGTGCAGAACTCATAGGCTATAAATATATTGATATACCTATAATAAAAAATGCTCTGGAAAGAAAGAATTTCTTCATTTCTTCCCCAGAAGAAATTGAAATCGTTGGAGAAAAAATTGAAAATCTAAAACCCTCACATTTTGAAAAAGTGAAAATAACCTCCGAAGTTCATTTTCTTCAAAACAAAGTTCCAAAACCTATTATTAACTTTATTAATAACATTACAGTTCCAAAACCACACTTCAAACATAAAGTATGCATAAAATGTGGGAAATGTATTTCAATTTGCCCAGCAAATGCACTTCAGTTTAAAAATAAAAATAAGAACAAATTTGTTCATATTGATTATAACAAATGTATAAAATGCTACTGTTGCGATGAAATATGTCCTGTTAAAGCAATCGAGCTAAAGATCAGACCCTTTTAGTCAATAGGAAAAACTCTTATAGATTCATCAATTTTTTCATTCAGATAATTTTGAATAGCATAGAGAGTTCCTGTTTTGCTTGCAGCACAGCCATGACAGGCACCAAGGTAGTTTATATAAATATCAGTAAAACCACCATTATCCTTCACATCAACAACTTCAAGACTTCCACCGTCTGCTGCGAGCATAGGTCTGATGTCTTCATCGAGAACCTTTTCAATTTCTTTTAACTTCTGAACTAAACTCATTTCTTTAAAAGTTTTTGCTTCCATAGCTTTTTTTACCCCTTCTTTATCCATTTCTGCCCTTACTTCCTGTAAAATATCTACGAGATAATATTTTCTCATCTCATGCCCACCGGGTTTTACACAAGATTTACAGAAAGCTCCGGCTTTTGTATATTGTGTTATTTCTTCTACTGTTTTGAGATTGTTAAGTCTTATAACCTCTTTTATAGTTCGTAAGGAAACTCTTGCACACTCACAAACTATATCTTCTTCCTCAAGTTTTTCGATATTTATCCCTTTGTAGATAGAAGCTGCTTTTTTTATTACATCATAAGCCATAACACTACAATGCATTTTTTGTGGTGGAACAGCAGGAGTATCAGGTGTATCTCTTAATGCCCTTTCCACATCAAGATTTGTAATCTTCATAGCCTCATCGATAGTCTTCCCAACACATAGCTCTGTCATCATATCACTTGAGGCAATAGCTGTACCACACCCAAAACTTTTGAATTTTGCTTTTATTATCTTATCAGTCTTTGGATCTACTAAAAGATACAAACGAACAGCATCCCCACAGGCTTCGGCTCCCCAGTCTGCTACAACTAACCTTGCATTAAGAGCCTTTGCTTCTTCTTCTGTTATCTCTCCTCTGTTCTTTGGATTATTCATTCTTTCTGCTACTTTATTTGAATACTGTTCCCACAAAGCTCCGCCAATCAAATCATTCTTTGCCATAACAAACCTCACTAATAAGTAGAAGATATACTTCTCAATCTTTCTACACTTTCACGTAAAACTTTAATAGTATAATCAATCTCTTCTTCTGTAGTATATCTTGAAAGACTAAATCTTACACCTGTATGTGCAAGTTCCCTTTCTATATCCATAGCAACAAAAACAGGATTTGGCTCAAGCGATTCAGAAGAACATGCGCTTCCTGTCGATGCTGCTATCCCATTTTTGTTTAAATCCCATATCATGGCTTCGCCTTCTATCCCGCGAAAACTTGCAAGTATAGTGTTTGGAACCCTTAATTCTCTTTTACCAATAACCCTTGTATCCTTGATAGATAAAATAGCGTCTTCCAGTTTATCTCTTAATTTGGCAACTTTTGTTTTTTCATATTCAAGATTATTAACTGCAAGCTCCATAGCAACTCCCATTCCAACAAAACCAGGGACATTAATAGTTCCAGCCCTTTTGCCACCCATTTGTTCACCACCATGGAAAAATGGAACAAAAGGAGTACCTTTCCTTATATAAAGCCCACCTACCCCTTTAGGGCCGTGAAATTTATGGGCACTGAAACTTAGATAATCAACAAAAGTTTCGTCAACATTTACAGGGATTTTCCCAATAGCCTGAGTAGCATCACTATGAAACAAAACGTCCTTTTCTTTACAGAGGATGCCTATCTCTCTTACCGGAAAAATAAGACCTGTCTCATTATTAACCCACATTATCGATACAAGAGCAGTCTTATCAGGATCAAGATATTCTTTAACCATTTCTTTTGTAACTATTCCATCACTATTCACAGGAAGATAGACAACCTCTACTCCTAACTTTTCAAGAAATTTGAGTGGATTTGTTACAGACGGGTGTTCTACCTGTGTTGTTATAATTCTATTTTTTCTCCTATCTTTTATAATACTATAATAAACAGACATAAAAACAGCATTATTACTTTCTGTTGCACAGGATGTTATCAAAACATCATCTTCATCATTAGCTTTAATACCGGCATATATTCTGTCAGTAGCAAGTCTTAAGTATGGATGGGTTTCTGTACCAAAAGAATGAAGTGAATTAGGATTACCATAAATTTGACAGTAAAAAGGTTCCATTGCTTCTTTTACAAGAGGATCAACAATAGTAGTAGCATTGTTATCAAGATAAACTCTTTCCATCTCTTCCTCTAATCAATACTTTTTCTATATATTTAATATTAATTAATAATACTGAATTAGTCAACTTTTATTTTTCTTATCATTGAGTTATAAAATTCGACAGTATTATGATTAATAGCCCCTTTTTCTTGAATTAAATAGTTGATTTTTTCTTTAATCACAAGGACAACCCCATAATTTAAGTCTTTTTTTATAATTTTAAGTATTTTTTTTTGTTTATGAAGTTTCCTTGAAGGGTCAAGGTAATCTGCAGCAAAAATTATTTTACCAAAAATTCCAAAATCTTTATGTCCTGTAGAGTGATAAAATATCGTGTTATAGATTTCTTCATCAATATTAAACCTTTCTTTTGCAATTAAAGCGCTCACAAAACCATGTATAATACCTTTACATTCAATGTCTTCATCTCCCAACTTTATGTTATATTTTTCTAAATAAGAAAGCATATCTTCATAACTCATTTCCTTAGCAATATCATGTAGAATTGCAGCAACTTCAAGTTTATCCTGAGGAACTTTATAAATTTTTCCTAGCTGAAGAGCTATTTCCATTACACCTTTAGAATGGATAAATCTTTCCCTAGATAATCTTGTTTTTGCAAAATTTATTATATCTGTCATTATTTAATAATCCTTACTTCTGGTTCTGGAACAAAACCATATTTATTTTTTATACCTTCCTGAATCCTTTCAATAAGATAAATTATATCATTTTGAGTAGCTTTATCAAAGTTTATGATAAAATTTCCATGAAAATCCGATACTTTTGCTCCCCCTTTAGTAAGTCCCTTAAGCCCAAGTTCATCAACTATCTTACCTGTCGGCACACCAAAATCATAGTTGTTCTTAAATACAGAACCACAAGATGGATAATCAAAATGATGTTTTGATGCCCTATCCTTTTCAATCAAATATAATATTTCAGGGATTTTTTTAATATTAAAGAAATTCTTTATATTTTTTATACAAAAATGATTATAGAAATTCATAAGATCCGAGATATCTTGGGATTTAAGAAATAAAAGAAGTTTTACTTTATCAGCTAACTTTAATCTATTCTTAAGATTGAAAGTAGCACCAAGAATTATCCACTTATGATGTTGAAAAATTGAACTTTTATAAGCAAAAGAACAATTCTTTTGTTCTATAAAGTTAACTTTATTGTTTTCATCTAGATAATAAATTTTATCTAAAATATTGCAAAATTCATTGTTATAACACCTTGCATTCATAAAAATTCCGCCACCAATACTACCGGGTAAAAGATGGGTAAAAAACAATTCTTCACTATCCGTTAGCAATCCTATGACCGCTAGCAAAGCCGAAGGCACCCCTGCTGACAAAAAGAGTTTACCTCTTTTATTGTTGATTTTAATCAGATTTTTTAAGGAAATAAAGATATAATCAGGTGATGGATCATCCGGGAATAAGGTATTTGAACCTACACCAAAAATATAAGTTTTAAGTTTATTTTTTTTTGCATATTTAATGATTTTTTTTAATTCAAAAATACTTTTAGGTATTGCTACTTTAGCAACGCCACCTATTCTATAGGTAGAAAAATCAGAGAGAAAAAGGTTTTTCATAAAAATTCCTTATTTAACAAATCTTTCTTTCCACACAACACCTTTGCCGATGCCAATTTTAAAAGCAGAATATAAAGCCATAACAATCAAATTAATAAAAAACAAGGGATATAAAATAACAGGAATAAATCCTAATTTTCTTTCGGAAAGAGTTATTAACCAACTCAGAAAAAAGATTAATATAGAATACAAAGCAAGAGTTGAATAAACGGATTTATCATTTAACAAAAAATAAAAAAAGGGATAAATAATGCTTGAAAATACAAAAACAATCAAACTAAAAAGTAATAAATAATTTTTCCCAATCGCAGGAAAAATTACCCTGGATATACCTTTAAATCCACTTCTAAAACCATCATACATCCTACATTCAACATAATCTTTTAAATCAAGAAAAATGGATTTAAACCCATGCCTCTTAATTTCTCTCGCAAGTGCAATATCTTCTACTACTTCATCCTTTACAGATTGAAAACCACCTATTTGTAAAAGTTTGTCTTTCTTAACAAATATTATTTGCCCAATTGCAAATGAAATGAAATAATTTTTTACCTTCGGAATAAGAAATAAAGGAAGAAAAATTGCAGAGATAAGATACAAAGCAGGTATAATCATCCTTTCTCCAAAAGAAAGTGCTCTTTGCAACGCAAAGCCAGAAATGAAATCAACATTATACTCCTCCATTTTCCCAACTAAAAAAGATAGAGTATCTTTTTTATGAATAGTATCTGCATCGGTAAAAAAACATATTTCACCATCTGCATACTTCAAAAGTTGTTCACAAGCAAATGGTTTGCCTTTCCAATCGGATGGTAAGTTTTTACCATTATAATATTTAAAATTATCAAATTTTTCATATTTTTTTAAAATTTCTTCTGTCTTATCGAAAGAATTGTCATTTAACACAATTATTTCATAGTTTGGATAATCAATACTTAGCAAAGAGTTAATACATCTTTCAATGTTTTTTTCTTCATTTCTGGCTGGAATCAAAACTGATATTTTTGGAAAACTTGAAGGTTTTCTGAAAAAAGAAGATTTCTTCAAAAACAAAAAATTTGAAATACTTACAAAAAGAAAGAATAGATTTATGAATAAAACAAGTTCAAAAAAGAGCAATAAATAATCCATAAATCACCTCAAAAATTAAAGATATATTATTTTAATAAAAAAATGGAGTTAAGTCAAAAAGATTGTTTTTTGTCTTACTTTTTACTATATAATAAAATGCAAGATAGTTTTAATCCTGTTTCAAAATTAGTCTCAAAATGATTTACTTTATTTCTATTGATTTATCTAAAAACATAAAAGTTTTTCATGTTGTAATTTCTTACACATTTTCTGCATTAACACTATTTACAATCTTTTCTGCCTCATCAAAGGCAACACTTACAACCTTTGATACACCAAGTTCCTCCATGGTAACCCCATAGAGGGCATCACAGATTTCAAGAGTTGATTTTGAGTGAGAAACAATTATAAACTGGCTTGTTTCCTTAAAATCCTTTAATAAAGACTTAAACCTTTCTATATTGTCATCATCAAGAGGGGCGTCCATTTCATCAAGTACTACAAAAGGAGTAGGTTTTAAATACAAAATAGAGAATATAACAGCTATAGCGACAAGAGCTCTTTCTCCTCCAGATAAAAGAGATATGGATTGAAATTTCTTACCAGGAGGCTCAGCCATTATATTTATACCGCTATTCAGAATATCATCTTTATTTTCCAGAATGAGATCAGCCCTTCCTCCATCAAAAAGTCTTGCAAATATCTTTTTAAAAGCCTTTCTTATTTCTTCAAATGAAGCTGAAAATTTCTCTTCACTCTTTTGATTTGTTTCTTTTATCAGATTTTCTATATCGGCTATTGCTTTCTCTATATCTGCCTTTTGAGATGTCAAAAATTCGAGCCTTTCTCTTGCATTTTGATATTGTTCTATAGCAAGGAAATTAATTTCTCCAAATCCTTGCATCATTTCTCTGCAGAGGTTTATTTCTCTAGATAAGACATCAAAATTATCTCCTTCTTTAATTTCAACACCATCTATTTCCACATTAAAATTTTTAAGTACATTTTCTCTTAAAGTATCAAGAAATACCTTTCTTTCAGAAATTGCATTTTCAATATTAAAAATACTTTTTTCAAGTTTTTGGTAATTTAATTCAATTTCTTTTATCTCAGCTTCAAAAAGTTTTCTTTCCTTATCGTAGCCATTAAGATTTGTCTTTAAACTTTCAATTTCCCTGCTGAGTTCAGTGAGTCTTATTTTAAATCTCTCATTTTCTTCTGTCTCTTTTTGAATTCTTAAATCGAGTTCCTTTATTACTTCTTCTGTATTTTTTCTATCTTTTTCATAACCTTCTTTCATCTTTTCAATTTCTATTATTTGGGATTCTATTCTTTTGAGTTCTATACTTACTGACTTTTTCTTTTCTTCAAGCCTTGTAAAATCAATTTTCACTTTATTTAATTCATCAAAATAAGAAGAACGCTCTTCTCTTAAAACAAAAATTCTGTCTTCATACTCGTCAATGATTTTCATAATAGATTCAAGTTGAATTTGTTTGTCCTGAACTGTTTGGGAAAGACTTGTGATCTGTGCTTCTACAAACTTAACTTCTTCATTCGTAGATTTAATATTATCTTCAAGTTTGTTTTTCTCTTTTAATAGATTGTTATATTCAAATTCTGCTCTATTATAATTTTTCTGGATTTCTTCTTTAATCAACAGAAGTTCTTTGATTTTCTCGGCTTTTCTTTCTAATGTGCCTCTGTTTTCCTGAATAGTTTTTCTAAAATCTTCTATACTTTTCTGTAATTGTTCTTTTTTGAGATACCCTTCTTCATCATTATAGATTATATTCAATATCTTTTCGTAATGTTCTCTATATTCACCAAAAAAGTTGTTGAGACGGTCAAGTAAAGATAAAATACTATCTTTGTCTTTTCCACTTTCGATATAGCTTCTTAATTCCCGCATTATATCATTAAGGTTTTTCTCATAATTTCCTTTTTCACTCATAAATTTTTTGAGTTCAATAGCCTGTTTTTCAAGAGAAGATAGTATCACTTCATCGAGTTTCTTGAGATTATTTTCAAGTTTAATTATGTTCTCTTCAATATTTTTATTTTCTTTTTTTGTATCTTCTTCGATTTTTCTATTATCTTCAAGTTCTTTTGTTATATTTTCTGATTCCTGTTTTAGTTTATCAAGTTCTTTTTTCTTGATTTCAATTTGAGCCATTTTATCAGACAATTCAAGTTCAAACGTTTTATTTTTATCCCATTTTTCTGTAAGACTATTTCTTAAATTTTCCAGTTTTGTCTGTGATGAAATAAGCTCAGATTTAATTCTATCTATGTCATCTTTTGAAACAATTCTATTGAAGCCAAGAGACTTTGATTTTTCAAGAATTTGTGAGTCTAGTTTTTTTATTTCATTTTGAAAACCATCAATTTTACTCTGAAGTTCCGAAAGTTTTTCCGAGACATCTTCTTTTTCTTCCTCAAGGGTGTCAAATTCTTTCATTTTCTCTTCGAGTTCATTTCTTAAAGCCTTTTCTCTTAATAAACCTTCTTCAAGTTTCAACCCCATATTGTTAAGTTGTGTTGAAAGAAGATTCTTTTTATCTATATATCCTGAAATTCGGACATTAGCTTCACCAAAACTTTTTTCAAGATGTGAATGTTCGTCTTTAAGCTCATTGAGTTTATTTTCAAGAGTAATAATATTATTTTCTATCTCTATGAGATGTGCTTCTTTTTTTTCTTTGTTAGAAAGATAATCATTGAGTTTTTTCAGAGCTTCTTCTTTTTGCTTATTTTTGGATTCTATCTCCTTCTTAAAATTTAAAGCTCTTAAAGCCTCAAACCTTAACTCAAAATCTCTTAGTTTCAATTTAAGTTCATTATAACTTTTTGCCACTTCTGCCTGGGTTTTTAGGCTTTCAACTTCTTTTTCGAGATTGATTATAAGATCATTAACTCTCTCTAAGTTTTGTCTTGAGTTTTCAAGTTTTCTCTCTGCTTCTTCTTTACGAAACTTAAATTTTGAAATTCCGGCAAAATCTTCAAAAAGTATCCTTCTTTCTTCCGGAGATTCAGAAAGAAGTCTATCAATCTTACCCTGCTCAAAAATGGCATAACTATCTCTACCAATTCCAGTATCAAGAAAGAGTTCAACAATATCTTTAAGTCTCACCTTTGACTTATTGATAAAATATTGTCCTTCTCCAGAACGAAACATTCTTCTTGTTATTTCTACTTCTGAATAATCAAGAGGCAACCACTTTTTTTCATTATCAAATATAAGAGAAACTTCAGCCATACTTCCCGGAAGTCTATTTTTTGTCCCATTGAAAATAATATCTTCCATCTTTTCACCACGAAGGCTCTTTGCACTTTGTTCCCCAAGAACCCACTTTATTGCTTCTACTATATTTGATTTGCCAGAACCATTTGCTCCAACTATTCCAGTTATACCATCAACAAGTTCAACTTCAGTTTTTAAAGGAAAAGACTTAAATCCTTGAAGGATTATTGATTTTAGATATCTTGCCATTTTAACTCCCGGATAAGTTAACCATTTTTTGTAAATGAGTTAATAAAAAAGTGGTATAGTTTTTACTATACCACCTTAACATTATATTAGAGAAATGAGTTTTTGTCAAAAATAAAAAAGGCTGCTACACGCAGCCTTTTTTCGTTATTTTTTATTTGCTTCTTGAGTTCTCTTCTTTTCCTGTTGATAGAGATAGATATTTTCAATAAGTCTCTTCTCTTCTGCACTTTGTCTCTGTAACATTCTCTTTGTTATGATACCCCAAACTTCCTCATCTTTAATATCATCTTCACCATCAACAAAGTATGGAGTGTATTCTAGTTCCATATTTGCTATATAAGTTACAAAGTCTCCACCAATCTGATCAGCCGGTCTATAAATTACAAATGAATCAAATACAAGATAGGGTATATCATAAGGATACAGTGGTTCTCTTTTTAATTTCTTGGCATTAATATTTTCTGTGAAATTTGGGTTTGTAAATGTAAGTTTTCTCCATCCATCAAAATAGAGCCAACCCATAAAAAATTCGTGAATATTTTCAAATCTATCCTTCATTCTTATTGCAAGCCCAAAATTAAAATTTCTTCCATTTACCCAGACAGATACACTTTTTACCTCTGAAACATTTGGTATAACTCCGTTTTCAGCATTTATAAACTGCCCATTTGTATCATAAATCTTGATCGGGAATGGAGGTTTGATTAAAGCATATGAGTTATTATTCCACTTTGGAAAATGTATTCTTACACCAAGAGTATTTCCAAATCGTTGACTTTTTACACTTTTGCAATAGCTTAAGATTTTATTTTTAATATCTCCTGAGCTTTCTCCAAGTTCAACATCCCAGTTCTGGAGCATATAGTCCTCATAGCCAACAACAAGTTTTGGATAACCGTCTACATTTGTTATAAAACTTTCCTTTGGATCTGTGAATTGCGCCTTAATTTTCTCATCATAGGTATTAAAGTCTATAATTGTTCTTCTTATAGCCGAAAAACCATCAACGATTAAAAAACTTAAAAGAAGAATGCTTAAGGAAATTATTTTCTTCATAAATTATCTCCCTTTTTTTGTATTTACATTTTATTTAATCGGCATAACTAAAAATTGGTTTATTTTTTTCCATTTTTTTCTTGATTAAATTTATTTTTGCTTTAAAATTTATTTATCAACTTAAAAGGATGAGTTATGAAAAACGTTTTTTTAAAATTTTCGATAGGGCGAACATTTATAGTTCAAAAGGATCTTGAAACGAAAAGTTCAAATATTCCATATATATTGTTTTTTGACAAAGAGAATCTGACAAAATATTTTGAAATTGCTGAGAGCAACTTAACTACATATAAGGCTTTTTATCTTGCTCCACGTCCTATAGGAATAGAAAAGATAACGAAGGTATGGAATTATTTTAATGTAATTTTAGTAGATAATGAAGAAATAAAAAATACATTTTTACAAAAAATTTGTCCGAAGATCGGTGAAATAAGTTTACCGGATTTTCTTATTTTAATAGAAGAGGCTCCTGAAAATGATAGTGCTGTTATTGAAATCAATAAAAAGTTTTGTTCAGTATTTTATATAGAAGTGAATGAAAGATTGATTCCTGTAACTTACGCACCATTTAACTATACTCATTTGGAGTTTAATTCTGATACAAAAAAGACAATTCTTTCTTTTGGTAATGAAAAAAATTTCACAATGTCTCTGTTAAAAAACAATGAAATAACCGTATCTCCGAATTTTGGAGAGTTATCAAACTTATATGAACTTGATGCTCTTGAATTTGTTATCAAATCGATTGTAAAAAATGAGAAAAATAATATTATTTATTTGCAAGAGGAGGATTCATACTCCGTTATTAATAATCTTCCTATAAGACATCACACCCAAAAAAATATTTTTACAGTCAATCATATTGATTCACATTTTGTTAATCTGATTTATGATAATGATCTTAAGGAACAGATAATCGGAATAATCTATGACAGTATAAGTTACAATACAAAAGATGAAATAGCTGGTAGCGATATTGTTTTTGGTGATGTTAATAATTTTAAACTTGTTGGTAAATGGAAACCTCTGCCACTTCCCGGAGGAGATATAGCAAATATAGAGCCATGGCGAATTGCTCTTGGGGCTTTGAAAGAACTTTTAAAATCAGATCTTTTATCCCTTGAATTACCAATAATAAAAAGTGTAAAAGATAATCCACATTATAGCTATCTTTTTGATGCTATAAATAAAAATGTCATTTCATATTCCTTATCATCAAGTATGCATCATATAATTGCAGCTATAGGTGAAATTTTATTCTTTGAAGGAAGTGTTAAAAATTTTGATTTCTTTGAAATGATGCTTGATGAAACAATAAAATCTGATGTAAAAGAATCTTATGACATACCAATTATAAAAGAAGAAGATTATTATTTAATTGATACATATGAGCTTATAAGAAATGTTTTAAAAGATGTTCTTGAGCAAAAGGATAGAAGATTAATATTTGCAATAGCATTAAAATCAATATTGATTAACACCATAAAACTTCTCAAAATAATTTCAAAAGAATATTCTGTTAATAATATTGGAATCTCTGGAGAGCTTTTTAAACACCCAAACATCTTAAGAATTACTTTAAATACCCTACAAAAAGAAGGTTTTAATGTTTTTTTACCAAAGAAAATTCCTCTTGACGATTCAGCGATCTCCGTAGGGCAGATAATCTCATTTTTACATCAACGATAAGCTGTCATTTCTGAAAGTCTTAATATCAGTTTGACAAGGTTTACCATATCTTCAATTTCTATGTATTCACCAGTAGAATGAATATTCATCATCCCAATTGATAAGGTTAAGGCCTTGATATTATTCTGGTTGTAGATATTTGTATTACTGCCGCCACCACTTTTTTCATAAATTGGTTTGATCCCCATAGAAAGTAAGGCTTTAGTGACATACTTTACAATGTCATCATTTATTTCATACTTAAAACCTTTGTACATTTCTTTCATATCAAGTTCTATATCTATAACCTCTTTTTTGTACTTTGAGATAATTTTTTCTATCTTTCTTTTTGTTTTGTCAATAAAATAAGTAGAATGAGACCTAAACTCTCCAGAAATTTCACAGTTTTCTGCAACTATATTGGTGGCTTTTCCGCCTTCGATTGTCCCAACATTGGCAACTGTATCTTTATTAATTTTACCCTGTGGTAATTTTGATACAATTTTAGCTGCCACTTTTATTGCATTTATACCCTTATCAGGTTCTATACCTGCATGACTTGCTTTACCTTTTATATTTATTTTATACTTATAATGATAGGGAGCAGCAACTACGATTCTCCCTACTTTATCATGTGAATCAAGTACAAAACCAAAATCCGGTCTTATAATAGAAAAATCAAAATGTTTAATGCCAATAAGACCTATCTCTTCAGCAGAAGTGAAAAGAAAATAAATATCTCCATGCGGAAAATTGTTTTTTAAAATCTCCTCTATAGCAACAACCATAGCAGCAACGGCTGCTTTATCGTCTGAACCAAGAATTGTATTACCAGAACTTACAATTCTACCTTCATCATTTTTTACAATCGGAATTATTCCTCTACCTGGTTCTACCGTGTCAACGTGGGCATCAAAGAATATTGATTTTGCATTTGAGGTATTAGCCGGAATCTTTATTATGAGATTCCCTGAACTCACTCCTAATTCTTCAACTGAGTATTCCTGAAATATTTTTTCACATTTAATTCTATCGTTAAGATAATCAAATAACTTCTTTTCCTCAAGAGAAATACTATCTATTTTTACAAGTTCTATAAATTCATTTACAACTCTCTCTTTAAAATTCATACTAATCCCTTTTGAATTAAGTTTTCTGCAATTTCCAGATCAAATTTAGTGGTAATCTTAATATTGGTTTCTTCTCCAGTTATGACAGAAACTTTTTTACCAATAAAGTCAATAAGTTGAGAATCATCAGTAAAATCGAAAATATTTTTGAGATATGCTTCTTTATGAGCTTCGTAAATCAGATTATATTCAAATACCTGTGGAGTCTGAATGAAAAAAATTTCTTCCCGGCAGAGATAGCCACTCACAACGCCATCTTTAACACGACACAAACTTGAAGAAGAATTAATTACAGGGATAACCGCCTTTTTTTCAATAACTATATCAAATAATTTAACTACCATCTCTTTGCTCACTAAAGGTCTTGCACTATCATGAATTGCAACATAATCTATATTTCTACCAGACAGGTTATCAAGTCCATTTTTTACAGAAAGTTGCCTTGTCCTGCCGCCCTCAACTACCTTAACATTGTATCTATTTTTTATTTCTTCTACATAATCAATATGAGAAACAACTACCATTTCATCAACTACATCACAAAACTTCTCAATACTATACTCAATTACAGTTTTTTTATTTAATTCGGCAAATTGTTTAGGTATTTCACTACCAAATCTTTTTCCTATACCACCAGCAAGTATTATTGCCGCTTTCTTCATAGGCTATTTTTGAGGAAGCACTGGCAGAGAACTCTCTTGAGACTGTTCGGATTGAGATTGAGCTTCTGTAGTTTCACTGGCGTTTTGTAAGTTATTAGCTTGTGGTCTTCCTATTCTATCCTCTCTCATCTTAATGACTCCCAGAGCCAAAGCTAGGACAAAGAAAGCCGTAACCATCCATTTTGTAATCTTAACCAAAACTTCATTGGTTTTAGCACCAAAAACGCCCATTGCAAAGTCACTACCAAACATTCCTGATTGGGCTCCACTACCACTCTGCATAAGAATCAAAGGTATAAGAAGTATGACTACTATTATAAACAGTACTAAGAACACTGTAAACATTTATATCCTCCAACTATCTCAATAAATTTTATACTTTATTTTAACACATTTGGATTATTCTGTAAAATATTTTTTATTCTTAAAATATTTTAATTTTTCTTTGCAATATTTCACTTTTTACACTAAAATGAAGTATATAAAATGCAATATATTAGTATATTTTAAGGAGGGTCTTATGAAAAAGATTTTATTATCACTTTTTGTGTTTGCCTTGATCTTTTCCTGTGCCTCTAATCCATCAGGTGGAGGGGGTGGAGGAGGACGTTCTTCTCTTGTAAACCAGAATAATCCTTCACAGACACTTGAAAATACACCTGATTTAAAGCTCAAACTTAAAGATATGCCGGATAGTTTGGCAGATGAATCTTTAAAGCTCAAAAGTATATTAAAAGAAGTTTTAACTATGCCACTAACCAATATCCCGGATGTAAAAGGACTTGCATGGTTTGTTATGGCTGAGATTTTACAAAATTCTGGAAGTCTACAGGAAAATCTTCAAGAATTGAAAGAGTTTGCTAAGGAAATGAATATTCCATTAAACCAGACTATAACAATTTTTGAAGATCAAGAGTTGCGAAGTTATAAGGTTAAAGTAACAACAGATGGAGGTAGTGGATTAAGATATTATTTTTTAATTAAGTTTTATTATCAACAAGACCCTATGACTTTCAAATATTATATGCATATATATC
>JAOACQ010000102.1 GCA_026417755.1 Brevinematales bacterium | reverse complement strand
AGATGTGTATAAGAGACAGGTACGGCTCATTGTCCGGTTGGTGCCCTGTATGAACATAGTCATAATACAGAGGTATGGACAGCACTTAAAAATCCAGAACTTCACAAGGTAGTTCAGATAGCTCCAGCGGTAAGAGTTGCTTTAGGTGAGGCTTTTGGACTTGAACCGGGAACAGTCTTAACAGGCAAAATTTATACAGTGCTTAAAAGACTTGGTTTTGATGCAGTTTTTGATACCAACTTTGGTGCCGACCTTACTATTATGGAAGAAAGTAATGAATTTGTAGAGAGATTTGTCCATGGGAAAGGGGAAATTCCTTTGATAACGTCGTGTTGTCCTGGTTGGGTTGATTATATGGAAAAATATTATCCAGAAATGATACCACACTTTTCCTCTGCAAAATCTCCTCATGAAATGGTTGGTGTTTTATCCAAAACTTACTATGCGGAAAAGAAGGGTATAAATCCTGCTAAAATCTTTGGTGTTTCTATAATGCCTTGTACGGCAAAAAAATACGAGATAACAAGAATTGATGATATGTATGCAAGTGGTTATCAGGATATAGATGTTGTTCTTACTACAAGAGAATTTTCAAGAATGATAAAGGCTTCTGGTATTGATTTTCTCAACCTTCCAGATTCTGAGCCGGACAATATTCTTGGTGATTATACTGGTGCTGGTGTCATTTTTGGAGCAACTGGTGGTGTTATGGAAGCAGCATTAAGAACTGCATATTATCTTATAACGGGGCAGAATCTTAAGAAAGTAGATATAGAAGAGACAAGAGGACTTGAAGGTATAAAGACAGGTAAGATTAATATAAATGGTAAAGAAGTAAGAATAGCTGTCGCTCACGGGCTTGCTAATGTTGCTTCTGTTCTTGATGAGGTTAAAGAAGCAAAGGCAAAAGGTAAAGAAATGCCGTATCACTTTATAGAAGTTATGGCGTGTAGAGGTGGTTGTGTCGGTGGTGGTGGGCAGCCTTATGGTGCAACCGATGAGATAAGAATGAAGAGAGCTAGTGGAATTTACACTGATGATAAAAACCAGGAATATCGTTGTTCCCACGAAAACCCATTTATCAAGAAACTTTATGAAGATTATCTTGGGAAGCCATTGTCTGAGAAATCTCATAAACTTTTACACACTCATTATAAGCCAAGACCACTATATAATAGATAAAAAAAAGGCTGCCTGTGGCAGCCTTTTTTATTTTTAAGTATTGACATAAAATTTTTTAAACTTTATATTGTTAATATGAAAATTTTGTGGAAAATATTTTTTTTATTTTTTAGCGGAGTTATTTTTGCCAAAACAGTTGTTGTGGGGGTATATGATAATCCACCGAAAATATATTTTGAAAATGGCAGAGCAAAAGGTATATTTGTTGAAATAATTCAAGAAATTGCAAAAAAAGAAAAATGGGATTTAACTTATTATCATTCCACATGGGATGATTGTATAAAAAAACTAGAAGAGGAAAAGATTGATATTCTACCGGATGTGGCATATTCAGAAGAACGGTTGAAAAAACTTGATCTAAACAAAATATCAGTTCTTCCTTCTTGGTTTCAGGTATATTCAAGAGAAGATATTACTATTAACAACTTTGATGACCTAAATAATAAAAAAGTTTTGGTTTTAAAAAACTCCATCCAAGAAGAATTTCTTGATAAATTTATTTCTAAAGTTTCAATCAAAATTACACTTATAAAGATTGATTCGTATTATGAGGCTTTAGATATAATCAAAAATAAAAAGGCGGATGCAATAGTTGTAAGTAGATTTTTTGCTTATTCAAAGTATAGAAAAAATCTTATTGCTACCCCTTTGATTCTCGATAAAACAACACTTCATTATGCTGTCAAAAAAAATAAAAATGAAGATTTAATAATTGCAATTGACAAAAATTTATCAATTATTATTAACAACCCTTATTCTTCTTATTATAGGATTGTGCTCAAATATTTAAACGAAGATGAGATAATAAAAATTAAAAGAAATTTGTTTGTTCATTTTCTTTTCTTTGCTTTTTTATTAATCATTTCATTATTGGGTAATTTACTTTTTAAATATTTACTTAACATAAAAACAGCGGAGATAAGAAAGAAAAACGAGGAACTTGAAAGAATAATTGCGGAACTTAAAAATAAGGATGAAGAATTAAACAAAATTTTAATACAGAAAGAAAAATTCTTGAAAGAATTAAAACACAGAACAAGAAACAATATGAATATAATTTCTAGTTTAATCGGGATTAAAATGATGAAAATTAATAATCCTATTATAACAGATTTTGCACAAGATATAAAAGAAAAGATTGGGATAATGGGGTTAATACATGGTTTAATAGAACAAACCGAGGATTATTCTTTTTTAAATATTGATAAATTTATTAACAAATATATTAGAGTATGCAAAAGCACATATTTTGAAAATAAGAGTTTTAAGATTAATTTAAACCTTGAACCAATTTTTTTAAATATTGATATTGCAATTCCTTTCTGTTTTGTTATAAGTGAGATTATTAAGGAGAACATATTGAAAGAAGAGTCTATTAATATTGATCTTTTCCAGAGGAGTGATGAAGTATTATTCATTTATTATAATAATAAGTTAGCGTTAGAAGAATTGGCTATTATAAAAGAGATTATAGAAAAACAAATATATGGAAAAATAAAAATAGAAGATAAATTGTTACAGATATCTATTAGAAATGTATTATAAAAACTCATTTAACCTTAGATATATTCAAATTTGATTTTTTTAGTTTAATTCCTTAAAATCTTCATAAGGTAAATAAAATGGAAATTAATTTTAAAGATGAGAAATTGAAGTGCGAAGTTTTTTCTGAAAGAGTAGTGAGATTTCACTTTTCAAAAAATGGAGAGTTTAAAAGTGAGTCTTTTATAATTGATGAGAATGTTAATGGTAAACCAGCCGATTTTAAAAAGGATAAAGACAAGCTGTTTTTTACTACTGATCTTTTAAAGGTATATATTTCTGAAGAAGGAATAGAGATTTTTAATGAAGATGGGCTTATTCTTTCTGATGTTGAAAAAAAAGGATACTTGAAAGATGGTAAAAAGATATCTAGTATTAAGAAGATCTTAGATATTCAAGGATTCTATGGTTTTGGGATGAGAAGGGGAAAATTAAACAAAAAGGGAGAGTTTTTAATAAACTGGAATACGGATGATCCAAATCATTTTTTTGAAACTGATCCACTCTATCAGTGTCATCCTTTCTTTATAGCATTAAGTGAAACTTATTGTTATGGAATCTATTTTGATAATTATTCGAGAAGTTATTTTGATTTTCGTGGTAATGAGTTTTTTTCTTTTGAGGCTTTAGATGGTGAACTTGATTATTATTTTATTTATGGAGAAAATCCTTCTATTGTTTTGGAGGAATTTACAAAACTTGTCGGAAGAGCTTATTTACCGCCAATTTGGGCACTTGGCTACCAGCAGTCAAGATGGAGTTATAAGAGTGAAAAGGAAGTAAAAAGAATAGCCAAAAGTTTCAGAAAAAGAAAAATCCCCTGTGATGTAATTTATCTTGATATTGATTATATGGATAACTATAAGGTTTTTACAATAAATAACAAAAAATTTAAAAATTTTCAAAAGATGGCAGAAGATTTAAAAAAATTAGGTTTTAAGATAGTCACCATAATAGATCCGGGAGTTAAAATAGAAAAGGGATATAAAATATTCGATGAGGGAAGTGAAAATAATTATTTTTGCAAGAGAGAAAATGAGCTTGCAACCGGATATGTCTGGCCTGGTAAATGTGCTTTCCCAGATTTTACTGATGAAAATGTAAGAGAATGGTGGGGTAAAAATCATAAATTTCTTATTGACAATGGCGTAAGTGGGATATGGAATGATATGAATGAACCTGCTATTATGAACAAAACAGATTATAATCTTATGAATTTAATTTTTAAATTTTTAGGGTTTAATTATCCACCGGCAATTGATAAAACAACTTCTTTTACAGATAAAATTAAGAAAATTCTTACGAAGACATTGCCTGATGATACGATTCACAAGAAAGGCACTCATTTATTATTTCATAATATTTATGGTTATCTAATGTGCAAAGCAACATACGAAGGGTTAAAGAGACTTAATCAAGATAAAAGGCCTTTTATACTTACAAGGTCTGGATTTTCTGGGATTCAAAAGTATTCTGCTGTATGGGGTGGAGATAACCAGAGTACATGGAAGCATCTTGAAATGTCAATTATATCAATTCAAAACCTATCTAACTCTGGAGTCCCTTTTGTTGGAGAAGATATAGGTGGTTTCTGGAAAAGTTTAAGATCAGGAGAATTGTTTGTAAGATGGATTGAACTTGGTGTTTTCTATCCATTTATGAGGGTTCATTCAGCCTTAAATACAAAGAGACAGGAGCCATGGTCGTTTGGAGAAAAATATGAAAATATCATAGTTGACTATATAAAATTAAGATATAAACTTTTACCATATATTTACTCGTGTTTTTATGAAGCCAAAGAAAGAGGAATACCTATAATAAGAAGTATGTTTCTTGAATTTTTTGAAGATAAAAATACCCATACTATTGAAGATCAATTTATGTTTGGTCCTAATATTCTGGTTGCTCCAATATATAGAATGGGAATTGATAGAAGAGGTGTTTATCTACCGAGAGGAAAATGGGTTGATTTCTGGAGTGGGGAGCAGATTGATGGTGGTAAATATATTGAAGCAAAAGCTCCTATAGAAAAAATTCCATTATTTGTAAGAAATATTATTCCAATGGGTGAAGTAGAAAATTATGTAGATGAAAAGAAAAAAGAGACTCTATACGTTAATGTCTATTCTGAAAATGCTGAGTTCATTTATTATGAGGATGATGGCTTAACCTTTGACTATGAGAAGGGAGTATTTAACTTGATAAAACTAATTGTTAAGAATGGTAAACCAGCATATGAATATATACATAAAGGATATAATGGAGTTAATAAATTGATTTTTATTTTTAAGGATAGAGAAGAGACTCTTGTTATATAAATAAAAAAGGGCTGCTTAAGCAGCCCTTTTTTTATCTGACAAGAGGTTTGTAATTTATTTCTTTGTACAACTGTCGAATATTAACATCCTTTGGTTTTGGTGGAATCTCAAAAACCTGATTAGGATAAATAAGGTCTGGATGTTTGATTTTATTCTTGTTTGCTTTGTAGATAATTGGCCATAGTAGTGGTCTCTTATAGAAGAATTTTGCAATATTCCAGAGGCAATCTCCTCTCTTTACCCTGTAGAATTTTGAATAATCCTTTTCAAGGAGGTAGTCAGCCATTCTTACAGCTTCATTAGCATAGAGGAGTGATTTGTTGTATTCACCCTTCTGATAGAGTTCTTCTGCAATAGAAATATATTTGTTAATCATTTCTTCAGTTATATCTTCATCTTTTACTCTTATTTCTTCTTGTAAAGAAGCAGTTTCATCACCAACAGATAGATTAGTTTCTTCTTCTACAGCCATCTCTTCTTCTGTATTTGTTGACTCTTCGCCGGCCACTTCTTCTTTTGGTTCTTCATTAGCAACAACTGTATTTTCTTCCCCTATGGCTGTATTTTCCGAAATCGAATTTTCTGTTGTTTGCTCATTAGCAACTTCTTCTTTAACTTCTTCTTTTGCTTCTACAACCTCTTCTTTTATCTCTACCTGTTCTGTGTAGGTCATAAGTTTTGGTTTGTCATATGTAAAATACTTCTTCTCTGGTGTGTAGTAAATTATTTTCTTTCTCTTCTTTAATTCTTCCTGTTTTTCTTTTGCTCTCTTTATAGCTTCCATAGCTTCATCACCACTAACTTCTTTCTTAATGGTTTCTCCCTTTCTTGGAGTTGTACCTTTTTCAGTCTTTGATTTTTCTGATACTGGTTTTGGATTTATAATATCGTCGGCTTTATCACATAGAGCTTCTGCTTCTTTGACTTTCTGCCTTGCAATTTCATAATCTCCATTTGCAAGAGCGTCCTTTGCTTCTTTGATTTTTCCTTCAGCTTGAGATAAGAAATTGTTGGCTTCTGCATTGTTTTCTGCCTTGAGATTTTCGATCCTTTCTTCTGTCATAGTAATGCTTAATGAAATATCGTTATATAGTTCTTTTAATCTTGCAACAAAACTTTCAAGTTTTGGCTTTAATACCTTACCGGATTCATAAACCTTATCATAACTCTTTGATTCAAGTTCTGCTGTCATTGTCTGAAAATCATTTTTGTATTGAGTATAATTTTCCGGTTCTAACTTTTGACCGAAGTATTTTTCAGCTTCATTAAGTAAACTCGAACAAGCATTGTAGAAAATCATTGCCCTGTTGGTTATAGCTGTGTTGTAAGCCAGTTCGGCTTTGCCTTTTGATGCGATTGCCTTATCCTTGGCTTCTTTGTTCTTCTTCTTCTCTACAAATTCATTGGCTGCTTTAAGGCTTGATTCGGCTTCATTGTACGGATCTGCTGCATAAGAAGGGGCTTCTACTGATTTTGCCCTTTCTATTGCAGATTTTGCGTCTTCTATTTCTTTTACTGGAGTAGCTTCTCCACAAGAAGAAAGAAACACAAAAAGTAACATCATTGATAGAGGAATAAATATTTTTTTCATCAAAATCCTCCTGATTTAATTTTAGTATATAATAAATATTATTTATTTTTTTGTCAATATTTTAATGTTTTTTAAATAACATTAATTTTTTATTTGGTAACTAATAAAATATCTTTTAGGACAAAATGTTACTTTACTTTTAGTTACTAATAAGTTTTTATTTAAGTATATATTTTGATATATCTTGCAAAATTAAGAAAAAAAAATTAAAATATCATTCCTAAACTTATTTATAGATCAGAATAGGTTTTAAATTTTTTTAAAGCGAAGGAATAAAATGAAAGAGTTTAAAAAAGAGATAGATCTTTTTCCTTCAGGTATTCCGGAAGATATAGTTTACATAGTTGAACAATTTATTAAAAATAACTATGAAATATATCTTGTGGGTGGGGCTGTTAGGAATTTAATACTTTATGGTGATAAAAATATAAATTGGGATTTTGATTTTACTACAAATGCAACACCAGAAGAAGTAATCAAATTATTTAAGAAAAATAAAAAAGTTTTCACAGTTCCAACAGGCATAGCCCATGGAACTGTTTCTGTTGTTTTTCATAAAGAAAATGGAAATGTGGCTTATGAAATTACTACTTACAGAACAGAAGATATTTATGAAGATGGAAGACATCCCAAAAAAGTTAATTTTTCAAAATCTCTCATAGAAGATTTGTCAAGGAGAGACTTTACTATTAATTCAATAGCTTACCAGCCAATTGAAAAATTTATTGTTGATCCGTTTGAGGGAATTAAAGACCTCAAACGAAAAATAATAAAGACAGTTGGAAATCCAGTTGAAAGATTCAGTGAAGATGGATTAAGGCCAATAAGAGCTTGTAGGATTGCTGCCCAACTTGATTTTGAGATTGAAAAAGAAACGTTTGAAGCAATACCCAAAACCCTTGAAGTAACAAAAAAAGTATCGATGGAAAGAGTGAGAGAAGAGTTTATGAAGTTGCTTAAAACCTCAGAAAAACCATCGATAGGTATAGAATTAATGAGGGAAAGTGGCATACTTGAACTATTTATGCCAGAACTTCTCGAGGGTTTTAAGATAGAGCAGAATGAATTTCATAAATATGATATATACTATCATAATCTTTATTCGTGTGATGCGGTAACTAAAGAAAGACCTCTTGTTAGGTTGGCAGCACTTTTGCATGATATTGGAAAGGCAAGAGCCAAAAGTTATGCAATTAAGAATGGTATAGGCAATGTGTTCTATAACCATGAAGTGATTGGAGAAAGAATAACAGAAAAGATAATGAAAAGACTTAAGTTTAGCAATGCAGATATTCATTATGTTAAAAAGCTGGTCAGGCTCCATATGTTTTATTATACCGAAGAATGGACGGATGGTGCTGTAAGAAGATTTTTGAGAAAATTTGATGGGGATGAGAATTTTTTAAAAGATCTTTTTGAACTAAGAAAAGGTGATAGGCTTGGTAGTGGTATGAAAGATAAGGATGCCGAAATTCTTGAGAAATTCAGAAGAAGAATAAATAAAATTGTGGCAGAAGACAATGCTCTAAAGGTGACAGATCTTGATATTAATGGTTATGAGATAATGGAGAGATTTAATATTCCACCTTCGAGAACAATAGGAGAAATGCTTGAATATATGCTTGAAAAGGTTCTTGATAATCCTGAACTTAATAAGAAGGAGAAACTCTTTGAAATTGGGAAAGAATTTTTAGAAAAAGAGGGTAAACTATGAAAAGGCTTTGTTTTCTTTTTATATTTTTCTATAATTTTTTATTTTCTTCTACAACTATGGATTTTATAACTAATGAACTTGCAGCGTTGAGAAATACAAAAGAGGGAATTATCAAACTTCTTATGATACTTTCAAATGATTATAAGACAAATTCAAATTCTTATGATTTGAACTGGCAACTTTCAGCAATGACTTATTTTTATGGGGACTATTATGTTAATGATAATGAAACAAAAAAGAAGGTGTTTGAGACGGCTATGAATTTTGGCAAAAGGGCTGTAGAACTTAACCCAAAAGGGCCTGACGGGCATTACTGGCTTGGTATAGCATATGCCAAATGGAGTGAGGCAAATGGGATTCTTTCAAGCCTTTTTTATGCCGACGATGTTCTTGATGAGATGACCAAAACCATAGAGATACAGTCGGATTTTTTGTGGGGACTTGCATTGGCTGTTCGCTCGAGGGTTTATAGTGTCGCTCCACCCTGGCCAATAAGTGTTGGTGATAGAAAGAAGGCATATATCGATATTCATCAGGCTCTTAAATATGGGCCTCGCTATAGACTTAATCATAAATTTTATGCGGAAATTTTGATAGATGATGGTAGAATTAATGAAGCTGAAAAAGTTATAGAAAATGCTCTTGCTTTTCCTGTAGACAAGAGAATACCTCTTGAGGAAGAAAAAACAATCAAGGAACTCAACGACTTAAAGAAAAGGATAAAAAGGTAAAGCTATTTTTTCTTGGGTAGATTTGCTTGCTTTGCTTTTTTCAATTCTTCTTCTTTCTTCTTTATATCCATTTCGAGTTTTTCTTTCCATTTTTCTATTGTTTTTTTGTTGTCCTGAGCTATTTCCTGCTCATTGAGTATGATATTTATTCTTACCAGCAAATTTAAAAGGTCGATTCCTTTGTTCATATCAGCTATATCTCTGGTACTTAATTCATATTTTGTTCTATACTTTTGTGCGGCAAAATCTAAAATCTTCTTTTCAAACATAATGATTTCATTTATCTCCTGATAGTATTGATATGTTGGGTCAAACATTTTATTTACATATTCTTTAAAATTTATAATATTTTTACCCAATACTGCAAGTTTACCATAAAGTTCAACAAATGTCCATTTCCATTTTGAGGCATCTCCTTCTGCATATTCCACAAGAGCTATGGAGTATTCAAACTTTTTTAATATATGAAGAATTCTTTTAGGGGTAAGGAGGGAAAATTGTTTTATTATCTCTTCATTTTCAGTGAGAGAACTATCAACTACAGTCCCAAAAATCATTTCAAATAATTTTAATGCTTGATAAATATTCTTTCGTGATGTTGACAAATAAAGATCATTTTTAATATCCATAATCTGAACACTGTATTCATTCATTTTGCAATATAAAGGGACTGTATCGAGATATAAAATGGCTGCCGCAATCTTTTTATAATTCGAGGTTAGGTCTTTACTTCTTATACCTTCTCTTTCTATTTTTTGAGCTTTTTTTTGTATAGAATCAACCTGTTCTTTTAAGTCCTTGACTATGGCATTGTAGGCTTCTTTTTTTTCTTTTGGTATTTGTTTTAATGGCATAAATTACTCTCAAATATTTTTACATTTCTTAAACTACATATTATATTATTTATCGGAAAAAAATATCAAGAAACATAAGGAGAAAAAATTGGAAAACAAGTTTTTTTATAAGTTTCTTGAAAATATTACCAAACTTGATGCGGATAATATTAAAAATATTCTTGAAACATTTGAAACAGAAAGAACTATTTTCAAAAAAATTCTCGATATTCTTGATGATGCTTTTATTGTTATGGATAGTGAAAAAATTTTTTATATGAATCAAAGAGCAAAGTTATTAATGATTTCACCTAATATCAAATTACCGATTTCTTTTGAAGAAGCATATAGATTTTTTGGAAATAAAACGCTTTATGATTTTTTAAGCATTATCAAAAATAAGGAAGGCTATGAAAAAACTGAATTGATAGAGCATGGAAAGGAAGATAGATTTTATGAAATTGAAAAATTTTTTTTAGAGGATATATATTTTATAATCAAGATAAAAGATTTGACAGAAACAAAAAAAATAGAATTACAACTCAAAAATATAGAGTCAATATCTGCTTTGAATACTCTTGCTGCAGGTGTTGCACATGAAATCAAAAATCCACTTACTGCAATAGATCTTCATACTCAAATAATTCTTAAAAGAATAAAAAATGGTCTTAAAGTTCCTGATGAGATTATGGAGTATATTAAAACCATTGACGAAGAACAGAAAAGACTTGGAAAGATTGTCAATGATTTCCTTATAACAAGTAGAAAAAGAGAGCTCAAACTATCTTTAGAAAGTATAAATTCTATAATTGATGAAATTCTAGAACTTTTAAAACCAGAATTTAACGAAAATTCAATAACATTAACAAAAGAATATGAAAAAATACCAGATATTTTTGTGGATAAAGATTATTTAAAACAAGCTATCTTAAATATAATAAAAAATGCTATAGAAGCTCTTCAAATGAAAAATGAAGAAAAAAAAATTCATATCAAAACTTTCTATGATAAAAATACTGATTCCATCTGTATTTCAATTATAGATAATGGAATAGGTATAGATCAGGACAAGTTACAGAGAATATTTGAGCCATATTTTACAACAAAAGATTATGGAACAGGTCTTGGATTAACAATAGTTTATAAAGTAATTAAAGAGCATGGTGGAGATATAAAAGTAGAAAGTCATAAAGATAGAGGGACATCTTTTAGTTTATATATTCCTATCACAAGAGGGGCGAAATTAATAAGGTAGCTTATCCTACTAAAAGTAGTATTAAAACCAACCATAAGTAGGATAAAATACTAACCAAAAGTTTATTCCTTTTTTTCTTTATTTCAAGTAATATCTATACAACATTGAAAGGAGGTGTTTATGAAAGAATTTTTGAAAAGATTATTTATTTTTCAAATCTTTTTGTTAATGATAACCTATTCCTGTTCTTTTTCTCCTCAAGCGGATGTTTCAGGAGAAAAAGGTTCCTCAATCTTAACTAAACCAACCTACCCAGCAAATTCATGGGTTGCAAAATATGGAAGGTTATCTGTTAGTGGTAATAAGATTGTTGATAAGAGTGGAAATCCAGTGCAACTTCGTGGTATGAGTTTATTCTGGAGTAATCCAGGATGGGGAGGAGAGAAATTTTACAACTCTTCTGTAGTAAATAATCT
>JAOACQ010000013.1 GCA_026417755.1 Brevinematales bacterium | reverse complement strand
ATGGGGGAGGTTAATTATGAAAATCTTTGTTTCTATCGATCAAGGAGCTAAGAACACTGGGCTTGTTCTGGCAGAGGTGGATTCTAATGGGCAACTTCAGAATTTGGAAGGAAATGTTGTATCAATTAATGAAAATGAATTTAAGACTTCTCAACTCGACAGAAGAACAAAAAGACATCAAAGAAGGCGATATAAAAGGAGAAAGTTAGCAAAAAGACTATTAAGACTTATTCTCGAAAAGGAGTTTGGATGGAATTTTTCAAAAAAATGTATAAAACAAAAAGAATTTATATTTGGTTTGTTGAACAGACGCGGATTCAGTTATATAGTTGAGGATCTTGATGTTGAAACATTGAATAATGAGGACTTTATAGATTTTATTGTTAAACTTTTCCCGGATCAACTGAATAAGGATGAAAAATTAACAGAGCAAATAGAGAAAAATTATAGTAATCCTGAGTGGTTTAAAAGTATTTTGGATAATCCAAACTCAAAATTTGTTTCCGGAAAGAATAAAAATAGTAATGAACAAACACTTGAAGGATATTGTAAAGATAAAAATCTAAAATATTCAAAAGAGTTGGAAAGATTTTATAATAAGTTTATTGGCACAATCTCTCAATTTTATGATGAGATGAGTGGTGGAGCTAAACATAGAAAAAAGTATTTTGAGGAAATAAAGACAGTAATTTATAATTCTAATCCACTCGATGAGATTTTCAGGGGCTCGAAGATTGATGAAAAAAAATTTTTTAAAATAGTTGCCCACATAAGCAACTTTCCATTAAGAGTTTTAAGAAAGTATTTTAATGATAAGAAAATGAAAGATGGTGGATACTGGGATGATAAAAGACTTAAGAAAATTTTTCTTCGTGAAGTAAGAAGCTGGCACACATCTGGAAACAATGAATTAAAAAAGCGAAGAAAAAGATTAATATCTCTTTTGACAGACCCAAATAAAGGTATACTTGAATTTTGGTTTGAACTTGACCCGATTGAAACAATTCCACCCTATGAAGATATGAACAATAGAAATATTCCTCTCTGTCAGACACTTTATCTTGATCCTGAGAAACTTAATGAAAAATTTAAGGGTTGGAAGGCTATTCTGAATAAACTTCTTGAAGAAGAGAAAGATTCCAAAATAAAAGAAGGATTGTTGGAAAATAAGTGGGATTCAATAGAGAAACACAAAATTTTTTACCACGATTTGTATAAGAAATGTCATTTAAAACTAAAACCTAAGATTTCAAAAGATGATTTGCTTGCAAGAACACTACAAAGATTTTTTGATAGAGTAAGGGATAAAGATCCTTATAAATTCAGGTTGATTGCTCTATCAAAAAAAGTAGACTCAGATGAATATAAAGATGCCATCAATAATCTTAAAAAAGTCATTTGTGAAAATGAGATCGAAATTTTAAAGGGGATTGCTAAAACCTATTATGCTGAACAGGAAAATGCCAAAAAAGGACTGTGGGATGAAAAAAATTCAATATTAAAAAAATGTAACCTCCACACAAAACATAAGATAAATCTATCACATATTATAATCGGTGATATTCTTGATGTCAGAATGTCTCCAAAAGAAACAGAAGATTTTTATAATTTTTTGAAAAATACAAGAATAGAAAGAAAAACTTTAATCGGCATTGCTTCTGAGTGTAGTGAAATTTTGAAGAAAGAGGGTAACACTTTAAGGGCAAGTCTTGAAACAGTATTATACTATAATAATAATGAAAGAGAACTGGATAAAAAACAAGAATATTTATTTAAAATTTATGAACTTGTAGAGAAGGGAGCAAAAGAAATAGGTAACTATCTGGGTAAAAATAATTCCAGTAGATATGCCGATATCTGGAGCTTTGCCCAGATATATAATGTACTTGAAGGTGATAGGCATGGTTTTTCAAAAATTTGTGAAATCTGTCATGAAGAAAATGCCCTTCGTTCAAGTGTTATGAATGAAGAAGGGGCTACCTTTACAAGACTTTTTGCAGATAGTGTCAGACCTTTTGATGGTGTTGTCGCAAGGTTGATATCAAAACAGGCAGATGTCATTTCCGGATTGATTATTAAAAAGATTGGCTCTTTAAAAGTAAACAATGATGAAGAAATAAACATATCATTAATAGCAGAGCAGAATGAATTCTTGTTTGAGGAGGAACTGAGCAGTTTAAAGGGTAAAACTTCGGATAAGGATAAATCTGAATATGACAGTATTTTTAATAATAAACTTGAAAGAATAAAAAGTTTTAACACATATTGTCCATACACCGGCGAAAAAATAGGAGACAATGGAGATATTGACCATATCTTACCAAGAAGCTGGACCAAAAGAGTTTATGGTGCTATATTTAACGATGAAATGAACCTTATATATTCCTCAACTCGTGGGAATAGAGAATCGAAAGCGAACAGACCGGATGGTCTCTGGGATTTTGAGAATCTTTCTGATTCATTTCTTTCCGAACTATATGATGGTATAACCGATAGAGAAACAATAAAAAATACTATTAACAATACTTTAGAAAAGTTAGGCATTCTTAACGGCGAACGAAAAGATAAGATTGTATTTTTAAGACTTGATAAAGATACCCAGAGAGATTTAAAAGTTGCTCTTTTCACTCCAGAATTCAGAGATAAACTTATCCCATATTTAAACAATTCACTCTCTGCCAAAGTGAATGGGACACAGGCTTATCTCTTAAAATTAATTATAAAGAGACTGAGAGAAAAATATCCAAACTTAAAAGCAACTATTTCAAGGGTTGATAGTAGCTTGATACAAAAATTCAGAAATGATATAAGCAAAGAAGATCCAGCTTTAAGCAAAAATAGAGAGAATCAAAGTTTATACAGTCATACTGTAGATGCTTCGATAGCATTGTTTTTCAATACTGAAGAAAGTGATTTTAAGAGATGTTTGCCTCCTGGTATAAAGATAATTGAGGCTAAAGCAAGAAGCCAGATTCATAAGATTAAAAAAGGAGATTTCTATTCGACGAGTGTTTTTAAAGATGGGATATATGGTGAAAAATTTGTACCGGTAATACTTTTTAAAGAAAAACTTTATTTCGGCTTTGATACTAAAAATTGTGTTGAGATTCTTAATGAAAAGGAAACTATATTTGATTTACTTAAGCCCTACTTAAGATATCGAAATGATAACAAGAAAATAGTTAAAGCATTTGAAAAAAGTTTTGAAGATTGGAAAAATATTTCCAAGAATAAATTTTTAAGATTTTTTGTGGATAAGATTGCAGCCTTTGAGTTCTTTGAGAAAGTTGCCAAACAACCTTCAGATGATATGGAAAAGGTAACATTTCATCTCCTTGAAGGATTAAGATATACTACCCAAAAGATAGAGATTATGTCGCTACTTATCGATTCAAATGGTAAAAAATATAAGACGAAGGAGAAAATATTAAGTAAGGAAAATTTTAATATAGAAATTAACATTTCTCCTTTGAAAATTGAAAATGAAGACATTAAAATAGAGGGTTCATTGACATTTCCAGCCAGAACCTTTTTGGAAAAGATAGTTGATAGTGATGAGATAAAAAATAAACTTGGTAACGACGTGAAAAATAAAGAAGAAGATTTTAAAAGTATAAATAAGTTTTTAAAAAATTTATATGGTAGGAAAAATGAATCAGACCCAAGGGTTAAAGCAAGAAAGGTATTTTCAGTTGACATTATAAAAAACCCAAGCGGAGGATTCAGAATAAAAAGAAAAACACCTGATGGAACCATTTACCAGCTTGTAGAAATAAAGGATAGAGCTACAATAGGCTTTGAAGTAAGGGATGGAAAGATTGACAAAAATTCAGCGATTTTACATCCTGTTTTATACAATGATAGAAATATTGTTCCTGTTGGGGCGCTTTATAAAGAGTCCCCCAAAAATTCTGTCTTAATGGATGATTGGCGGGAAATTACTTTAGAAGATGATGAGAAAAAGTTTATAAATAGATTATGGGTTTGTCCGGGAACAAAAAGTAGATCTTATTACAGAATTGAATTATTGACTGAACAGTTTAAAAAAAGTTTATTTAATAATATTACAAGTTTTTCTATCTCGCAAGATAAACAAGATGAATTCTATAAAATTCTCCCTCTTAAATTAAAATTTGATCTTGATAAGATAGACTTTTTAAAGGATGACAAGATAAGAAAAATTCTAGTTGGTCCAAGATCAAGTGAAAAAAATAACATAAAACAGGGGTCAATGATAGTGTTTGAAGCGACTTCCGAACATATAACTTTGGAATACGAAGCCAACGGTTTTATGCCAGAGGAGGCTCAAAGAAGATATTTGGAGGTAAAAAAATAAAATAGGGGGTAACATTATGAAGCATATTCTCATAACTGATTATGCTGAGGCTTTGAGACTTGACCATGGAATGCTTGCTGTATGGCAGAATGGGGAGAAAAAGCTTGAGTACCCATTGTCAAAAATTAAGACTATAACAGTATGTCGTAATGGTGTAAGTCTATCTTCAGATTTAATACTTCAATGTGCAGAGAGGGGGATTAAGTTGTTTTTCCTTGATTTTAAGGGGATTCAGGTAGCGGGAGTTTCTCCACTGAATAATCATTCAATAAGTCTTGTGAGAAAAGCACAATTTAAATTTATTGAATCAAAAGAATCAAGAGAAGTGGCAAGAGAATTTATAATTGGTAAAATTCATAACCAGGAAAGTGTGATAAAATATTTTTCAAAATATATTAATAGAGTCGATGAAAACTATAAGAAAAAGTTAATAAATATTTATTTAACTGAAATTGAAAAGATTATAAATATTCTTAAAAATATAGAACTTGATAGAGATAACTGGAGAGATATAATTCTTGGCATAGAGGGTAAAGCGGCAGATAGTTACTGGAGGACATTAAGAGAAACAAATCTTTTATCAAGTGATTTCAGTCAAAGAGAAGGCAGAGGAGCTAAGACTATTTCCAACCAGGCTTTAAACTTTGGATATTCTATACTTTTATCTATTGTGTGGCATTGCCTTGTTAATTCTGGACTTGAAATTTATGAAGGTATCCTTCACACATTCAGACCTGGTAAACCGGCTCTTGTGTTAGATATTATGGAGGAATATCGGGCGTGGGTTGTTGATAGGGTAATAATAAAATTCAGAAATTTTTTTGAAAAGAAAACTGAACTTGATAAAGATTGTAAGGAGTTAATTATCAAAGAGATACATAAAACTCTTGGGAAAAAATATCCTTATCATGGTAAAAGGGTAAAACTTGAAAATATTATTCAAAGACAGATATACAGGCTTTCAGGAACATTTCTTGGTGTTAAAAAATATAAGTCTTATCTATTCAGGTGGTGATTATGGAAATGGAAAAAGAAGTTTTGATATGTTATGATATTGAATCAAACAAAAAGAGAGAAAAACTTCGTAAAGAATTGAAGGAACTTGGTTTTGTTTCTATACAGAAATCTGTTATGTGGGGTTATGTTCTACCGGCAGAGATAAGAGCGGCTCAAAGATTATTAAAAAAATATGTGGACGAAAAAGGAGATTGTGCATTTATTGTAAATACTAGATTATCCGAAAAAGATCTTTATTTTCAGATCGGGCACGAAGAGATGTTTAAAAAATATAAGGAGCCATATCTTGTTGTTTGAAATACCTATAAGTCTTATCCGTCAGCATCTTTTTTGTCCCAGGATACCATATTTTATTTTGCTTGGTTTTGGAAATCCTGATAAGCCAGTTTGGGTGAGACAAGGTGGAGAAATTCATAAAGAGTCAGCAAGCCTTTTCTTAAGAAGATCTCTTTCAAAATTTGGTCTTGAAAAAGCTGATAAAAAATTTTACGTAAAAGTTTTTTCAAAAAAATATGGGCTTATTGGAGAAATAGATATGGTATTGAATGATGGAGAATTTATATATCCGGTAGAGTTCAAAACTCATGGGCATAAACCTGAAAAAAGTCATATCTTACAACTTGTAGCTTATGGTTTATGTCTTGAAGAAGAAACCGGCCTTAAATTTCAGATTGGTTTTATAGCCTATAGAGATGAAAACAAGGTTCACAGAATAGAAGCAAATGAAGAACATAGAACAAAAGTTATAAGGATAGCAGAAGAAATAAAGAATAATATTGAAAGAAGGATTCATCCTGATACACCTGCAACAGCCAACCAATGTGTTCAATGCGAATGGGTAAATTTTTGTAATGATAGATTATAAAAATAACCCTCCATGCTTAGCAGAGGGAGGGCCGCATCGCGCTTTTCATGATTTCAGTCCATAGAACTAGATAATTTTTCGGAATAAAGTTCGCAAAAATTTAAGTTTTTATTGCAAAAATCTTTTTGCGAAATTTTTAGCGGTTTCAGATTTTCTAATTTATTGTAGGAATGGACATTAAGTCCAGCCCTACAATAAAAACTTAATGGTTCTGAGGACTGAAACGTATGATTGTTTCGTCTTTTATATCAGAATTAAAACCTACAATAAAAACTTAATGGTTCTGAGGACTGAAACATAATAAACTTAATAATAAGAGGAATAAATGCACTTGCCTACAATAAAAACTTAATGGTTCTGAGGACTGAAACAAAAATTTAACAGCGGCACAGAAA
>JAOACQ010000001.1 GCA_026417755.1 Brevinematales bacterium | reverse complement strand
TCAATACCACCAAGTATTTTTAATACAGAGTTATCCGGCAATAATAATTCTAAGTAGTCTTCTTTGTTCTTTATTCTTATAATTGAGTTTGTAGAAATCTTGTCATCTATTTTTATCTTTTGCCACTACTTTCCGGATTTAAGTTCAGCAGTACCTACGAAACCAACAACAGTAGCTTTATCAGTAGAACCATAAAGATATGTGGAAATTATGAAAAGAAAAATTATTAACTTTTTCATACTAACCTCCGACTGTTTATATATTAACATTATTTTTTTAATTAATCAATGTTTTTTTACGAAAAATATGTTTTTTTATAGAAATTTGTACTTAAAAATACACTTTCTAAAAAAAATAATTTACTTTTTTGTCAAAATATTTTATACTTTTGGTTGGGGGAAAAATGGTTAAAGTAAGGTTTGCTCCATCTCCGACAGGTAAACTACATCTTGGCAGTTTGAGAACTGCGATATACAACTGGCTTTATGCAAAACATTGTAACGGAAAGTTTGTCTTAAGAATTGAAGACACAGATCTTGCAAGGTCAAAAAAAGAATACGAAGATTCAATAATTAACGATTTAAAATGGCTTGGTATGGACTATGATGAATTTTATCGCCAGAGTGATAGATTTGATGTATACAGAAAGTATGCAGAAAAGCTTGTCTTGGAAGGCAAGGCTTATTATTGTACTTGCTCAAGAGATGATATTTTAAAAAGGCAAAATCTTTCTGATAATGAAGAAGTCTACAGATATGATGGTTATTGTAGAAACAACACTTTAAAACCTGATAAACCTTATGTAATTAGGCTTAAAATTAGTGAAAAAATTTTAAGTTTTAACGATCTGGTAAAAAAGAAGATTTCTCTCGATACAAAAGAACTTGATGATTTTGTTATCCTTAAACAGGATGGCTCTCCGACATATAATTTTGCTGTTGTTGTAGATGATGGTGAAATGGGTATAACCCATATCATAAGGGGTGAAGATCATATTACAAATACCTTCAAGCAACTTCTTGTCTATGAAGCATTAAATTTTAAAGCTCCGGAATTTGCCCACCTCCCACTTGTGCTCGGTAAAGATAAAAAGCCACTTTCAAAAAGGCTTGGCTCTATCGATGTTGAGTATTACAGAAAGACTGGAATTCTACCTGAGGCATTAATTAATGCTGTAGCAAGACTAGGTTGGGGATATGAAAACCAGGAGATTTTCACTATCAAGGATTTGATTGAAAAGTTCGATATAAAAGGGCTCAATCGTTCAAATGCTATATATGATGAAGATAAAATTATTTTTTTCAATACCAAGCATATTAAAATGATGAAAATTGATACTCTTATTAAACATTTTAAAGAATTTTTAGAAGCTACAAACCTTAATCTTGCTGGAAAAATGATAGATGAAAAATGGCTTAACTTTGCTATTGAAAGTATAAAAGATAGGCACTCAACTTTGAAGAGTCTATATGATGAACTTTTGATTTTTGCACTTGAGGAAATAAAAATTGAAAAAAGTGTTCTTGAAGAATTAAATTATCTCTTTTCAGAAAAAAATATGTCTTTAGCCTATGAAAAAGTAAAGGATTATTTAATCCAAATAGATATTAATCAGATTCCAGGAATGGAGATTGAAAATATTTTAAGAAATATCGCTACAGAATTTAATATAAAATTTGGAGACCTTGTAAGAGTTTTAAGGATCAAACTTTGTGGCACTAATAAATCTCCAGATATAATAACTGTGATAAAACTGTGTGGAGAAATAGTAAAAAAGAGATTATGAAATTTTACTGAATTGTATAACTATTCTCTACTATTCTTCAGGTGAGAATAACCTTATATTTGTTCAATTCATATGTCTGATTATGAAAAATTATTTTTAAGCACATTTTAGTAAAATTTTTGAAAAATTGGATGCAGGCGTTCTATCTCTAATTATTATATATAATTAACTTGTAAGACAACCCATTATTCAAATCTTGGAAAAAATGTATATAAATTTATAATACTAAACAAATTTTTGATTGATTTATTTCAATCTTCTTGTTAGAATTAAAATTAAAAAATTTTTGGAGAGGATTTTGAAAAATAAATTTCAGCAATCAAGATTTACTTTTGGTGTTTTAATCAATCAAATAGAAGGTGAATATCAACAGTTCATATGTAAAGGAATTAACGACGCAGCTATCGAAAAAAATGTAAATATTTTATTTTTTGTAGGTGGAACTATTGGAAATTTTTTTGAAGGAGATGAAGGTAACAATCTAACATATGAACTTGCTAAAACAAATGTACTGGATGGGTTGATAGTTTGTTCTGGTAGTATAGGTGGATATGTCTCAACCGATCGACTTTATCAATATATTTATGATTATAGAAATATTCCAAAAGTTAGTATATCAATCGAACTGAATGGGTGCTTTTCAATATTAATTGATAATAGAAACGCAATGAAAGAGGTTATAGATCATCTCATTGATTTTCATGGGTATGAAAATATTGCTTTTGTTTCTGGGCCATTAACCAATTCAGAAGTTACAGAGCGTCTTAAAGGATATATGGATTCACTAAAAGCCCACAATATTAGCTATAAACCTGAATTAATAATAGAAGGAAACTTCACTTATGATTCGGGTGTCAGAGCCGTAAATTTACTGATAGATGAAAGAAAAGTAAATTTTGACGCTATAGCCTGTGCAAATGATGGAATGGCAATGGGGGTCTATGATGGCTTGAAAAAAAGAGGATTATTAGCTCCAAATGATTATGCTCTTACTGGGTTCGATGATTATATTCAGGCCTCTTTATTCTCTATTCCGCTTACAACTGTTAAACAGCCGTTATACGAACAGGGTAAGAAGTCAGTTGAAATACTTATAGAAATACTAGAAGGTAAAAATGTCCCTGAAAAATTATATTTACCAACCAATCTTGTTTTAAGAGAATCTTGTGGCTGCTTTTTAAGAAACTATTTAACAAAGGATAAAATTCTCGAATTAAAAAATAAAAAAGAACTTATTACAACACTTATAAACGAAAAAGAAGAAATTATCAGCCATCTAAACAAGAAGTTTGGCTCAAACAAAACCAACTTTAAAGAATACTCAATTCATCTGAAAGGTCTCATTGATTCTCTTATTATTGATCTTGAAAAGAAAAAGACTAAAGGTGTTTTTATCCTTGTATTAAATGATATTTTTTCCAAAATGGTAAGTGATTATGATTATCTTCAAAAATGGAATGAGATTCTTGATGAACTTTATTTATTGATAACAAATATATCCTCCTTCGACGAAAATTTTTTAACTCTTGAAAGAATATTTTCTGAAGCTCATAGACTTATAGATCTTTACATTATGAGAATAGAAAATGCAAAAATAGAACATTTAAATAATTATATATGGCTTTTAAGAATGTTAATATGTCATCTTGATTATGAATTCAATCTTGATGAAATAAGTAACATACTTTACAATGAATTATCTACTTTTTTTGACATTAAATCTTTTTTTATGTTTTTATTCAATGAAAGAAACACAGATATTTCAAAAACATCAAAAGTTCAACTTGCTTTTGATGAAAGAGGTAGAATCGACGAAAAAAAAGAAAAAACTACATTTTTCACGAATGAACTCATCCCTTTTTCCTTTATTCTAGAAAGCAAAAGATATTCTCTTATATTCTTTATTCTTTTTACAAAGTATGATAATTTTGGATATATGGCAATTGAATTAAATAATAAGATTCCAGTATTTCTATATCCAACTTTGAGAGAGAGAATAAGTAGTGCCATCCAAACCTCGATAATATTTAATCAAAAAGAAAAAACAGGAATAGAATTAAATTCCGCACTACTAAAACTAAAAAGAGATGAAGAAAAGTATAGGGATATGGTAGAAATGTTACCACTTGGGATAATTGAAACAGATGAAAAATATAATATAATTAATATAAATAAAAAGGCTCTTCAGGTGCTTGAAATTTCAAATGAAAAAGCAAATTTAAAAGAATTAATAATAGAGAAAAAGAAGTTTGAAGATTATTTAAAACTGGTGATAAAAAAATCTCATTCTGACTTTATTGATTTTACAATTTCAACACTAAAAGGAAATAAGGTTTCTGTGTTGTGTAGAATAGATTTAATAAATTACGAAACCTACCTATCAGGCTACAGATTTGTAATTATAGAATTGGCTTCTTTTGTAAGACTTTCAGTTTTACCAGGAGAACAATTTTACGACAAATATCAGATTACGAAAAGGGAAAGGGAAGTTCTTGAAAAAATTTTACAGGGGGAAAGCATTTCAGAGGTTTCTGAAAAATTTCATATTACTATTGGAACTGTAAAAGATCATTTGAGTTCAATATATAAGAAAACAAAAGTTAAAAACAAAAAAGAACTTATCAAAAAAATAAAAGAAGAAAAATCAATAAGAGAAGAATTTTAATGCCCCTTCTCAAAGAGTAAATTCATCCATATACCAGGATTCTCTTCAAGAAAACGCATAAATTCTTTGCCTTTTATCTTATATGCTTTAACTCTGGTTTTTGCTTTTAACAAATTTGAACGGCAATCTCCATTAATAAAACATTCATCTCCTATTATATCTCCATTTTTGTACTCTTTTACACTTCCATTCTCATCGATTTCTAAGATTATTCCTTCACTAATGATATAAACATTTTCCGGTTTTTGATCAGGAGAATATATTACCTCGTCCTTTGCCACTTCTATCTCTGTCATCATGCTCTCAAGTGTTGTGATTTGAAATGACGAGAGATCCTTGAAAAAAGGATTTGCCTTTATAGTCATCCAGCTTTTTGCACTTCTTGTAGCAGCAAGTTTTTTTATATTTTCTTCTACCTTTGTTCCTTCGATAAGTCTTAAGAAAGAATCTTTATCTATAGAATATGCTTCAACACCTGTTTCTGCATACACATCAGCCTTTCTCGGAGTGTTTGTAATAATCGATGCCTCTCCAAAATACTCAAAACTTGAGTAACTTTTCTCTTCTTTCATCTTCTCCTCAAGTCCTTTTATGCTTACAGTTCCTGATATTATTACATAAAATTTATCACCCATTGTATTCTTTTTAATTATCAAGTCCCCTTTGTTAAATTTTTCTTTCTTGACAACAAGCAACAAATCCTTCACTCTATCAAAAGGTAAATCTTTAAAAACTTCGATCCTACTAAATACATCGAGAATTCTATATGCCTCTTCATGTTCATGTTTTTCTATTTCAGGATAAACTGTTTCACCAACTCCAAATTTTGCAAGTGTTAGTTTGGTATTTTTGGGGAAATCTTTTTCTGCTATATGATATACTGTTATTTTCTTCTGAATATTTTCCGGCAAAGAATTAAGGTAACTTACAGGTGTATGAAGTGGTGGTATACCTGCTTCATGATAAATTATATCAAGATGCCATGGAAAATTCAAGAGATCCTCATATCTTTCTTTAGAAATAATACCATCTTCATAAAACTTCTTAATTATTGAGGGGTCATTAAGGTGATCGGAGGAATAAATAAAACTCTTATTTCTATATATAAATTTAAATCCTATAGTAGGTATTGAATGTAAGGTATAATGAAACTTAAAAACAGCCCCATGAATGTTATAAGATGGCCCTATCTTAACAGGACAAAAGTAAAACATTTTCATAATAGTCGAGGCTGGGATCCTTGTTAAAGCAGAATATTTTCTTACAAAACTCTCCATAACAGTTGGAGTAGAATATATCTTTACTCTTGTTTCTTCAAGTATTTTTTGAAATGACCCCGCATCGTGATCGGCATGACAATGTGTTAATATTATACTATCTATAAGTTTTGGATTGATGTTTGAATCACGGAGCCAGAATGTTGAGTTGGCTGGTGGATCTACCATTATTCCAACTTTATTTATCCATAGAATAAATCCAGAAGTATTCTGGTAAGGATCAAACCCATGTGAATTACCAAGACATGTTATTCCAAACTCAGGTGGATCAAAAGGTTCTGAAAGTGTAGAACCAAGACTATATAATGCCTTGAAACTTATTTTAGAAGGAACATCTGTTATAAATCTTTCAGCCTCATAAACCTTGAAACTACCGTCTTTCTCTGGTTTTATAAAAACATCTTCAATCTTAAACCCTTCTTTATCAATCGGTAGTATTTCAACCATATCACTTAATTCTCTTCCAGCCCTGAAAAATTCAATCTCTTTTTTTAAGTCCGGAACATAATGAAAATAATTCTTGTCAATATCTCTTTCAATATTGAGATTTTTAGGGCCAAAAACTGACTCCTCTAATACTATTTTCATATTATCAATATGATCAGGACTAACATATACTTTTGTTTTTCTTTTCTTAAGAAAATAATTATAGTAAATCGGAAACTCAATCTCAGCAACACTCATCCCAACCTTTGGATCAAAATGCTCCATAGGGAGAATAAATATCGAAGGTACACCTTTGGGCAAGAAAATCGTATCCTTCAGTGTTTCTGGTGGGGAACCAAATTGGATATAACCAACAGAAGTATCAACAAGATATCCTCCTCTCGGTAACTCGGTAATAACGCCGGTTAATTCTTTTAAACTTTTGAGTTGTTCCATTTAAACTTCCTAATCAGAATATTTCTTTCTTATTGCAACAATAACATCGTAAATTTCAAAAAAAGCATCAACTATATCAGGATCAAAATGCTTGCCCCTTTGCGATAGTATATAATTTTTTGTTTCCTCTTCATCCCATTGAGACTTATAAACTCTCTCAGAAATTAACGCATCATACACATCCGCTAAAGCTACAATCCTTGCAAAGAGTGGTATTTCTTCTCCTTTTTTACTTCTTCCAAAGTTTATATTATTTGAAAAAATATCACTAATATAGCCGGGATATCCACTTCCATCCCATTTTTCATGGTGATTCAAAGCTATTTCTTTTGAAATCATATCCATTTCAGACATTGAATTTTCAAAAAGCCTTGCTCCATAAACAGTGTGTAATTTCATTATCTTAAACTCTTCATCAGACAATTTACCTTTTTTCTTAAGTATTGTATCAGAAATTGCAACTTTTCCTACATCATGAAGCATAGCCGCAATGCGGAGAGCATCTTTAGTCTTTTTTATTTCATTCACTGGAACATTTTTCTTTTTAGCCAGTCTCTCATAGATTTCTATTGTATAAGCTGCAACTCTATTTACATGGTTGCCTGTCTCTTTGGGATCTCGTAACTCTGCCATCTTAATCATTCTTAAAACCATCTCTCTTGTCATTTTTGCTCTTTCTATAGCCACCGAAGCATTATTGGCAAAAAAGGTAACAAACATTTTATCATCATCATCAAATGGTGTTATATTTCCATTTTCATCCATCGCATTTATTATTTGCATTACACCAACTACATTTTGTCTGCTTGTAATAAGTGGAATTGTCAGTGTAGAAACTGTCCTATAATCAAAAATATTATCAAAATAAGGATTAAAAGAATAAGGAACATTATCAGTTATTTGATAGACGTCGTTTATTATAAGTGGCTTTCCTGTTAACGCAACATAACCGGCTATGGACTTCTCATCAATAGGAATTTCAAAGATAGAATAAATAAACTGATTTATCGTTGGGTTCTTTTTATCAAGTGTATCATTCTGAAAATAACTAAATTTTAATTTTTCTCCTTCTACAAGAAATATTGTTCCTGCATCTGCTGAGGTAAATTTTCTCGCTTCATAAAGTATATTGTCAAGTAAGGAATCAAGGTCCTTAACATGGTTTAACTTTTCTGTTATTGCAAGGAGTTCAGCCAACTTTGATTTACTTGTTCTCATATTGACCTTCTTTCGTTAATTTATCGGAATTTTTACAGCTTTAAGTTTAATTTAGTTTCATAAATTCTGAATTCAAGATTTTTGAATTGTTTTTTACATTTTAATTCCCAGTAATTTTCATCAATTCTTGGGAAATACCTATCACCAATAGTGTCAACATCTATTATTGAGAGATATATTTTATTAGCATACGGCATAAAAAGTTTATAAATACTTTCTCCTCCAATTATAAAAATCTTCTCACCCTTTGCCATCTTTATTGCTTCTTCAGGATCTGAAACTACAAGACACTCCTTTTGCTCTCTCAAACTTTTTGATAAGACTATATTTCTACGATTTTTTAAAGGTTTTCCAATAGACTCAAAGGTTTTTCTTCCCATTATCACATTATGCCCAACTGTAAAGTGTTTAAAAATCCTTCGATCCAGAGGATGATTCCAAACTATATTTCCCTTATAACCAATATGCCAATTTTTATCTACCGCTGCTATTAATATTATATCCATAAAATTACCGCTGTTTATATCTATACCTTTCAGGAAGATATAGAGAAGAAAAAGGAATCTCAATTCTCGCCCTTAATGAATTACCAACATTGCCTATTCTGAAAAGATTATAATCAACATTTGATTTTTTAAGCAAAAATATTATAAACGCAAGCCCAATTTTATCATCATCATTCTCAAAGTTTCCCTGATTATAGAGTTCTATTAAATCTGCACAAGCATTCGCAAGTTTCAATCTCAGCCTTAAGTTTTTTTCCTCTATTGGTAAAAGTGGGGTATTATTTATTATTTCAAATTTTACACCATGTTCTGAGACATAACTACAAAATTTGATCCAGTAATTAAAATTATAAACTTCCTTTGATATTTCATCCATATCCTTTTTGTTTAAAATGGTTTTAAATATTTTAAGCCCATTTATATAATCTTTAAAATCAGAAGGTGATAGATTATTTTTAGCAAAAATAAGATTTTTGAGATTTGAATTCCAGGCATTAAGAATCAATTCTCTTACTGAAAAACTTAAGGGTTCATAAAGCTCTTTCTTATCATATTCTTCAAAAATACTTAAAATTAAATCATTAATCAACTCAATATGTTCTGATCTTGGTTCAAAAAACTGTAAAGCAGAAGGATTTTTAATAAATTTATTTTTCGTAAAATCCTCCTTAAAAAATTTTTAGCAACCATACGGCTAAACCGTATGGTTGCATATTTTATCGTTTAAAAAGCAATTGCAATAGGAATAATTGTAAATGCCATATCTCCACTCAGTATGCCATATTCATAACCAATATCGATAAATAGTAAATGAGTCCCAATAAGAAGTCTTAAATCAAATATATCATAGCCCATCTTTGATTCACCTGTCAACTCATACCCAATAGTTGGACCTAAAGTTGGTATAAACTCATTTTTAACACCGAGTTTTGTATTAACTTCACCAACATTAAGATTTAAACCAAGGCCTGCAAAAACAGAGACAACAAAAAAATCTGCTGCACCCAGTAGCTTAAGTCCTATAGAGCTACCACCCCAACTATATGACATTGTTGCTGTCATCTTGTTCGTACCTATTACAATATCATTAGCATAAGCTGCCTGAGTGGTTGAACCAGAAAGTAAAACATTACCATAGTCAAAATCGACTGAAAGCCTTGTATCAAGTTTAAGAATACCGGTTGGGTCTTTAAAAATCAAATATCTACCTTCAACTCCAAAGTGGAACTGGTCAGCACCAACCTTTGCATCAGCACCACCCATCTCGATTCTTGGCATATATCCAAGTCTTAATCCTACATCAAGAGGAAGAAGCGGAATGCCTATTTTCCCATACACTTCATTATAAGGAATTGGAAAAGTTGACATAACCTTTGATAGATTAGCCAGTTCTCCTTCATTTTTATTGTCTGAAGCATCAAGGTAGTTTGGGTTAGCCATCACCTGAAAAAGAACAGAGTTAAGCATTACCCCACCACCAAGTCCAAATTTCAACCCAGGAAATCCACTTGTATTTACCGGGGTAATGTTACCTGAACCGGTAAAAAATCCCATATGTTTCTTCATTTCCCCCGATATCTTTTTTGCAGTATCCCTTAAAACACCTGACATCTCATTCGTCATAGTATCAAAATCTGCAGAATACAAAAAACCCACACACATCAATAGGGAAAAACCAAATAAAATTTTACGCATATAAACCTCCTTTAAACTATATAAATTTTATAGAGATTTTTTAAAATTATCAATAAATTTTTCCAAAATTTTTTTACCATCTTTTCTTGTATTAAGGTAGTTTAAGACTGACAAAGTATAACTCTCCAACTCACCGGTGTCAAGCATTGTACCTTCAATTTCAAGAGCAATAACTTTATTATCTTTAGCAAGCCTATTTATTGCATTGATATGGTAAAACTCTCCTTCTTTATGATTTTTATAATCTTCTTCAAGCAAAAGAAGGAGTTCACTGGTAAAGAGATATCTACCTATTGAGACAAAATTACTTGGGGCACTTTCTATAGAAGGTTTCTCAACTATCTTTTCTACATAAATAACATCTTTTTCTTTCCTTGGTTTTATAACCCCATATCTTGAGAGATTTTCAATCTCTTTTCTCACAGCCAGAATACTTTTACCAGTTTTACCATATTCATCTATAAGTCTTTTTGATAAACCGGGAGAAGAAAGCACAAGATCATCGGGATAAGCAACAATAAAGGCTTCTTCAGATATTATAGACTTAAGGAGTAATAAAGCATCGCCTGTCCCTTTCATTTCTTTCTGTCTTACAAAATAGAAATTCATATTTCTTGGTTTAATAAGTTCAGCATATTTTTCTTTTCCATTTTTATTAAAAAAATCCTCAAGTTCTATCTCTCTATCAAGATAATCCTCAAGAACCTTTTTTCTCCTACTTGTAATTATTATTACATCCTTTATTCCAGCTTCTTCAAACTCATCAAGTATAAAATCTATCGCAGGTCTATCATATATAGGTAACATTTCCTTTGGAATAGTTTTTGTTATTGGTAAAAACCTCGAACCATAACCGGCTGCAACAATAACTCCTTTCACTTTTCCCTCCCTTGCAATAAAGCAAAAAAACTTACCTTTCTTAATTTTAATGATGTGTTTTTTAATTTGTCTGAATATAAAAAATTTTAATTATAAGAAAAATTCTATCCCTTCAATGCTTTTTCATAAACATCCATTATTTTTTTGATTTGAACATCCGTTGTCCAGTTCATTGAATATTCATATGCTTCTTTTGACTTTTGACTGTATAATTTTTCATCTGTGAGAAGTAAATAGATTTTATCTGTAAATTCATCAAGATCATCTTTCACCATAAAGCCACCATTATCACCCTGCATCACATCTTTTGTGCCCATTTCTCCTATTGCTACTACAGGCGTTCCACAAATCATAGCTTCAATAGTTACAAGCCCCTGAGTTTCAGTTTTTGAAGCAAATGTAAATACATCAGCAAAAGCATAAACTCTCTTTATTATTTTTCTATCCATATAACCTGTAAAAATAACATTATCTTCTATACCAAGAGTTTTTGTCATCTCCTCAAATTCTTTTCTACCAGGCCCATCTCCAACGATAAGTAAAACAAAATCCTTAAATTTTTCTTTGAGTTTCTGCATAGATTTTAATAAAAAAGATAAATTTTTCTCATGTCCAACCCTACCAACATAAAGTAAAACCTTCTTATTTTTTAAAACAGGGTATTTCTCATAAAGAAAAGAATTTTTCTTCTCATCTTCTTTTGAAATCCCATCAAAATCCTCTTTTGCAATACCAGTTGGTACTACCACAGTCTTTGCATCTACGTTATATTGTTTTAACTTTTCTTCCATTCTTTCAGTTGGAACAATTATGTATTTTGCATTCTTAAAAAATTTCTTCGTCAGATATCTTACAAAGGCTTTTTCTGGCTTTTCCGGGAAAAATGGAATATAATGGTGAATATATTCCTCCCAGAATGTATGGCAGGTTATGATTAAAGGAATGTTATGTTTGAGAGCATATTTTTTTACCATTGTTCCCATTGTAAATTCTGTTTGTACATGAATTATATCTGGTTTTATCTCATCAAGATGTTTAAAGATTTTGCCTTTTGCAAAAGGGCTTGTAAGTCTATCTTCTTTTGAAATTGTAGAAACATGTAACGCTGGAATTCTTATTACATTTTTTTCAATTTCTTTGACTTTATCATCATAAGTTGGTGCTAAAATATAACACTCATGTCCCATTTTTTCGAGTTCTCTTTTCAAAGTTTGAATTGAAACTGTTACTCCATTAACTCTGGGCCAGTAAGTATCTGTCCCTATAGCTACTTTCATATTTACCTCCAAAAAACAAACTTTTCATACCTTAAGGATTATAATATATTTTTTTAAAAATTTACAACTTTTTTTCATTATTTTCTTCAGCTTCTTTATATTTTTTATATAAAGCTATTTTTAATTCTTTCAAACCAATTCCACTTAATCCCGAAATAGTATAAACATCATTCGTATAGCTTAAAAAATCCATTTTTATTCTATCAATTTCTTCTTCTTCAAATATCAGATCAATTTTATTTAAAGCTATAAGGAAATCACGTTTAAATAGTTCTTCAGAATAGCTTTTTAATTCCTCTCTTAAAATTTCAAACTTCTCAAGGGGATTATCACTTATATCAATCACATAAAGTATAATTTTTGTCCTCTCAATATGCTTTAAAAATTCAAGCCCCAACCCCTTTCCTTCATGAGCCTTTTCTATTATACCCGGAATATCTGCTATAAGAATGCTTGTATAAGCATCATCGATTGTCATAACTCCAAGATTAGGTTCAAGTGTCGTAAAGGGGTAGTTTGCAATCTTTGGCCTGGCATTTGTAATCCTTGAAATTAAAGTTGACTTCCCCGCATTTGGATAACCTACAAGCCCAACGTGAGCTATCATCTTAAGTTCAAGTTTAAGCTCTTTTTCTTCACCCGGTAAGCCAGGCTGCGCATAATATGGAGCCTGATTTGTTGGACTTTTAAAATAGTTGTTTCCCTTTCCACCTTTTCCACCTTTTGCAACAACAAAAGAAGCATCATTTTCAACAAGGTCAACTATTATATCCCCGGTATTTCTATCGTATACCACTGTTCCAGGAGGAACTTCAATAAAAACATCTTCTCCATTTGCACCGTGTTTTAAAGCCCCCATCCCATCACCACCATTTTTAGCCTTAAACTTCTGGTTATTGTGTATATGCGACAGTGTTCTCAAATGTGGATTTACCTTTATTATTACATCTCCACCGTCTCCACCATCCCCACCATCAGGGCCTCCTTTAGGTATATATTTTTCTCTCCTGAAGCTTACAGCCCCTTTACCACCTTTACCAGCTTTAACATAGATGTTTACTTCGTCCTTAAAGATCATTTTAATCTCCTCACAACTCAATGATTATAAATTATAAGTTTTAAATTTTCATCTTTTTTACTTGATAGGATTTTGTTTTACAAAATCTAACAACTGAACCCTGTTTGAAACATTTAATTTTTTATATATATTTTGTAGATGTGTTTTAACAGTAAGTTCAGAAATAAAAAGTTTACAAGCTATTTCTTTGTTTGAAAAACCAAGTATAACCATATTTATAATTTCCTTTTCCCTTAAAGAGAGGCACTCTTTAGGTTCATTCTTTATCACTGCAAAAAAAGGATTTATTTTAGTCCAATTTAAAACATAGCAAAATAGAATTATCTCCCAGATCAAAAAAAATATTGAATGATATGGAAACAAAACTACTTTATTAAAAATATTATTTTCCAATCTTAGCCACCTAAAATCACTGAAAATAAGAAAAAACAAAAATAAAAAAATCAAGCCAGAAAACAATGTTAGTATTTTCCTTATTTTTACGGGATTAATTAAATTTTTGTTTTTTGTAATAATAATTAATATATTTATTACAACAAAAAAAGCCACAAAATATTGAAAATAAAAACCTATTTTAGGCATCACATTTTTAGTATCAAAAAATAATGGAGAAATCGTAACTAATATATTAATAAAGAGAAGAAAAAAGGTTATTAATTTTAAGATATTACTAACTCTATCAAATAGTCTATAAAGAAATAATATTATCAATATCACAGCAACATTTCTTATTATGAAAATAAATCTTATCAGTTCATAATTTTTCGTCCTGAAAAATAAATAATCAAAAAGAATATATGTTAACAAAATCAGCTGAATAAAAAAATAAATCAAACCAATCTTTTCTTTTTGATTAATATAATAAATATAAGACAGGACAGTAATTGCAAAGCCAACATTAAAAGAAATAAAAAAAATGAAAAAAATTATTTTTTCATACATTTTTCTACCTTTATTAATTTTTAAACATTTTAATTAAAAAAAATAAAAATATCAAATTTGATATTTTTGTAAAATATTTTCTATACTTTTTATTCCTCTAATTAAAATATCTTTTTCTACTATAAGACTAATAGAACAAAAAGCCTCCCTCTCAAAATCAAAAAAGTATCCGGGATAAACGAGACAATTTTCTTCCATTAAAAGTTTTTTCACCCACTCCTCTTCAGAAAGAATTCTTGGAAGTTCGATGACTGTTGACCAACCACCAGATGTGTCAAGAAGTCTTATAGGAGAATCTTTAACACATTCTTTTATATATAAGTAATTTTCTTTTATCCTTTCTATAATATTTTTCTTTATTATCTCTCCAGCGAGAAAAAAGTCCTTCAAGGCATTCTGAATCGGAATAGAAACAGAAAGAAATGTATCACTCACAAGTTCAAGCCTATCTATAGCTTCCCTCTTAATCTTCTCTTCCCCCGAGACAACTATCCATGAAAGTTTCATCTGAGGAAGAGCAAGTATTTTTGATATTCCAGAAAGCACAAAGGTTAAACAATCTTTATTTCCAGCAAATGAATGATAAACTTTATCATCAATATTATAATCAAAAAAAACCTCATCAGCTATAATAGCTATATCATTCTTTTTTGCAATATCAATTATCTTTCTTTTATCCTCATCCGAAACATATGAACCAGTAGGATTATTTGGATTAATTAAAACTATGGCTTTAGTTTTTTTATCAATACTCTGAACAATTGAATCAAAATCTATCTTCCAACCAGAATTATGAAAATACTCAAGTCTATAATGTTTTGTTTTAACCAATTCCAGTGAAGAAAGATAATCAAAAAGTGGATAACCCGGAAATGGGATCAAGATATTGTCAAGTGGATCACACAAAATCTTAAAAATAAAACTATATGCCTCACTCGTTCCTGAGGTTAGAAATATATCTTCTAAAGATATAAAAACCCCTTTTAACTTATAATAATCAAGAACTGCTTCCCTTGCTTCTTTTATACCTTTAGGATCTGGATAATATTTAAGATTGTCATTTTTAAAGAAGTAATTAAGGATTTTATGTTCATAAATTATTCCAGCTTTAGTTGGATTTGATTCAGCTAAATTGATCAAATTGTTTTTATCCTTAACTTCAATCAACTTTGAAAGTTCATTTAACTCAAATGGATATCTTATTCTTTCCGAAAAAATCATTTTTTAAAGTTTGAATTATTAAAAAAACTACCAAAAGTACCGGGGGCATAAGTTTTTTGTTCTTTTTTTGGCTGTGGTTTTGCCCCATCTCCGCTTTTCAAACTTAATGAAATTCTCTTTCTTATAGGATCAAGTTCAATAATTTTGAATTCCTTAATATCTCCAACCTTAAGAATTTCTCCTGGATGAGTTACAAATCTATCCGATATTTCTGATATATGAACTAATGCAGTTTCTTTAATGCCTATATCAACAAAAGCTCCAAAGTCAACAACATTTTTAACCTTTCCTGTTACTTTCATACCTACTTTAAGATCCTCAAAATTGATAACCCCTTTTTGAAGAATCGGTTTTGGATAATCCTCCCTCGGATCTCTATTTGGTTTCTTTAATTCATCAATAATTTCTTCTATGGTAGAAATACTTACATTATATTTTTGTGAAAGATTTTCTTTAAGAAGTTTGTCTGGGTTTTTTACACTTTTTATAACATCAAGTAGTTCTCTTGCTACAGCGTAATTTTCTGGATGAACCCACGTATTGTCAAGAACATTTTTACTCTCTGGAATCTTCAAAAAGCCAGCTGCCTGTTCAAAAGTCTTTTCTCCAAAACCAGGTATTTTCTTTAATTCTTCTCTTGAAGCAATTATTCCATAAGTTTCCCTAAAGTTAACAATACTTTTAGCAAGAGATGATGTTATCCCTGAAACATATTTAAGTAAAGAATAAGAGGCTGTGTTTACATTTACACCAACATTATTAACAACAGACTCTACAACCTCATCAAGGGCTTTTGAGAGTTTTTTCTGGTTAACATCATGCTGATATAAACCAACACCGAGAGACTTTGGATCTATTTTAACCAATTCAGCAAGAGGATCAAGCAGCCTTCTTGCTATTGAGATTGCCCCTCTTATTGTAACATCAAGATCTGGAAATTCTTCGACACCTATTTCCGAAGCTGAATAAACTGAAGCCCCATCTTCTGAAACAACTGTAAAACTCACAGGAAGGTTATATTCATCTATTGCTTCAGCCACAACCTTCTGAACCTCATGACTCCCCGTTCCATTACCTATAGCAATAAGTTCAATATTATATTTATCACAAACTTTGGCAATTATCTCTTTTGATTCTTTTTCCCTTTCCTGGTAAAAGACAAAATGACCAAGATATTTTCCGGTTTTATCAATAACAGCAGCCTTCGTCCCTGTTCTTATACCAGGATCTATGCCAAGAATAGTTGAAGATTTTATAGGTGGTTGCATAAGTAAATGCTTAAGATTTTCAGAAAATACTTTTATGCTATGATCCTCTGCCGTTTCTGTGCTGTTAGTTAAAATTTCTCTCAAAACAGAAGGAATTAAAAGCCTCTTAAGCCCATCTTTTAAAGCAATAGGTAAATATTTATTCTTTGCCCTATATCTTGCTAAAATTACTTCTACAAGTTTTTCTTCATCATAAACTATTTCAGTCTTTAATTCTTCTTCTTTTTCTCCCCTGTTTATAGCAAGAATATGATGGGGTTTTAATTCTTTAAGATTTTCCTCAAAACTATAGTACATTTTATAAACACTTGATGCTTCATCTTTTAAACCAATTACTTTAATTTTTCCATCTGAAACTATAAATTCACGAACAAAATTTCTTTCATCTACATTTTGAGAAAGTTTTTCAGCCACTATGTCCATAGCTCCCTGTATGGCTTCTTCAATTGTTTTAACATCCTTCTCTTCACTTAAATATTTCTTTGCTTCTTCTTCCAATTCATTATCAGTCAATACATAAAGTTGATTGGCAAGTTCTTCAAGTCCTTTTTCAATTGCTATCATTCCTCTCGTTTTCTTTTTCTTTTTATATGGAGCATAAATATCTTCAAGCTCTGTTATAGTTTCACACTTCATAATATTTTTATATAAATCTTCTGATAACTTCCCCTGATTGAAAATACTTTTGATAATCTCGATTCTCCTCTTTTCAAGATTCTCAAGATATTCCAGTCTATGAGAAATCTCTCTTATTTCTGTCTCTGTAAGATTACCTGTAACTTCCTTTCTATATCTAGCGATAAATGGAATTGTATTATCACTTTTAAGGAGGTTAATAGTAGCATTAACCTTTTGAAGTGGTATAGAAAGTTCTTCCGATATCTTTTTTACTATCTCTACCGGATTAACATTAAGACCTTCAATAAAATCAGCTGTAAATTCCATAATTTCCCCTCTCTAGAAAAACAAATATTCAATATTTTAACTTAAAAATTCCATTTTGTAAAATTAAATTTTGCTTTGACTATCACAAGAAAAAATGCTATAATTTTATAAATCTGATAAGGACAAGCTATGAAAAATCTGAGAACCCTTATTTTATTATTTTCTTTCTTTGTACTAATGCTTTCATTAACCCTTTTAAGAATTTCAAAAGACAAAAAGAAAGAAGAAAAATCTATATTTGATAATCTTAACATATCTTATGTTTCTGCAATTGAAATAATAAATTCAAAAAAACATTTGATAATCACAAATGAAACTGGGTGGAAAATCATTTCTCCCTTTAAAGAACTTGCTTCTGTAGATAAGATTCAAAAACTTCTCACCGAACTAAAAAAACTTAAAATTATATACATCATAACAAATTTTTCAAGTATAGAAGAATATGGCTTTTCACCTTATATTATAAGAATCAAAATAAGTGGTAAAGATATAGAGGAGACAGTAGATTTTGGTTTTAAAAGTGTAGATGAAAAATATCGTTATTTATATAACAAAGGCAAACTTTATGTAGTTGAAGGAGATATTGAATTTGTCTTTGAGCCAGATTCATTCAGAGATACGACTATCTTCAATATAAGTCTTGATAATATAACTTCTATTTCTATCACATACAAAAATAAAAAATATCATATTCTTAAAAAAGCAGATAATTATTATATTAATAGCAAAATTCTATCAAATTTTAATGAAAAAATGATAGATATATATTCTTTAAGTATTTATGATTTTCTGGAAACAAAAATCAATAAAAAACCTCTCTATGAAATTAAATTATGTTCTAATGAAAAAACAAATTCTCTCTGGATTTATGACAATGATATTGAAGGTAAATGGATAGCCAAATCAAGTGAAAAAGAAGGATACTTTTTGCTTGAAAACGATGATCTTGAAAATATCCTGAAGATAGAGGTTAAATGATGGAAGAAAGACTTTCAAAAGATCTAATCAAATACTTTTTTCAGGCACCAAGTGCAAATGGACTTTTAGTCTTTGAAGATAATGAATATCTTGGTGTCGTTTTAAAAAAAGATATTGAATTTGGAATAACAACAAAAAATTTTAGGCTTTTTGAAAATATCAATTTTATCAGAATCACAGAAATTGAAGACATCATTTTTAAAGAAAATAACAAAAAAAATGCAAAGGTTCCGGTTATTGATAAATCTGGTAATTTACTCAAAATCATAACTTATGATGAGTTTTTATCACACTTCTATTTTGATGATTTCATCACTAATTTCAAACCTTCTCTAGTATTTGATGAAATTGACCACCCTTTATTTATAACTAATTTTTTCAAAAAATGTTTATACACAAACAAAAAAGGTTTTGAACTTGCAGAATTTGATATTATAGGTAAAAACATATCTATACTACTAAAAAAGTTTGAAATAAAAAAAATGGAAAAAGGTATTTTAGTTGAAAAGAATGGTAAAATATATACACTTTATATAAGTCATTCAGAAACAAAAAATTTTTCTTATCTTGTATATGATTTTTTTTGATATAAAATTTAAATTAGATTAAAATTAACTAAAAGCTAAATTCATAGAAGAAAAAAGTCGAAAATATACAGGTCAGTAAAAAGTTTTTATTGAGGAATAAATGCCAGAAGATGTAGTTTTCAGTGCCGCTAATTTCAAAAAAGGTGGATATATTATTATTGAAGATCAAACAGAATCAGATGAATTTTATATTATTCGCCAAGGAAAAGTTGCTGAAAGTAGATCTGCTTCAATGCTTGAAGGTGATAAGGAAACTATCCTTGGAGTTGGAGACTTTTTTGGTGTTATCTCCTGTATGTCTCGAAGACCTAGGATAGAAACGGTTCAGGCTATTGAAGACACCTCAACAATAGTTGTAAAAAGAGAACAATTTGGTGCTCTTATACAAAAGAATGCTCCAATTGCTATGAAGATACTTCGTTACTTTGGGAAGCAACTTAGATATTATGACTCTGTTCTTACAAAACTCACACTAAGATCCTCACTTGAAGAAGACCCAAATCATCTTTTTGATCTTGGTGAATATTTCTTTGCAAATCAACTATTTAATCAAGCAGCATATGCCTACGCTCATTATATAAAATTCTGTCCTGAAGGTGGTTATATACCGCAGGCAAAGCAAAAACTTGCAAAAATAAATCCTAACCCTGAATCTTTACTCCCAAAAAAAGAAGGGTTTTATTCAATCTATAACGATGGACAAGTAATATTTCTTGAACATGAACCCGGCAACGAGCTTTATATAATTCAAGAAGGAAAAGTAAAAATAACAAAATTTGTAAACAACTCAGAGGTCTTGCTTGCTGTTCTTAAGAAGGGTGATATTTTTGGTGAAATGTCTCTTCTTGACAATAAACCCAGAAGTGCCAGTGCTATAGCTTTTGGTCCAGTTAAAGTTATGGCTATAAACAAAACTAATTTTGAACCTACAGTTCAGGCTCATCCAGAGATAGCTACAAGAATTATTGAACTTTTAAGTGAAAGAATATGGCTTATCTATAGACAACTTGCCAACTTACTCATAAAAGACCCTGTCAATAGAATATATGATGCCTTATACACTCAGCTTCATAAAGCAAGGGTTAACTTTGCTCCTAACGTTCAATATCAATTTGATTTTGGATCTGAAGAACTAATGAAATTTCTTGGTTTCAACAAACAGGAATGGGCAATGCATTTTAAGAAATTTCTTGACCTTGAAAAAACTGTTTCCATAAATGAGGGAAAAATACTCTGCCGGGATGTAAGTAGTATAGAAAAAAATATCCAGATCATAAAGAGAAATATGGAACTTGAACAAAAGAAAAAAACAATGTCAAATACTACTACTTTTTAATTCTATTTATAAATATCATTTGTTTCCTTATACCAAAGAACATAATCAAGATATTCAAGAGGTATTTTTATTTCAAAAGCCCACTTTTTCATGATATTCTCAATATTAAGATAGTTTTTAAGTGATAAAATTGGAATTTCATCTATT
>JAOACQ010000112.1 GCA_026417755.1 Brevinematales bacterium | reverse complement strand
AATAAACATTTTTTAAACTTCATAAATCCCTGTTTTAACTTATTTTTGTGTCGCAAGTAAATCTCTTATAGTTTCTCTTCTTCTTATGAGTTTTACTTTGCCTTCATAGACCATAACTTCAGCAGGTTTTGGTCTTGAGTTATAGTTGGAAGACATTGCAAAGCCATATGCTCCTGCATTCATAATTGCAAGAATATTGCCGATATCTATCTTGGATATTGCTCTTTTTTCTATTCCTTCCTCATTTCTTGTGAATACATCGCCACTTTCACAGATGTAACCAGCCACAACAACTTCTTCCTTGTCATCTTCTACATTTGAAGCATTAATTATTTTGTGAAAACTACCGTAAGCGAGAGGTCTTATTAAAAGGTTAAAACCGCTATCTACCCCTACAAATTTATAAAGAGGGGTTTCTTTTATATCATATACGGTGGTAAGTAAAATCCCAGCCTCTGCTACTATATATCTTCCCGGTTCTAACATAAGTTTTATATTTTTACCATATTCTTTTGAAAAATTGTTCATTCTTTCTGTTATATCGTTGCCGAACTTTTCAATGTTAAATTCTTCTTCATTATCTCTATATGGTATACCTATTCCACCACCTATGTCTATAAATTCTAGATCGTTAAATTCTTTTGCTATATCAAGAATTATTTCAGAAAGTTTTATAAATTTTTCTTCATCTCTTATACCTGAACCAATATGAGCATGAATTCCTGCTATTGTAATATTATATTTTTTGCATATCCGGTTTATTTCTTCAACATATTTTCTATCATCTTTTGATATAAAAATGCCGAATTTACTGCTTCTACCACCTGTTACTACATGATCATGATGCCCAGAACCAAAATCGGGGTTTATTCTTATAGAAACTTTTGTATTTGGAAAATATTCTCCATAGAATTTTAGTTGCATAAGAGAGCCGAGATTTAACATCACTCCTTTCTTGACTGCTCTTTTCATATCTTCTATGGATAGATTAATTCCTGTAAAAAGAATCTTTTCCGGTTTAAAGCCTGCTTTTAAAGCTATTTCGATCTCTTCAATTGAGACAGCATCTATACCACATCCTTCTCTTGCAAGCATTTTTAGAATTTGAAAATTTGAGTTAGCTTTCATTGCATATAGAATATTTGTGTTCTTATAGGTAATTGATTTTTTGAGTTTGTAAAATTTCTCTTTTATAATTTTTTCAGAATATACATAAAGTGGGCTACCAAACTTTTGTATTAATTCTCTTGCTGAAATTCCGTCAATATAAAGTTCGTTGTTATTTACAGAAAAGATACCCATATTTTCTCCACATTAATTTAATAACATAAGATTATAATTCATTTTATTAAACTTCTCAAATTTTACAAATACTTGATTTTTATTTATAATATTTCTTATGCAAAAATATTTGAGTAAAAAATTTTATATAAAATTTTTTTTGTTTATTTCTGATATTTTACTTAAGCCAATTTTATATTGGTTTATCAATAGAAAATTTCCAAAAAATATAAAGAAAATACTTATCATAAAACCGGACCATTTAGGAGATATGTTACTTGCTACTTCTATTTTAAAACCTTTAAAGCAAAAATTTCCTGACGTTTTCATTGACATTGTTTGTGGTGAGTGGGCTCTACCAGTGATAGAGAATAATCCTTATTTAAGGAATAAAATTATAATTAATGTGCCATTTGCAAATAGAAAAAATATATCAGGTTTAAGAAAAAAAATTGAATTTTTGAAAACTTTTATTTCTTCACTTAAATTGATAAGAAAAGAAAAATATGATCTTGGCTTATTTTTAAGGTCAAGAAGGGGTAACCTTGTTTCACTTGCACTTTTGGGAGATATTAAATATACCGTAGGTCATGGTACTGCAGGCTTTGGTTTTTTGTTTTCAAAAGAAGTTGAATGGAAAAATGGAATTCATGAGGTTGAACATTTTGTTGAAATTTTGAAACCAATTGGTATAGATAATAAAACGGAAGATTTTATTCCAGAACTTTTTCCTCTTGAATTGCATAGAATTTTTGCAAAAACAATTTTTAATGATTTAAAGATTGTTTCAAGGATGGCAATCATTCATCCAGGATCAGGTAATTTACTTAAAACTTTATCCATAGAAAAATGGAAAAAAGTAGTTAGCATTCTTCTTAACAAAAATTATGAGGTTGTTATAACGGGTAGTAATTCTGAAGTAGAACTTGCAAAAAAAATAGCCACTGATTTTGATAAGGTGAAAATCTTAAATGGCAAGTTTGATGTTTTAAGTTTGTATGAATTTTTTAAACTTGCTGATCTTATTATTACGGTTGATAGTTTGTCAGCACATATTGCAGGAATTGCAAACGTTAGAACCTATGTTTTTTACTCAGGACTTGGTGATGTAAATCAGTGGAGAGCGTTGGGAAAAAATATCACTATCTTGAAGAATGATTGTCCTGAGTCCCCTTGCGAAGGAAAAGGTAAGTATAATTATGCTTGGATGAATTTTGATATTGAAAAAATATTAGCTAATCTTTAAGAGTTTCTTCCATTATATAAAGTTTATTATTTTTTGCATTTTCAAGAGAGTATTTTTTTGCTTCGGAGATTACAAGATTAGATAATTTTTCCTTTGAAAGTTCTTTTGTGATGAATTTTTTCATAATATTCTTTAATTCTTTTATATTTTTTTCTTCATATATTAAATCCTTATTGTTTATGACATAAGGAATTTCTCCTGAGGAAGAACCAATAACTGGTGTTCCACAAGCCATTGATTCTACTATTACTCTACCGAATTGTTCAATCCACCATTCTGTTGAGTGAGATGGAAGGATAAATACATCAATAGAATTATAAAAATATTTGAGATCTTCAATTGGTAATGATCCTAAAAATGTTATGTTATCCGTAAGATTATATTTTTGAATTAAATTATTGAGTTTCTCTTCATAATCTTTTTGCCCTTTTCCGGCAATAATTAAATATATATCCTTATATTCTTTGTATAATTCAGAAAAGGCTAGTATTAAATCTTCTATACCTTTTTCTTCTGTTAATCTACCTGCATAACCGAATAATACTCCATTTTTATTTGTTCCAATATTTGAAATTGCTATTTTTTTTTCAATTGGTTTGAATAACTCTTCATTGTAAAAATAAAAGGTCTTGAATATTTTTTTATTGAAACCTTTTGATTTATATAATTCAATACCTTTTTGTGGGACACAGGCAATAGCATCTATTTTTCTTAAAACAAATTTTTCAATTATCCTGAAGAAAAGAGGATGAATAATATTAAGATTTTCATCACTTTCAATAACAATTTTAGTTTTTTTGGAGAAAATTCTACAAAGAAAAACCCATTGAAAAGCATTAATCGAATAAGGTTCTTCCTTGAGATATATTATATCAGGTTTTTTAAGCAATATAAATATAATCTTAAAAAAATTCAGGTAGCAAAAAGATCTGATATGGTTATAAAAAACAGTAAAAAATTTGTATACTTTTAAGTTATTGTCTATCTCTGCATCAAAATTAAAGAATTGATCTTTTGAACTCTCAAACCATCGATGGGCTGTAGCAAGTATTATCTCATGCTCTTTTGCCATTTCAGACAGAAGTTTTCGATAGTTTTTTTCAACGGCCGCATGCCAGACATATAATATTTTCATATTACCACTCTCTTAAAGATTATAACATAGATCATAAATTAAAAATAGTTTTTTACATTTTTTGATTTTCACTTTAAAATATATATATGCAAGATGTACTTGTTATTGATAATGTAGAATTTAGCTATTATGACAAAAAGATTCTTAAAGGTATAACTTTTAAAATTCCAGAAGGAAGGATTTTTGGTTTCCTTGGTCCAAATGGAGCTGGAAAAACTACAACTATACGTTTAATCAATGGTCTTCTTGAATTAGAAAGTGGAAATATAAAAGTTTTTGATAGAGATGTTTATAAGAATATATCTTTTGTTCACAGTATTTCAGGTGTTTTAACTGAAACAGCTTCACTTTATAAAAATCTTAGCGGTAAAGATAATATTTTATTCTTTGCTTCTTTAAGAGGGTTGCCTAAAAATATTCTTGAGTCAAATCTCAATTGGATATCGAATCGTTTGGAACTTTCATACTTTTGGGATAAAAAGGTTAAAGATATGAGTACCGGTATGAGGAAAAGAATAGCTATAGCAATAGCGTTGATTCATAAACCCTCAATTCTTTTCCTTGATGAACCAACAAGTGGACTTGATCCGGAAACTACATATATGGTCAAGGAATTGATGAGAGAATTTGTTACAGAAATTGGGAGTACCATATTTTTGTGTACTCATTTTCTTAAAGAGGCTGAAGAGATTTGTGATCTTTTTGGTTTAATAAGGGAGGGAAGATTGCTTGCTTTTGGAACATTGGAAGAGTTGATAAAAAAATTTCCCTATTCTTTATATCTTAAAATCAAAGGGATAAAACCTGAAAACATCGATCTTAAAATTGAAGAAGTTGATAAAAACACTTTTCATTTATATATTGATGATCTGAGTAACATTAATGAGTATACATCTTATTGTATTACTAAGTGGATAAATTCTGGTGGTAAAATATATGAAGCAAAAATAGAACACTGGAATCTTGAAAAAATTTATTTTTCTTTTTAGGATATTTTATGAGATTGTTTAATCATTTTTTTGTAATCTTTAAGAAAGAATTTAAGGAAACTTTTTCAAACCCACAGATTATTATTCCATCTCTTATTTTGCCATTTATTATGCTTGTTATTTTACCTATCTTTACAATGTTTGCTTTGTATTTTTCAGGGCAAATTATTCAGTTGGAGCAATTAAAGGAAAATTTTTATTACACAATTAATGAGGTTTTTACTTTGTATTTTTTAATAGTAGCATTAACCTTGAGTAGTATTTTTGCTTCCTCCTCTTTTGTGGCGGAAAAGGAAGGGCAAACGATAGAAACCTTGTTTTATACTCCAGTTAAGATAAGTGATTTATTTGTATCAAAGATATTAACTGTTTTTACTATGGTTATGTTTATAATATTTTTATTTTTTATATTGTTTACTATTATTGTTAATTCTTTCTTTTTAAAAATAGCAGGTAGATTAATCTTTCCAGATATTAGATGGCTTTTGTTTATTTTTTGGTTTGTTCCGGCTTTTATTTTTCTTTTTATTTCAATTATAGTATGGATTTCTTCAAAAGCTAAGACCTTTATTGCTGCTCAGCAAATTGCTGGAATTTTAATATTTCCGATTATATTTTTATATCTCTTTTTTAGTAGAATGAGTAATCAAAATTTATTTCACTTTTTGAGTGGTTTGATTATTTTTATTTTTTCTATATTATTCATAAAATTTCAATCTTCAAAATGGAAATATGAAAAGTTTTTAAAATAACTTCTTTACTTAATATTTGAATTGTATTATAATATAGCTGTAATGAATTGAGGTTGTTTTATGGCGGAGATTAAGCACACTAGAAAATGTAGTGTATGTGGTAAAGAAGAAGCTCTTGTATTCTTTAAGATAGTTAAAGAAAACCAGGTTGAAGAAAAGGGTTTTTGTGCAAGGTGTGCTTTAAAATATCTTGAGACTTCAAGTGGAAATGTTGATTTTAGTTATGTTGATGATAAAATGCTTGCCTCACTCAATGAAGTTAAGAACCTGATAGGATATTTAATAAATGGCATAGAGGCTGTAACTCAAAATAAGGATGGATTGGCAACTGTATGCCCAAATTGTGGAATTTCTTTCAAGAATTTTTTAGAAAGTGGTTATCTTGGGTGTCAGGATTGCTATTCAACATTCAGAAAGGGAATAAAAGATTATATTTATGAGTTTGAAAGAGGTGTTCAACACAGAGGGCTTATGCCTAAAAAATATGTTGAATTATATTTAATAAAAAAGGAAATATTGTATCTGAGTAATAAAATAAAGAGATTAATACTTTCTGAAAATTTTGAAGAAGCAATTAAAGTAAAAAAGAGGTTAGAAAAATTGATAGGGACCTGCCCGATAAATTATGAAGATGAATTATATTGAACTACCAAAAAAGCAAAATAGAAGAAAAAATCCTCTCGATGATTATGTGTTTGCCTCGCGAGTAAGGCTTTCAAGAAATATTGATGGTTTAAAGTTTTCGTTTTTTCTAGATGAAAATTCAGCTGTTGAACTTGAAGAAAAAGTAGTCGAAGAGTTAAGGAAAAATCAGGAGGATATGGAGTTTGTAAGAATTGGAGAACTTACAAAACCAGAAATACTTGTATACATTGCCAATAGGGTTTTGACTACTGACTTCTTGAGAAATGGCAGGATTTTTGGTTACAAAAAAAATGGTGATATTATTATACTTTTTAATGAAGAGGATCATTTAAAGGTTTTTTCTATTGAAAATGGATTTAATATTTCTTCTATGTTTCATAGGCTTGTAAAGTTTCTTGAAAGTATTGAAAGTAATATTGATTTTGCTTATGATGAAGAATTTGGATATCTTACTTCTTCTATTTTTAATGTTGGAACTGCGTTAAAGATTTCTGTTCTTGTTAATTTAAGCGGTATAATGTTTGCCGGAAAGATAGGAGAAGTAAGAGAATCATTGAAGGAAATTTCTTATTCTCTTCAACCTTTTTTATCTTCCAATATACCTTTGTTTTTTATTTCTAACACTTATTCACTTGGTTTATCTGAGGAAGAGATGGTTGAAGAATTTGAAGAGACTCTTATAAAAATTATAAGACTTGAGAAAGAATGTCGTGAAAAATTTATTTTTTTCAATCAGGTTGAGTTGAGAAAAATTTTTGATAAAATTCTTGGTTTAAAAAGGCTTGAAAAGATAGATTATAATAATTTTGTTGAGTATGTGACTTTGGTTGATCTTCTTAATAAACAGGCTTATTATGTCGATGATATTAACTATATGAAAAATCTTGTTTTTATAGGTTGTGATGATTATCTTAAATATAAAACGGGGATAAAAGATTCAGATTTTGATAGTTTTAGAATTTATTTACTTAAGAAATTGATCAATCTTGTAAGGTTTAAAAAGGCTTTTATTTAAAAGGAAACATTTTATGGAAGATTTTAGCGGTTTTACACCAAGGGCTCAAAAAGTTATTTCTATTTTAGCTGCTCAGGAGGCAAGGAGATTATCTTCTCCGGAGATTTTGCCCGAACATATTTTTCTCGGTCTTGTGAGAGAAGGAGAAGGTTTTGGAATAAAGGCTTTAAAAAGGCTAGGTGTAGATATAGAAGATTTGAAGAGGGAAGTCGAAACCACTATAAGGCTTAAGTCCAATCAGGTTTTTATATTGGGTAAACTACCTCAATCTGTAAGATTTAAGAATGTAATTAATCTTGCAAAAGAAGAGGCTTTAGAAATAGGGCATAATTATATAGGTACAGAACATATTCTCCTTGCTCTATGTTCTGAACCAGAAAATGCGGCAATTCTTCCTATTTTTCTTAAGAACAGAGGTATTGATGTTGCAATATTAAGGCAGGAGATTATTAAACTAGTTGGTCATGGAGAGATCCAGATTGTTCAAAAAACTATAAGTAAGAAAAATACGAAAACACCTTTTCTTGATAAATTTGCTAAGAATTTGAATCATCTTGCTTTGCAAAATAAACTTGAACCTGTAATAGGTAGAGAGAATGAAATTCAAAGGCTTATCCAGATTCTTTCGAGGAGACAAAAGAATAATCCTATACTTATTGGGGATGCTGGAGTTGGTAAAACGGCTGTAGTAGAAGGTCTTGCTCAGAGAATTGTTATGGGGAGTGTCCCCGATAGAATTAAAAAGAAACAGATAATGCTTCTTGATGTTGGGTTGATAGTAGCCGGGACAAAATATAGAGGTGAATTTGAAGAAAGAATTAAAAATATATTAAAAGAGGTTGAAGAGTCTGAAGATATAGTAATATTCATAGACGAAATTCATACAATACTTGGAGCTGGTAATTCGGAAGGTGCTCTTGATGCCTCAAATATGCTTAAACCAGCTTTAGCAAGGGGTAATATTCACTGTATAGGAGCAACAACTTTTGAAGAATACAGAAAAAAGATAGAAAAAGACAAGGCTTTAGTCAGGAGATTTCAACCCGTAATAATAAATGAACCCACAATAGAGGATACAATAAAAATTCTCAAACAGATTAAACCAAAATATGAAGATTTTCATAATGTTATATATACTGACGATGCTATTTCATCTGTTGTTTATCTTTCTACAAGATTTTTGACTGAAAGAAGATTGCCAGACAAAGCTATAGATCTTATGGATGAAGCTGGAGCTTATTGGGGGAGTAAATTACTTGATAAACCTGCTAAGTTTATTGAAGTGGAAATGAGACTGAAACAACTTGAAGAGAATAAAAATTTTTTCATCAATCTTCAAGATTTTGAAAAGGCAGCATTCTTAAGAGATGAGATAGAAATAGTTAAAAAAGAGTATTTGAGAGAGTTTAAAAAATGGCAAAAAAATTTTACGGGTAAAGAAAAGGCAATAGTTGATAGAAAAGAAATTGAAGAAGTTTTGTCTTCTATGACCGGGGTGCCGATTTCAGTTCTTGATAAAGGAGTTGATAAGAACAAATATCTCTTTATTGAGGAAGAGTTGCAGAAAAGTATTATTGGACAGGATCATGCGATAAAAGCAATTTCTGATTGTATAAAAAAGAGTGTTGCAGGTATAAGGAAACCTAAAAAACCTATAGGAAGTTTTGTCTTTTTGGGTCCAACTGGAGTAGGTAAAACAGCCTTAGCTAAAGCTCTTGCTAAATTTATGTTTGGTTCTGAAGAAGATTTAATTCAACTTGATATGTCAGAATATATGGAAAAATTTCAGATATCAAGAATTATAGGGGCCCCGCCGGGATATGTGGGGTATGAAGCAGGAGGGGTTTTAACTGAAAAAATAAGGAGAAAACCTTATTCTGTTGTTCTTTTTGATGAAATAGAAAAAGCACATCCTGATATTTTTAACATTTTATTACAAATCCTTGATGAAGGAAGGCTTACTGATAATTTTGGTAATATAGTTGATTTTAGGAACACAGTAATAATTTTAACATCAAATATAGGGTCTGATAGAATATCTGGAAAAGAACATCTTGGTTTTTTTAGTGATAAAAATATAGAGAAAGATAAAGAGGTGTTTCTTGAAGAACTAAAAAAAATTTTTAGGCCTGAACTTTTAAATAGGATTGATGAGGTTATCGTGTTTAATGATCTTGAAGAAAAAAGTCTTATTTACATTGTTGAAAAAATGATAAAAGAGTTAAATGAAACCCTTTCCCATAATAAGATATTTTTGGATGTTAGTGAAGAAGTAAAGAAATTTATTGTATCAAATGGTTACGAAAAAAAATATGGAGCTCGTTCTTTACAGAGAGCGATTAATAAGTTTATAGAAATTCCTATGACAGATTATTTAATAAAGATAAATGAAGATGTATTTTCCGAAAATTCTATTAAAAATATAAAAGTAATGCTTGATGATAATGGAATTATAAATTTTGTTTTAACTAAAGAAGTAAAACAACAAAAAACAAAAACACAACCAAAGAAGAAAAAGGTAGCAACATTGTTTGATGAAAAAAATATAGAATAAAAAGTCTTAATAAAAAAGTGTTAAATTCTTTATTTTTATATTATAATTTACCGATAAAATATAATAACAACTTTTTATAAAGGGGATCCCATGGCAAAGGTGTTGCCTTTTTCAGGTGTTTACTATAATCCAGATAAATTTAGTAGATTTGAACAATTAGTTTCTCCTACCTATGATACAATTACAGATTCAATAAAATCAAAGTTAAAAGAGGAAGTCAATAATTTTTCATATCTTATTTCTCCAGATGGAAATGGTGAAAAATATAAAAATGCAGTTAATAAATTTTTTGGGTGGTTATTAAGAGATGTTTTGATTATTGATAAAAAACCATCTTTCTATATTATAGAAGTTCAGAGAAAGATAGAAGGAGTTAATTATACTCATTATGGTATTTGTGGTTTATTGAAAATTGAAGATTACAGTGATAAACTAAAAAAAAATCAGGTAGTTTCAGAAAATCAACTTAATGATAGATATATGCTAATCAAAGAAACGCAAACAAATCCCGAACCTGTTTGTTTTATTTACAAAGATAAAGAGAGGGAATTAAACTCAAAGATAAAAGACTTTTTAAGCAATAAAAAAGAAAAATTTCAGGTTGAATTTATGAGGAATTTATATAAAATTTATGAAGTTGATGAAGAGACTCTTTCTAAGAATATAAAAACTTTTTTTAATGATGTTCCACTTTATTTGATAGATGGGCATCATAGGTATGATGCTGCGTTAAAGTATATGAAAGAAAAGAAAGAAGAGTTGGGGAGCAAATATTCTGGTAAAGAGCCTTTTAATTTTGTTTTTTCATGTTTTTTCAATTTTTATGATGAGGCAATATTTATTAATCCAGTTCACAGGGGTGTGAAGAATTTTGGAATATCTATAACTGATATTTTAAAAACATTGTCAAACGACTACAAGTTTGCTTTAATTCAATTTAATAATCCTAAAGAAGAATTAATAGCAAGAAAAAAAGTGAACTTTATAATAGAAGAAAATAGGAAAAAGGGGTTATTAAGTTTTGGCTTTTATCATAAATCAGCAAATAATAAATATTTTATTCTTTCATACAATAAACAGTTAAATGCTGATATTCTTGATACTGATTTTTTCAACAAAACTATTATTTCAAAGTTTAATCAACCTGAGATAAGTTATTTCTATGATTTTGAAACTCCTTTTGATGTAGTAAAAAGCGGTGAACTCGAAGGAGTATTTTTGATTAATGGGGTTAATAAAGAAAAGATCATTAGTTTAATTGAACAAAATAAAACTTTTGAACCACAGAGTTTTTGTTTTTCTCCGCAGATACCGGGAGGATTGATGTTGTTTTCTTATAGATATTCTTCTATTGGTCTTGATTAAATGGGAGGAAAGATGAAGAGAGTTTTAATTTTATTGATTGCGTTGTCTTTTTTTGTTATAGGGGCATGCGATAAAAAACAACAGGAAGCAAAGGAAGATGATTTTGTAACTCAATTACTCAAGCAAAATGACGTTATTTCTTCTACAAACACAAACATAGTAACAGAAGAAAATATTACAGAACAGGTTACAAATACAAATGCGACAACAAAGGTTTCTGAAATAGACAGGGTTGCTGAAGATGTAAAACAACTTGAAAAAATGCAAATTAAAGATGAAGGTATTGAGGTAAAAGATGATAAAAAAGTTTCAAAAACTACGAAGAAAGCTGGCACTTATATTATAGTTGGGAATGATAGTTCTGGTCAGAGTGTTTCACCAAGAAAGTTTCTTAAATTAACTATGGTTATAGTTCCTAAATCTGCAAAAGCAAAAAATGTTAATTTTTATGTATATGCTTTAACAAAAGATGGAACAAAAAAATATATGATTTATAATGTAAATAATATTGAAGTTATAAATGGACAGGCACAGCTTACCAAGTTTTGGAATGCCAAAAAAATAGATGGAGATTTTCTTGATCCTGGCAACTACAATATATATGTTAAATTTGTAGTAAAGGATAAAAATGGAGAGGTAATAGATAATATTGAAAGGTATTGGGGAAGTAAAGATTTTTATATAAAATTATATTAAAACTCTTTACTTATTTTGAGATGTATATTAAAATAAGGATACTATGTTGCTAACTATATTGAAATCTAAAATTCATAGGGCTGTTGTAACAGAAACAAATTTGGATTATATAGGCAGTGTTACGATAGATGAAGTTTTGATGGAGGAAGCAAATATTCTTCCGTATGAGCAGGTTCATGTGTGGAACATAACCAATGGTTCGAGACTTATTACTTATGCTATTCCTGGTGAAAGGGGAAGCGGGGTAATATGTCTGAATGGAGCGGGAGCACACTTGAACCAGAAAGGTGATAAGGTTATTATTGCAGCTTTTGCTTTGCTTTCAGAAGAAGAGGCTAAAAAATTTAAACCAAAGGTGGTTTTAATAGGAGAAAATAACAAAATTGATAAAGTTTTGTTTTGAAAAAAAAAGTTCTAAGGAGAGGCATATGAGATACAAAGGAAGGTTGAATTTTTTTGGTTTGTTGTTGTCCTTAGCTTTGATTTTAAGTTCTAGAAGTCTGGTTTTTTCTTTTGGTTTTTCTGAAAAAGGTAGAGAAACCATTAATCTTCAAACTTTTACGGTTTCTGATTTTGGTGATGAAAAGGATCAGACAAATGGTATTATCTGGAAGGCTAAATTTTCAAGATATGCCAAGCCGGCAGATCCAACTAAAGAAATGAGCACTTGGGATACAAATGCCTGTGATGCAAAATATTTTGAGGCAAAGCCGCTTGGGTTACCTCAAGAGGTTGATGTAAGACAAAAATGGTCGCTTGGTATTAAAGCTCAATTCGTCAAGAAAGGTTATAACTGGATTGAGGTTTATACTGCAAAGACAGCAGGAAAAAGTATAATTGGCTCAGATGGTAGACCAGATAATACTATAGAAGCTAAGAAAGAGGCTTTGCCACTTATTGGAGTAATAAAGAGCCTCGATATGTGGGTATGGGGTGGAAACTATAATTACTGGATTGAATTTTATCTTCTTGATTATAAAGGTTTTTTACATAAAATTCCGGTGGGAGATATTAACTTTGTTGGTTGGAGAAATTTGAGAACAAAAATTCCAGAATATATACCACAGGCTGAGAATAGAGTTCCATTTTTAAAACCTTTGAAACTCGAAACTATAAAGATTTGGTCATATCCTACTGAGAGAGTTGATCAATTTTATGTTTATTTAGATTATTTGCAGGTTCAGACCGACGTTTATCTTGAAAGATTTAATGGTGATGACCTTGCAACAAAGGCCTGGTAAAAGGGGTGAAATATGAAGAAGATTTATGTTATTGTTTTTTCTATTGTGATGTTTGGAAGTTTGTTTGCTCAACAGGTTGGAAACTCAGATTATAAGAGAGTTGGGGAACTTGAAATTATTAATACAAATGCTGGCGAGAAGTCAGATAAAAAAGTTGCAACAGAGCTTGTTCAGACCGTACTTGTTGAGGATTTTGAAACGGCAGGAGAATGGACCGCTTTTATGCCAAGAGATTATGGAATAGCCACCTCTATGAGAAGAGAAGGTTCTCCAAGAGATCTTGAATCGGATAGAAATAGATATGTTTTAGGTGTAAAAGTTGAATTTATGAAAAGAGATTGGAGCTGGGCTACTGTAGTTCCAGCTAAACCAGTTAAGATAAAAGGTATAACAAAAACAGTTACTGTATGGGTTGTAGGAAGAAACTACAAACATACGATTAGCCTTATTCTTAAGGATTATCTTGATAGGCTCAGGTTTGTAAAGTCTGAGAGATTGATATGGACAGGCTGGAAACAGGTGAATATAAATATTCCGGATACAATTGAACAGGAAAATTATAAGATTACAGAGGATAGAGGGATTACTTTCATTGGGTTCAGGCTTGATTTTGAACCTGAAGATATTCTTGGTAGACCTTTTTATACCTACTTTGACTATATGACTGCCGATGTAGATTTATTTTCTGAAACTAAGCAAAATCCAGACGATATGCTTGATCATTGGTAATAAAAGGTTTTATTTATAGAGGTGAGGCAAATAAAACCTTTATTGTTTGTGCCTCTCTTGTGGGGATGGAGTTGTCTTAAAATCAAAGTTTGAGATTGCTCTATCCCTTATTGTTTTTAGATAGAAAGGATTTAATTTTATATGTTAATTTTTATTAATATTCTTATAACTTTGTTTATTTTGTCTTGCACTGATAAACAAGTTACGGTTAAAAACGAAGTTTTGTTTGAGAATGAAAATTTTGATATCGAATATAATGGGAGTGGTTTTAAACATAAAGATTATGTTTTTTATATAGATGTTTTTAAAAATTATGTTGTTTCTGGAAGTGCTGATAATTCAATCACTATCTGGGATTATGAGAAATCTAATTTGATTACCAATATTTTTTTTAATTATAGGGGTAAATGGGGTATTCCTGTCAAATTTTCAAAGAACGGAAGATATATTGTTGTTGGTGCTTTAGAAGAGCTTTTAGTTTTAAACACTGATAATTATAAATTAGTTTCTAAGAAACTTGCTCATATTAAAGGGGTTCAATCAATATCTATTTCTCCTGATAACAAGTATGTTTTTAGTGGGGGAGCTGATGGATTTGTAAGAGTTTGGAGTTTACCGGATCTTAATTTGGTATATGAAAAAAAGATTCTTAAAGGAGAAGTATGGAATACTCATATTGATTCAAGCGGAACACTTGCTATAGCTGGGGGTTCTACTAAGGAAGTTGTTATTTTTTCTTTTCCTGAACTGACAATAAAAAAAATAATTACAAATGATTACCCTGTTGAATTTGTTAATTTTTCTGATGATAATAATTATTTTCTTTTTGCTGATAATTTTGGATACGTTGTTGTTTATAAAATGCTTGACCCTGATAATCCTTATGTTAAGTTTAGAGAGCATATTAGTGAGGTTCTTGTAGCAAAGTTTATTGATACTAATTTTTTAATTTCTGGTGGTAGAGATGGCGATATATATATATACGATTTAAAAAATAAAAATGTATTAAAAAAATATAATATTGGGAGTGCAGTTTTTTATTTTGAAAAAAGTAATAAATATAAATTGCTGGTAGTAGGGACACAAAAGGGGAATGTTTTATTTTATAAGATTATTTCTAAGGAGTAAATGTGGAAAAGGAGATAAGTCAGAGAAATGAGATTGTTTCCTTATTTAACAAATTAAGGCTTAATAGAGTGAAAGTAAAACTTGAAAATGAGGATAAAAAATTCAGTCTTGAGGCTTATATAACTAAAGCAGATCCTTCATTACTCGGGTTATTTTTTGATGATATTCCAGAAATTATTCCGATAAAAAATGTTAAGATATCTTTTGATCTCAACAATAATTTTTATAACTCTGAATCTGTAATGATGAGGTTAGTAAATATTCCACTTAAAAGTATAGAACTTAATTTGCCTGATAGACTTTATTTTCATTCGGTAAGAAAATATCCAAGAATTGAAGGTCTTGATGAACTTAAGGTATATATTAAGAATATCGAAACAACCGAGGTAGCAAAGCAATCTAATATTAATCTGGCTGAGCTTCCAGCTACTTTGAGGAGTATATATCTTGAGGTTCAGAATGAAAAACCAGATATAAAGAAAATAATTAAAATGGTTGGAGAAGAACTTTCAAGATTTTCAAATAGGTTTAAGATTAATTTATTTAAAGACCTATCAAAATTGACTCCAATTGAAAATGTTGTGAATATTTGTAAAAAAACTTTCTGGATTGGTGATACAGAGAATCTCTCGAACTATGTTCATTTGGGAGAAAAATATGGTGTGGTTGGTTATGAGAAGTATTTTGATCTTATAGGCAAGAAGGTGAACCCCCAGATTCTTGAACAGATAAGACAGACCTATATATCCAAGGGTATAATTTCCTATGCTATGGTTCCTATTATTATAGGTGATAGGGTTTTTGGAGTGATTGAAGTTTCGGTACCTAATGATCCAAAGTTTAAGCAATTAAGTATATATGAAGTATTTTATATTAAAGGTCTCGCTGATATAGTAGGAGAAGTAATAGTGAAGACACAGTCTACTTCTGAAAATGCAGATGTTATGTTTGGAGTTGTTGATTTATCTATGGGTGGGATGCTTGCAAATACAAAAAATGTTTATATAACACATTATATAAAAGAAAACTCTGTAGTTGTCTTATCTATAAGTTATAAAGATAAAACTATAAATATTAAGTCAAGAGTTGTTCGTTATCATTATGTTTCTGGTGAAAATGCTGGGCTTAATGTTGCATTTGAATTTTACATTGATGATGAAAATACAAAAGGAGAACTCTCTGCTCTTATTAAATCCCTTTCTAAAAAAGAAAAAGAGGCTTAAGTTATTCTGGACAATCTCATTAATATGATTTATAATATTATTTAATTATTTTTTTGGAGTTTGTATATGCTTTATAATTTGTTTTTTGAATTGAGACATCACTTTATCCTTTTTAATTTGTTGAGATATATTACATTCAGGTCGATGGCGGCTTTTCTTACTGCTTTCATTATTGGAATGATTTTAGGCCCAATTTTTATTAAAAAATTCAGAGAACTTGGTGCAGGGCAATCTATCAGAGAAGATGGCCCTGCAAGTCATCAAGTAAAATCTGGAACTCCAACTATGGGTGGAATTTTTATAATAATTTCTGTTATTATTTCTTCGCTTTTATGGACAATTTATAATTATTATGTTTTTGTAGTTTTATTTTCAATTATTGGTTTTGCTGGTATTGGTTTCTATGATGATTTTCTTAAGGTTACAAAGAGAAATTCAAAAGGTGTAAAAGCAAAATTGAAATTATTATTTCAAATTTTGGTTAGTGTAATTATTTTTTTGATGTTATATTTTGATCCTTTTGAGAAGTTTTCACTTTCTTTTTTTATCCCATTTTATAATAAACCTTTATTTTACTGGCCATTGTTATTGGGAATTGTTTTTTACGTTTTTACTATGGTTGCCTTTTCAAATGCTACAAATCTTTCTGATGGTCTGGATGGGCTTGCTGCAGGTATGAGTATATTTCTTATTATTCCTTTTGGGATAATCGCATATGTTATTGGTAATGTTGTAGCGGCTGATTATCTTAAGTTTATCTATATTCCAGGAGCCGGTGAGATTTCGGTTATACTTGCGAGTTTTATTGGTGGACTTGCAGCTTTTCTCTGGTATAATGTTCACCCTGCTGAGATTTTTATGGGTGATACAGGTTCACTATCTATTGGTGGTATGATAGCTACCATTGCTATTATACTTAAGCAGGAAGTTTTGCTTTTAATTGCGGGTTTTATGTTTGTTATAGAGACTTTATCAGTAGTTATCCAGACAAGCTATTTCAAATACACAAAAAAGAAATTTGGTGAAGGAAAAAGAATATTTTTGATGGCCCCAATTCATCACCATTTCGAGAAAAAAGGTTGGAAAGAGACCCAGGTAGTAATAAGATTCTGGATAATATCAGCCCTGTGTGCTTTAATTTCTTTAACCACGTTGAAGCTGAGATAAATTAAAAAGATTTTGGGGGTAGTTATGAAGTTAAAATTATCGAAGGAACAGAAGAAAAAACTTCTTGAAACTGCAAGATTGACAATTAAGAAGGCTTTGTATGAAAAAATTGATGAAACCTTTCCTGATTTAAGTGAGGATGTTTTTGGTGAAAATTATGGAATGTTTGTAACCCTTACTATAAGGGGTAGGCTAAGAGGATGTATAGGATATGTAGAAGGGGTTAAACCTATAAGAGAAGCTGTTAAAGACCTTGCAATACAGTCTGCTTTTAAGGATCCCAGATTCTATCCTCTTACAAAAGAAGAGTTCAAACTTATAAAGGTAGAGATTTCAATTCTTTATCCACTTGAAGAAGTCAAAGATATAAATGAAATTGAGGTTGGTAGGCATGGAGTGGTAATGGAAAGGGGATTTAACAAAGGTTTATTGTTACCGCAGGTTGCGACAGAATATAGTTGGACAAGAGAAGAGTTTTTAAATCAAACATGTAGAAAAGCTGGAATGGAAACTTATTGTTGGGAAAATGGAGCGAAGATATTTAAATTTGAAGCAGAGGTCTTTGGTGAAGATAAAATATAATTTTTTCAAGTTTTCAGCTCTTAACCTGTCATTTTTTGGGCTTTTAGTCCTTATTTTTATACTCATTTTTTCTGTTAATTCTGGAAGAAGAGCTCTTGAAGATAGGTCTAGCCTGAATCAGGTTAAAAGTTTTCAGATTGTTGGTCAATGGATTGGCACAAATGGAGAATATGTTGAAGATTTTATGTTTGATAAAAAATATTTGTATGCTGTTTTTGGTGAAAAGGGGCTTGGTGTTTTTAATAAAGATGAAAATTTGGGGCTTATTACAAATATAGTTTTTGAAACCAATGAAATAAAATTTTCTTTTAAATCCATTGATATTTCTGAAATTAACAATAAAACCTATCTTGTGATGTCTTTTTTTTCTCTTGAAAAAAAGGGTATTGTTGTAGTTGGAATTGAAAACACAAACATTTTTATAACAAATTATTTTTTTGTTGATTTTCTGAGTCCTAAAAGTTTTTGTGCTGTTAAGGATAAAGTTTATGTTTTGACAAAAAATGAACTTAAGGAATTTGATATTTTTGATTCTTCTATTCAAAAAAGTTTTGATGTTAAAATTTCAATAAATAGTAGATTAAAATTTTATAATGGTTATTTTTATCTACCATCCTTTAATGAGGGTTTGTTGATCGGAAAAATTGATAAAGATAGTTTTAGGTTTATTACCAAAATAAAAAGCCAAATAAATAATGTGGTTGATTGTTTTGTTATTGATAAGAAATTAATTATAGCTGATAAAATGCTTGGAATCAGTTTTTATAATATTAATATTACAGGTGTAGAGCCGATTTTCAGGTATGATACGGCTGGGGATGCAAATTCTGTATTAATGAGAGGAAATGATATTTTTGTGGCTGATGGAATAAATGGAGTTTTAAATTTTAGTTATAAAAATAAAAAGTTAAAGTTAGAAAAATATCATAAAGGTGATTATGTTGCTAGTAGTTTGATTTATGATAATTCTTCAAAATTATTGTATGTATTAGCTGGAGCGAATGGAATAGTAGTTTTGAAGTAAGGAATAGTATGAAAAATAATGTAATGAAAAGGATCTTGGGGTACGGATTTAAATATCCATTTTTGTTTATTTTTTCTATCTTACTTGCTTTTCTTTTTGTTTTCGCAAAGGTTGGAGCTGCTTTTTTTGCAACGAGGTTTTTTTCTGCTGCTTTTATTGAAAAAAATTTGCAGGGGAGTAATATCATTTATATACTTATGCTTGTTGGGCTTGTTTTTGCTTGGGTATTGTCCCATTATCTTATTTTTGTTTCTTCTACCTCTCTTGCAATGAATGTTATCCACGATATAAGAAAAAGTTTATATGACAAAATACTTTTACTCCCAATGGATTATTTTAAAAAAAGTAAACTCGGAGATATAATTTCAAGACTTATTAATGATGTCCAGGTTATAGAAATTTTCTTTATGAATGTAATGGTTGAACTTCTGATACAACCACTCACTTTGATTTCTGTTGTTTTTATTCTATTTTTTATCAATTTTAAGTTGTCACTTTATTTTTTCTCTATCACTCCGATTATTGCAATTTTACTTGCTGGAATTGGGAATCTTGTCCAAAAATTAAGCCATACAGTTCAGAAAAATATCTCAAATATTACTTCTGTCATACAGGAATCTATATATGGAATAGAGATAATAAAAGGATTTTCGATTGAAGATAATATGAAAGATAAGTTTTTTTATGTTAATAAAAACTATTTATCTTCTACTAAAAAGGAGATAAGAATAAGGTTTTTAGGGACACCTACATCAGAGTTTTTAGGAGCTTTAGGGATAATTATTATATTATTTTTTGGTTCACTAATTGTTAAAAATGGCCTTGCAACTCCGGCAGAAATTATAAGTTTTATTACTTTATGTTTACTTCTTGCTGAGCCTTTGAGTAAATCTACTGATGTTTTTATGGTTTTAAGAAAACTTGTCCCAGCTGGTAAAAGAATATTTGAAATAATTGATTATGAAATAAAAAATGAAAACAATCTTATTAAAATTAGTGAAATAAAGGGAGAAATTGATTTTGAAAAAGTGTATTTTGGATATGAAGGTGATAGTTATATTTTAAAAGATATAAATTTTAACATTAAAGAAGGTGAAACTGTCGCAATTGTTGGGCATAGTGGTGCTGGAAAATCAACTATAGTTTCGTTAATACTTGGTTTTTACTTTCCTACTAAAGGTAAAATATTAATAGATAAGTCTGATATAAGAACGATAGATACAAATTTTTTAAGAAAAAAGGTGAGTATTGTTACTCAGGAAAATATACTTTTTTCTGGAACGATTGAAGAAAATATTAAGTTATCAAAACCAGATGCTACAATGGAAGAGGTTATAGAGGCGGCGAAAATTGCAAATGCACATAATTTTATCTCAAAACTTGAAAAAGGATATCAAACAGAAATAGGCGATAGGGGAGTTAAACTTTCGGGTGGAGAAAGGCAGAGAATAGCTTTAGCTAGAGCAATATTAAGAAAACCAAAAATTTTAATACTGGATGAAGCAACAAGTTCTCTCGATGCAGAATCCGAAACTTTGATAAAAGATGCTATGGAAACAATATTGGGGAAACAGACCACAATTATCATAGCTCATAAACTTTCAACTATTATGAAAGCGGATAAAATAATAGTTCTAGAAAATGGTGAAATAGTAGAGATAGGGACACATAGTGAACTGGTCTCTCAAAAAGGTATATACAATAGACTCTTTAACATACAAATTTCGATAGATTAGAGGGGTTTTTATGCATCCAAAAGCTATTGAGTTGATAAAGAAATATGAAGAGCTTGAAAAAAAGTTATCAGAATTACCACCGGGGAGTTCTGATTATATAAAAATAGCGAAAGAAAGAAGTGAACTTGAAGAACTTGTTGCCAAGTATAGAGAATTTGGTAAACTGGAAAAAGAAGAAAAGGATCTTTTTGAGCTTATTAATTCAGAAGAAGATGAAGAATTGAAGAAGATTGCTAAAGAAGACATAGAAAAGATCAAGATTAGGAAAGAAGAGCTTGAGAATGAAATCTTGTTATTATTACTACCAAAAGATGAAATGGCAAGTAAAAATGTCATTGTAGAAATCAGAGCTGGGACTGGTGGAGAAGAGGCAGCTATTTTTGCTGGAGATCTATTTAGAATGTATACAAGATATGCCGAAAGAAAAAAATGGAAGTATGAAATTCTTGACTTTAATCCTACAGAGTTAGGTGGTTATAAAGAAGTAGTATTTTCTATCAAAGGCAAGGATGTTTATGCACATCTGAAATATGAGTCTGGTGTTCATAGAGTTCAAAGAATTCCTGTAACAGAAGCGGGGGGTAGGATTCATACCTCTACAGCTTCAGTGGTTGTTTTACCTGAAGTTGATGAAGTTGATGTTCAGATAGATCCAAAGGATTTAAAGATAGATACTTTTAGAGCAGGTGGAGCAGGTGGGCAGTATGTTAATAAGACTGAATCAGCAGTAAGAATAACGCACATACCTACAGGTATTGTGGTAGCATGCCAAGAAGAGAGATCACAGCTTCAGAATAGGGCTACCGCTTTAAGAATTTTAAGGTCTAAGTTATTTGATATGGAAATGCAGAAGAAGATTGAAGAACAAAGTCAGATCAGAAAAACCTCAATAAGAAGTGGTGATAGGTCTGATAAGATAAGAACTTATAATTTCCCACAGAATAGGCTTACAGATCACAGAATAAATCTTACCCTTTATAAACTTGATGCAATACTTGATGGAGATTGTGATGAACTTATAAATGCTTGTATAATGAATGAACAGCAAGAGCTATTAAAAAATCTTGGTTAGAATGTGATTCTTACATCAAGACCAATTTGTAGGCCATATCCGGGGTTAAAGTATGTCCTGCGAACACTGTTTTCAAGTGGGGCGACATCTGCGTATTGATTAAATACAAATCTACCAAAGAGATTAGCAGAGATGTAGTCAGAAAATCTATACTGTGTTTCGTGATCTATTGTTATTTCAATAATCTTTTGTTGAAATCTTGAGAATTTAAATCCTTCATAGTTAATTAGTTCAGTAGTTATTGTTAAACCCTCTTTGTTGGCTACGGTTTGTTCACTTAGTGGAAGGGTCGCTAACAATATGTTTATTTCTTTTATATTTTTTAGTTCCCAGTTATAGATTAGACTACAACCTAAAGTCCATTTTTCTATTGGTGAGTATGATTGGTCTACTATATTAAGATTATAAATAGGATCAAACTCACTTATATTTGTGTTGATTGATTCTTTAGTAAAAGTTAATGATATTCCATATATAAGATTTTGAAAATCATTAAACCATATAGTTTCATTTAAGTAGGCATAATAATCATCTGTATTTTTTCTTGTGTTGTAGTTAAGTTTATTTTTAAATTTGAGTTCAAGTTTTATATCACCTGGTTTAAAACCTTTTTTTTCTTCTGATAATTTTATATAATCAAGAATTTTCCAATTATAAGTTGTTGCAATTTCACCTTCTTTCCATTGTACATAGGATTGGTAGTTTCTTTCAGTCTGGAGATAACTTCTTAAGTAATAAGAAGTTGGAATAATAATATCGAATATGTTATTAAAACTTGTAAGATAAAATTCAAGTGCATAATTGTCATAGAATTTTACAGAACTTTGAAAATTTGTTTTATTATAGTTTGTAGATAAAATCAGGCTATTAAGTCTTGCATTATCTCCATTTATGTATGGATTATAATGAAAAGGCTGAAAATAGTAAACTTGAGAATATATGGAAAATACATTTGTAAAAGCTAAAATTTCAGCGGGGGACTGGTAACCAAAATCGATATTTCTCTTAAGGGAAAAAGATATTTTATCAATTATAACCTTTGGATATAGGGTAAGTTTGTTATCATTTAAAATGTTGTATTTTTCATATCTACTAGTAAGAGTATTGTTATTATCATAGCTAAAAGCACTTGCTTCTCTCAATAAACTGTCTTCGATATAAAAATCTGTTTTTAACTTTAAAAATTCTGGATTTCCAGAAAATTTGATTTTATAACTTTCTTTATCTAGTTTATATAATAAATTTTCATCAAATACAAAACCAGTAAAACTTCTGGATAGAATTTCAGAATACCTTTCTGATAAAGATTCTTCTTTCAATTTATTTATCTTATCTCTATAACCATAGATGTTAAATATTCTATTGTATCTTTCCATACTTTTTAGATAGGAAGGTATAATATTGAATGGAGAAATATTGATTCCAAGAGATGTGTCAAGAGTTTTACCAAAAGATTCTGTACCATATATTGATGAATTAGATATAAAATTATCATTGGTAAGATTTGAAAAATCGTAGATTTTATAGTTTTCTTCCCACGAAATGAAAGGATTTAATTTTATTAACTCAAAAATAGGTATAGTCTTAGAACAAGAAATCTTGGATGAAGTATCATATTTTGTTTCTTGATTTACAAGTATATAATCATTTGAATCTATTGATATAATATTTCTATTTCTTTTATTCTCAAATACCTCTGTGAAAGAATGAGTAATTAAAGGAAAGTAACTTGTTTCAACAAGGTTTAAAGTATGATTGTATGTTTTTCTTTCAGAATCCCACTGTAAATTTTCTGGAAGGATTTTTTTATTTGTTTCGCTTTGGCTGTTTTCTTCAGAGTAGGTAATTTTGTAATTTAATAACTTAACTAGTGAAGAGTTATAAGAAAGTAAAGTCTTTGAATATTGACTTTCAGTTTTGTTAGTTTCTGATGAATAGAAATTGAGACCTTTGTTTTCATAGCTACCTGTAAGGTTAAAAGGTCCAAGTATTTCAAAGTTGTTAAATTTAAATAAAGGATTTTTATATTCAATTATTGTTTCAGTATAATAAGCTGTTCCAAAAGATGATTTGTCAGAGTAGGTATAAAGTTCATTCACCCATATTTCTCCCCTGTTTGTAGCTTCAGAAATATTTTCATTTTCAATTCCTAAAGCAAGATAATTAACATTCCTTAAATTAGGAACACCGTATTGTTTTGGTTTGTAGCTGTTATTGTTTAATTCGATAGTCAAATCTTCGAGATTTAAACTAACTTTTTTCCATTCTTCTTCACCTATATTTTTTAATGGAATTTTCCACTCATAAAAGCTATTATCACTATTTCCTATTAACAATATGAAGTTTTCTCCTTCATAACTGTCATTTATATTTTTATATAAAGAACCAGTTTCATCAGTTTTTCTCAAAAATAGATAAAATGCCATCTGTCTGTATAGACTTAAATTATATGGTTTTGAACTTCTTTTATAAACAAGCCCTTTTTTTCCTCCTTCCCATATTGATGTATTTGTATTTAAGCTGCTATTGCTTAAATTATATTTGATGGATATAGCCTTTTCTTCATATTGATAGGCTTCTGTATCAGTTTTATAACCATGGAGTTTCTCAAAAATTTCGAGTCTCTCTTTTTCATTGTCATTTTTGGGATTGTGCACATAAAATCTCCTTGCTGAATATTCAGGATCTTTCATACTTGTAAGTAAATTAACTCTTAATATGTCGTTGTTATCGAATCTTACTCCATCAATTCTTTTTTCTGTCCAGTTGACTTTCTTAAAGTCAATACTATCTAATATCACCCTTCCTTTGGTCCCATTTTTCTTTTTAATATAAATTCCTATCCCTGTAACTTTACTTAATAATTTTATTTGATCAGCTGAAAGAGATTGTATTCTTATAGTAAACTTTTTCCATCCATTTTGAGACAATGTTATATTTGTTATGTCTGTATTTACATTTTTGGAAGGAATAACAATTAAGTTTTCGTTTGTGTTAAAAATACCATCACGATTAAGATCTTCTGTTTGTATTTTCCCATCACCACCACCTTTTCTACCACGACCAATTCTTGTTTCGACACTATTGTTTAATGGATTATTAAATTCATACCCAGGATCAGTTGAATTCACTTCATAGTCAAAAATTTTATCACCATCACTATCTTCATTAAAATCCCCTAAAGCAAGATAAAATTCAACTTCTTCAGTTCCATTATCTTCATAAATATTATTTCCATCAATATCTCCCTGCAGTTTTATCCATATTGAGATTTCATCATAATCGGAAAGATTTATACCTGATGGCCCATCACCAACTGGGTGCACCGCACCGATCCAATCTCCACCATCTCTGAAATCATAATCAAAAACGAGGGCTGTCTGGCTAATATTTGGATATTCTACTGAGCTTAAATGTCCTCCAAGTGCATTGTAAGGTCCTGGTTTAAAAGAATATGACATTATTTTATCTTGAGATATTTCAACTGTATAGTTAAGTGGTGTTACTGAACCATCCCAGTTATCAATTCTATAGTCTTTATATAAAAGTTTTCCTCTGTTTAAATAATTTAATCCATTAATATTAGTAGTAGGAGATACTAATATCCAATCTATTTCATTTTTGTTAATAACATAATTTTCGCCTGATGTTTCAAAATCTTCCACTATTGCATAATCAAGAGTATTTGGATCATAATAAGAAATAGCATATTCACCCTTTGTGATTATGTTAAGAGGTTCAGGAAAGTTAAATAGCCTTGCAAAATTAAGGCTACCATCAATATCTCCCATAAAAAGGGCATCAGGATTGTTCCCAATCTGAGGTGCTCCTTCTTCTCTCTGTAGAATATTGTAGACCATTGTGCTACCTAAGTTGATGATTTTATTTGGCTTATAGTCAAACCTATTGGCAAAACTTAATTTTTGAGAACCGCTCCAGAAAGGTTTGTATTCATAATAGACTTCAATTATATCACTATCATTAATTAAATTTGGATTGTTAAAATATATTTCACCGATGGATGAAATAATTCTATATTCTGATTTTGGTAATAGTCTGCCATTTATGTAAATTTTTTCACTACCTTCGACTACATTGAAATCAAGTTGATAAGTAGAGACTGTTCTATAAAATGAAATCTGCATTGTATATGTAGAGTCTGATGGAGTAGGTGAAGCATTTGTATAAATTTTACCAGAGGGATCAGGGAATGGGGTTGGATTTTTAAATTTTATTATTCCTGTATCAGGATAAAGAAAAAAATCTCCTTGATTGAATTGAAACTCTGCTTTTTGTGTTTTATTATAGGTATAGACGACGGTTATTACAAAACCATAAGATGGATCAAAATTTCTTTGTGAAAGTTGATAATAACCATTATGAAAAAATCTCGAGAATTGAAAATCATTTCTCCATAGATATAAGTATAATTTTCCCTCTCCATCAGTTCCTGTATGGTCATCAATATTGTATGAGAAAGGACTTCCTCCATGATGTGTATAATTTATTACTAAGTCAATGTTTCTATCAATAGAATTGTTGAGGTATATTTCTCCAGAATTAAGATTTATAGAAAAGTCTTTACCATTTATTAGCTTGTAAAAATACTTACCATCTATTATTTTTTCGGCTTTTGTAGCCTCAGATGTTGAAATATATAATTCGATACTTCCATTATCTATTTGATTATCTGGTAGAATGATATATTTTCTTTTCAGATAATTTATATCCATTATTTCAGTATTTTGTAACTGTCTACTACCTACAAATTTTTTGTATCCCTTTTTTGTTTTTATGAGGCTTATTACTGTTTGATTTTCAAAATCTCCCCATTTTAATACAGATTTTAAACCATAATTTTCCTTACTTGTTCCCTCATATTTAATAAAATAACTTGATTGTGGAATGTTTAACTCAACATTACCAGCAGTTATTTCTCTTAATATGCCTTTATCGGTTTCAAGAGCTTTGTAACCTATTTCGTAGGTGTTTTCAGAGCTTTCAGAGTTATGATCTATTCCTACTTTTATCCTTTCACCAATCTTTCCAACAACGTTTACTCTCATCTTTTGATCCAGATTAAGACCGAAGTTGATACCGGGGAAACTTGAGGTATAAGCTGGGTCTTTCCATATGAAACCATAACCGGCTCTGAAACTTACTCCACCGGCAAGGATAATTTTTGTTTCCCATTCTTCAAAACCTATTTCTAAGGTTTTCTTGTTTGTAGAAGAAGAATCTATTTTGAACTCTTGCTTTTTTCTTGTGACTTTTAAATAATTTTCATCAGAAAATGAAAATAATTCTTCCTCACTTATAAGGATGGGTTTTGTTTGAGATTTGTATTTTTCAAGAGGATTGGTAAGTAATAATTTTCTTACCGGATATACATATTCTGCTAAATCTAATTTTATACTTTCGATAGAGTTTATGCTTTCAGGTGTTGAAATAATGTCAATATACAATGGATCATATTTTTTTTTATACTTTTCTAAGTTTAGTTTTTCTTCTGAATATACATATATACAAAAGATTAAAAAAACAAAGAAGAATCTTTTTATCAATATTTTCCATCCCAATTATACACAATTTTTTTTGATAACTCTATAGCTTCTTCTCTTGAATTAATAATTTCAACGAGTGTTAAAGCAGCTTTTATAGCTGTTCCTACACCTTTGGAAGTAATTATTTTTCCATCTACGACAACATCTTCATCTACATAAGTTCCATTGTTAATAACGGTTCCGGGGTAACAAGTGTATTTTTTACCCTCAAGGATACCAGCAATATCAAGTAACATTGGCGCTGCACATATGGCAAATATGAGTTTGTTTTCAGAATAAAAATTCTTGATAAGTTTAATAAGCTCATTATTATTTGCTAGTTCAGTTGTTCCTGGTCCGCCGGGGAGTAGAATACCATCGAAAGAAGAAATATCAATATCTTTTTCAGAATTGAATACCATTTCAGTGAAATAAATTATGTTACTTCTGCTTTTTATCTTATCAGATCCGACACCAAAAATCTCAAGCTGGATCTTTGCTCTTCTTAATATATCTATTATAGCAAGAGCTTCAATATCTTCAAAATTATTTCCAAGAAAAGTGCAATACATCTTTACCCTCCTTTTTAAAAATTTTTTATATGAGGTTTAAAAATTCTATTTGTGTTTGATGAAACAACTCTACTCCCATCAGGGTATATATAAAAACTTTCTTTTCCAATTCTTACAAGAGCTTTACCATTTTTAAAATCTTTGGCATCATCATATATTAAGTCTAAAACTAATTTACCTTCTCTATTAATATAACCATATTTATTGCTTACTTTTACTTTTGCATAGCCTTCAGAAAAGCTATGAGCAAGATCAAATATCATAGGAATAACTAACTCACCTCTTTCATTTATAAAGCCGTATTTTTTATTGTAGCTTACAAGAGCAAGTCCTTCTTTAAATTCTTCGGCATATTCGTAGTCTGGTTCGATCCTTACCTCTTTTCCATTAAGGTAACCATAAAATCCATATCTTTCATTTATTTTGAATAAGTTAATACCTTCTTTTTTTTCTATTTCTTTTTGTTTGCCACAGGAAATAAGAATAATAAATAATAAAAGATTAACTATATTTTTCATCATAAAAAATTTCTTTTATATCTTTTCTTTCAGGCCTTTCTAGTTCTATTTTCTTTTGGTATTCATTTAAAAATTCGTTTTTATTAGTATTGTGTTTTCCAACAATGATTAATGAAATCAAGGTAAAATTTTCTGGAATATTAAGAATTTGCTTTGCTTTTGCTTCATCAAAACCAGCTATTGGGTGTGCTATAAATCCAAGTTCTGTAATTTGTAGAATCATAAAACCAGTTGCAATTCCTGTATCAAATAGATAGTATTCTCTACTACCAATTATACAATCAAGTTTTTTTTCTGAAAAAACAGCGATAATCAAGGAGGCATTTTTAGCCCATTCATTTCCTTTATTTAAAGCCTGGAAAAGCTCATTTAATCTTTCTTTAACAAAGATATATCTCCATGGTTGGTTATTAAAGCAAGAAGGGGCAAGCATAGCTGCTCTTTTAATTAAGTTCAGTTCACTTTCATTAAGGGGAGCTGGTTCCAAAGCTCTTAAGGATCGCCTTTTTTCGATAAGAGTTTCTAACATAAATGCCTCCAGCCAGAGAATGAAGCATTCATATTATATAACACATTTTGTCAATTGTAAAATTAAAAATTGTTTTTTTCGTAGATTTTATTTTCTTTATTTTCAAGTAAAAAAATAACTTTAATATTTTTTTTTCTGGCTAGTTCAATACCTTTTTCATAACCAAAAAGAAACATAATTGTAGAGTAAGCGTCAGCTTCAGTTGCATTTGTAGTAATCACGCTTACTCCTGCTACACCGTTTGAAACAGGAAAGCCTTTTTGTGGGTCAAGGATGTGATGGTATCTTATGCCATTGGTTATAAAAAATCTTTCATAATCTCCAGAAGTTGCAATACTTTCTTCTGGATTAAGTTCAACAATCTTGTATATTTCTCCATTTTTTCTTGGGTCTCTTATACCAATTTTCCATTTAGTTTTATTAGGTTTTTCTCCAAAGACCTTAAGATTTCCTCCAAGATTTACAATACCGCATTTAAACCCTCTTGATTTAAGGTATGTGGCTATTTTTTCAACTGCATATCCCTTTAATATACCTCCAAAATCAAGCCAGATATCTTTTTTTAGCTTTATAGAATTTGACGAAAAAGTAAGGTAGTTAAAACCTACTTCTGATAAGGTTTTTGTTATTTTTTCTTCAGATGGTAATTTATATTCTTCGTTATAAAACCCCCATAGACTTGCTAATTTACCAATGGTAATGTCGAACTTTTTTTCAGAAATTTCATAGAAAAGTTTGCTTTTCTCAAGAATATGATATATTTCTTCATCATAGTAAAATAAAATGTTAGTTTTTTTTAGTTGGTTAACTATAGAACTTTCTCTTGAAATACTAAATTTATTTTCAAGTTCTAATAAAGTATTTGAAATTGCTTGTTTATCTTTAGTTGTTAGTTTTTTATCGTATGTAGTTATCGTTAAAATGGTATTCATTGTTAAAATAGAATATTCGTCTTTTTGAATATTATTTAAACAACTAAAAATTAAAAAAAAGATAGGTAGAATTAGTTTGTTTTTCATTTTTGCACTCTTTTAGTATGTAAGAACAGGAGCCATTTTAAGATATACAGGATCTTCTATCTGACTTAATATAAAATGGGCTACATCCATTCTTGAAATTTTTCCGACCTTAAGATTATTAAAATCTGTAACTATCCTGTATCTTCCAGTAAGGGGCCCATTTGTAAGAAAAGCCGGCCTAACTATAATCCACTGAGTATTACAATGCTTTATGATCTCTTCCTGAATGTTTTTGTCTCTGTAAATATTTTTTAAGAAAAAAGGTAAAATTATTTTATTAAATAAAAATCCAGCCTTATCCAATGTTTCTTTAACACCTATGCCTGTTACAGAAATTAATAGTTTGTTATATCCATTTATTGCCGAAAGAAGGTTTTTTGTTGTTTCAGAAAATAAATTTTGATTTTTTTTGTTGTTACGTGTCCCAATTGTGCTTATTAAAACATCTACTTTTTCTACGTTTTCTTCAATCTTTTGCAAATCAAGTCCATCACCATTAATTTTAGTAAGATTTTTGTGCACGATTGGCATATTTTCGGCACTTCTTGACATTACTGTAACATCATATCCTTTTTCAAGGGCAAGTTTCGTAAGGCATAGCCCAATACCTTTTGAACCACCAAGTATAAAAATTTTCATACAGACCTCCTCAACCAAAAATAAAGATTAACCCCTATCTTTATTTTGCAAGTGAACTAAAACAGAAATATTTTACTCCCCAATTATTAAAAATGCAAGGTTTTTTTTATTTTTCTATTTCTCCTATGAGAAGGTTTGATTTATATGGGAAAAATTGATTTTTTTTGAAGTCTGAAAAAAATGATATATTTTTTAGTTTCAAAGGTTTTAATATTTTTATTATATCTTGATAAGTTAATGGATATAGAAAAATTGAACTCTCAAATGTTTCTTTTGTTTTTTTTAAAGTAAATTTTATATAGAATTCGATTAATTCTTTGCCATATTTGTAGTATCTTTCAAAAATGAAATTTTCATTTTGAATTACAGGAAAATCTTGTCTAATATTGTAATTAAGAATTTGAAACAAAAACTTTCCGTCACTTTTAAGTGAGTCTATTATGTTATTAAAAAAAAGTTCTATTTCATTAATGGATGTTAAATGAACAATTGTGTTACCATAACACGTAATCAAATCAAATTTTTGTTTGTAGTTGATTTCTTTCATATCCATTTTCAGAAATTTTATAGAATTACTTTTTTTCTTTGCTATCTCTAGCATTTTTTCATCTATATCCGTAGCAATTATTTCCTTTAATAGATTTGTCTTTGAAATTTTTACAACAAGCTCACCACTTCCTGTGCCAACATCAAGATATGAATTTTTATTTGTTAAATAACTGGAAGTAAAACTTATTAAATCTTCACTTACTGGAAAAATCTCATCATAGTAAGAGGCAAAAATGTCATAAAAATTATTCATTTTAAACCAATGATTAAGATAATACAATTTATTAAAGCAAGAACACCACCAACTATAAATGGAGAAACTGGACTTAAGCTATACAAAAAGCCTGCTATAAGGCTTGCTGGGAGCAAAGTTATACCAACTATCATATGGTAAAAACCTATGGCTGTCCCTTTTGAATTTTCGGGTGCGAGATCGGATACAAAGGCCTTTTCCAGTCCTTCCGTCATAGCATAGTATAATCCATAAACTATCCATAAAATCCATAAAATCCAGTTTGAATCAGTTTTAACAAGGCCAAATCCGACATAAACAACGGCATAAATAAAATATCCAAGGATGAGTAACCCTTTTCTTCCAATCTTATCTGATAATGCCCCAAGAGGGGTTGAAAAAATTGTTGTGGTAAGATTAAAAAGTAGATACATAACTGTAATAGTTGAAAGAGAATGTCCAAGATCGCCGCTTCTTAATAATAAAAATTGATTTGAAGAATTACCAAGGGTAAATATGAATTGAGCTATAAAAAAAACTCTGAGGGGTTTACTGTAGTTTTTTAGGTTAAAGGTAGGAAGTTTCGCTTCTTTGTCAATTTTTACATCCTTTGTAAAGAAAAGGAAAATAACTCCTATAAAAGCTGGAATTAAAGCAATGAGAAAAATCGGATAAAATTTTTCTGGTTCCTTAAAACTATCAAGATCTTTAAAAACAAATTTTATAAGTAAAAAGCTAATTAAAGTTCCAAGAAATGCACCAGCAAAGTCCATCCCTCTTTGAAATCCGAAGGCTTTTCCTCTATTATTTTTATCAACACTTTCGGAGATTAAAGCATCTCTTGGTGCAGTTCTTATACCTTTGCCTATTCTGTCAATTACTCTTGCTGAAAAAACTGTAAACCAATAAGGGATGAAAAATAAGATCCTACTTACGGCGGAAAGGGAATATCCTATAATAGCTAAAATCTTTCTCTTTTTAATTCTATCTGAAATATAGCCTGAAAAAAGTTTTAAAATACTTGCTGTTGATTCAGATATACCTTCGATAAGTCCCAGAACAGGGCCAATCAACGCAGCCTGTGATTTCATAATAGAACTGACAAAAGCCTGTATGAGGGGATAAATCATTTCAGAAGAAATATCGGTAAAGAAAGATGTAAATCCAGTTAGTAAAACATTTTTATTCTCAGTTTTTTTCATATAATTTCCTCCAGCTCAATCTGAAGATTATATAACAAAATTAAAAAAATTTCAATCATCCTGCCCACATATCAAAACTGAATAGGAGTGATAATATACCAAAGAATAAGACACTCAAAATGCTCCAGACTCTATCAAAAATTTGATTTTTTCCTGCTTTAATAAGCATTGTGAATATTGTAGGGGTAAATAGTAAATATCTATGCATTCCCTGAGCGACTCCACTAAAAAAAGAAAAAAAGAAAAAAGCAAATCCCAGTATAGAAAGAGATAGGAATCTTTTACTTTCCAAAATTATAGATAAGAGTGCTATAAACATTACACTGAATTCTATTGAATAATATATCCTTGTTGGCATATTACCACCAAATAGTATCAAGAATAAGGCGTCTTTCCAGTTATTTAATGAGTCAAAAATATTAATACCCTGTCTACCAAAAAAAGCAAATTGAACAAATTCAAATCTATAACCAAGAGGAGAAATTTTCCATATTAAAAAGGTTAGAATTGGGATTATCAAAGGTAAAAAAATAAATAAGTCTTTTAAACTCAACTTTTTTTTATTTACTAATTCGCTATCTTTCAAAAATTCTAAAAACATAAAAACAATTATCATTATGCCAGCAGGTCTTGTGAGGAATAAAATTGATGCTAAAATAGAGGATAACCATCTTTTTTTATTAATTGTGGTAAGCAAAGTAGAAAACAAAAGCCCTGAGAACAAGCCTTCAGTGTATACTTCCCCCATAAAAAAAGCAGAGGGAAAAATTGAGAAGTAAAAAACTCCTTTGAATGCATCGTCAAAGGAAAAAAATTTGCAAAGCAAAAGATAAAAAGATAAAAATCCCAGAAGAGTTCCAAGCATTGAAACAATTACCCC
>JAOACQ010000042.1 GCA_026417755.1 Brevinematales bacterium | reverse complement strand
GAAAGGTCAACAATGTCAATGAAATAAGTTATAATGGAGTTATATGGAAAGTACCAAAGTATAAAGATAGGCCATTGGCAGGTTATACAATAGAAGTAAGAGAATTGCCCGGTAGGTGGATAAAGCTATTCTATAACGGAAATTTACTTGTTAAATACAATACAGGTCCAGAATGTAAAGATAAATCTACTTAAGGAGGAATTGAATTATGTTGAAATTTATATTACAATTTGTCCAGTCTTTAGTTTGCAGATTAATGTCCTGTTTTAAACTTGCTACAACAGCTATTGTCATTCCAATTCAATATCGAAATAGCTTCTCCAACTTTGAAATTGGAAAATTTTACAGATTAACTTAATTATATTTGAAAGCTCATTTATGTTTGATTTTAAAAGCTATATTGGACTAAAAAATAAATTCTATATAGAATATCTTCAGCCATTCATCAGGGTTGACTCTTTAGCTTAAGACTTTTTTAAGCAAGGGACTGCTTTCAATAACAGTCCCTCACCTCAACTTTTAATCCTTTTTCCTCTGAAATGGAAGAAATTTGACATCCTGAGCTATTATACTTATAGCTGTTCTTGTCTTGCCTTCTTCATTTTTCCACTTTGATTGCCTTAATTTACCTGAAATTATAACCTTTCTACCCTTCTTAAGATAAGTAGAACAAATTTCGGCAAGTTTACCCCACACCTTCACATCAAAATAGTTTGTCTCATTTGCCTTTTCTCCATTCTTGTAGGTTATACAGGAATTTGCCACAGCAAATCTTGTAAAAGCAAGCCCATCCTGAGTATAGCGAAGCTCTGGCTCATTAACAACACCACCTTCCACAACAATTACATTCACGTTTGACTGCATAACTTCCTCCTAAATTTTATATTTTCCTTATTCAAATCAATTTGTTAAAAATTGTTAAAATAAGTTTTTTAAAAAAATTTTTTTTATAAATATGACTTTTCTGTTTTTTCATTTTATAATTATTAATAGCTTTAAATCTGGTTGAGGATTCTAATGAAAGTAGATAAGGTAACAATTCGGGATATTGAGCTTTTTGGTATTTATGAAGATGGAGAATTAAATGAAGAGAAGGGTGTTATTAATATCTTCAATAAAGCTATAACAAAAGAAGGAAGAAAATTCGTAAATAAGTTTTTCAGCAACCCTTTAGCTTCAATTTCTGAAATAGAAAAAGAACAAAATATTCTCAAATATTTTCTTGATAATTTTGATCATTGGGATGAATTTGTAAAAGATATGAATTTCTATGAATTTGAGGGTGCTTTAAAATACTTAAACTCAAATCTTATCGATTTATACTCAAAAAATAAATTAAAATTCATATACAAAGTATCAACTATAAAAATTTTCTATGAAAATATCTTTGAAGAAATAGTAACTGGTATAAAAAACATTTCTGTAATTCTCAAAAAAGCAAATATTCTCATTAAATATTTTTATCTTGAAAAAAATAAAACAATAAATCATATCATTGAAAATTTAGAAAAAATAATAACAAAAAAGGAAATAAATGCAATAATAAACATCAATGAAAATTTTTATATAAATAATTTTTATTTACTAAAAATGGATCACAATATTCGTTTTGTTTTTAAAGAGCAACTCATAGAAATAATCAAAATTCTTGCAGAGATAGAAGGTAGAATAGCATTAGCAAGAGCTTTTAAAGAATTTAACCTCACTTTACCAATATTTGAAAAAGAGGTTTGCCTTGAAATAGAAGATTGCTTTCATCCATTACTTAAGAAACCTGTCAAAAATAGTATAATCTTTAAAGAAAATTCAAATTTTTTATTTCTCACAGGACCAAATATGGCAGGTAAAACAACCTTCCTCAAAACCATAGGAATATGTGCTTACCTTGCTCATTGCGGCTTTGGTGTTCCAGCCAAAAGTATGAAGGTATGCTTTTTTGATAGACTTATGACTATTGTAAATACAATGGAAAATATTACAAAATCTCAAAGCTACTTTATGAGTGAAGTAAAAAGGGTAAAAGAGATTGTAAAAAATATAGTATCAGGAAAAAAATGCCTTATTCTTATGGATGAATTATTTAAAGGAACAAATTTTCAGGATGCTTATGAAACAACTCTTGCCGTAGTAAAGAAAATGTTAAATATTAAAAGTTCTATCTTTGTATTTTCAACTCATATATTTGAAATATCAGAGGAATTAAATAAACACAAAAACATTATGTTCAAATGCTTTGATTCTAAAGTTGAAGGTAACAAAATAAAATATCATTACTTACTAAAAGATGGCATTTCAAAAGATAAATTAGGTATGAAAATTCTCGAAAACGAAGGAATTTTAGATCTTTTCAACGGAGAATAAAATGAAGCTTAAAGATTTACTTAATGGACTTGACTATAATATTGAAACAAAGTTAGATGACGTCAATATTGAAAAAATCGTAAATGATTCGAGAAAAGCAACAAAAGACTCTCTATTTATAGCATATTCTGGATATTCAGAAGATATTCATTCTTTCTTAAACAATGCTTACAATAATGGTTGTAGATATTTTGTAGTTTTAAAAGATAAGATTACCAACTTGAATTTAAAAGACGCATTTTTCATTTACGTAAAAGATGTAAAAAATGCTCTTGGAATTATTGCAAAAAATTTTTATGGCAACCCAACATTAAATATGAAAGTTATAGGAATAACTGGAACAAGTGGAAAAACTACTACTACCTTTGTTATCTACAAT
>JAOACQ010000031.1 GCA_026417755.1 Brevinematales bacterium | reverse complement strand
ATGTTAAAGAATTCAAAGCTAAAATGGCAAAAGCTGGTATAGAATCATATGCTCATATGCCAGGATTTATTCCACTCTATGATTCTTCTGATCCAAAACGAAAAGTGCAGTACGAAAATATGACAAATTTTGTTTATATGATAGATGAAAAGTGTATTAATTTTCTCAATAGTAAGATAGAAGCTGATTATTATATTGTATTTATTGGAAGAATAGTGAATTTTAAGATACCTTTTTTCTTTAACTTTAATAGTTCATTTGAATTGGAGCCTGAGTTAAGAGTACTTGTTTTTGATAAAGAAGGTAAAAAAATATTTTCAAAACCTTATACATGGAAATATGCAACGTATGAGAAAGATGCACATTTAAGGGTAATTAATTATTATATTGCAATGGAACAAAATATTATTGCAAATAAAGATAAAATTAATGAAGATTTGGCTAATTTATTAAAAGATGTAGCTAATGTTGATGATAATAAAAACTTAAATATGTTAGCTGAATTGATTATTACGATTGAAAAAGATAGTAAATTTCTCTTTAAATGATAACTCTTTTCGACAAACTTTCCATACTTGGAATTTCTTCTCAGTATGATTCTTCCTGTGGTGGTGGACTTGAGGAGAGAGTAATGCCGGGTGTTTATAGAAGTTCCTGTGGAGACGGAGGGTGTTACTCTCTTCTTAAGATTTTGCTTACCAATTATTGTGAATATGACTGTGCTTATTGTGTTAATAGAAAATCCAATGACATTAAAAGGGTTATTTTTACTGCGGATGAGATCTGCGAATTAACCAGGAACTATTATGATAAGGGTTTGATAGATGGTTTATTCTTAAGCTCAGGTGTAATAAAAAATGTTGATTTTACAATGGAGTTAATGTTAAGGGCAGTAAAAAAGCTCAGATTTGTTTATAATTATAGAGGATATATTCATCTTAAGATTATGCCGGGTTGCAGTGAGTTTCTTATCGATGAAGCTATAAAATATGCTAATAGAGTTAGTGTTAATCTGGAAATACCAAATTTAGATGGTCTGCACAAACTGTGCCCAGAGAAAAAAGAAGAAAATCTTTTGAAACCAATCCGTTACATTAATCAAAAAATCCTTGAAAATGGATACAAAAAAGGACAAACATCACAACTTATTATTGGTGCTACAAAGGATAATGATTTTCAGATTTTGAAACTTTCTGATAATTTGTATAAAAAAGCCAATCTCAAAAGGGTGTATTATTCTTCTTTTGAAAATGTTAATAATAATCTTCTACCACCAGATAAAAATTTACCAATGAGAGAAAGAAGGCTATATCAGGCTGATTGGTTAGTTAGAGTGTATAATTTTAATTTAAACGAAATTATAAAACCGGGAGAAAATTTATCACTTGATTTTGATCCAAAGACGAAATGGGCTATCGAAAATGTAGATTTATTCCCTATAGAGATTACGAAAGCATGTTTTGATGAACTCGTTAGAACGCCGGGGATAGGTTTTGTATCCGCAAAAAAAATAATTGAAATGAGAAAAAATAGTTATATTGACCTGTTTTCTCTTTCAAAAATTGGTGTAGTTTTGAAAAAGGCAAGACATTTTATAACTATAAACGGTAGATTTTATGGATTTAAAACCGAAAATATCGATAAGTTAAAAGAAATTCTTTCAGAAAAAAATGAAGAATTATTGCTATTCAATGAATAAGCTATAATCTTCTTTATTTTAAGATATCAACTTCCCAAAGATGGGTATCATTTTCAACTTGCAGTTAGCTTAATTTCATACTTTTTAATTAATTTGAAGGGAGCATAACTTAACTTTGCTTTTCTTAAACCTTCTACTCCCATGTCCTGTTCTCTATTAACAAAGAGGTAGTTCGGGTATATTTCGTGTTCTGTAAATTGCTGATTTATTATCTGGAAGCTACCTATATAAGATGTATCGGCTTTCTCATAATGAATCACAAAAGTATTTTTGTCAAGAGGTTCACCAAATTCAAAGGCTACAAGCGAATCATCAACTTTTATTATTCCTCCTTTAGCATTGAGAAATTCAAAGTTATCCATAAACTTTAAGAAAGTTTTATACTCATCATTTGCAAGAGGTGCATCAGTTTTACTTTCAAGCCATTTTTCAAATAGTTTAATGCAAGCATTTTTGTCTTCTACTTCAAAATTTCTATATATAAAATTATAGTTTTCTCTGAATTTTTTTATAAATCCTCTTTTACCATCGAGTCTCCATCCTTTAAGAAAAGCTAATTTTTCTGACTTGTAGACATAGTCAAAATTATCCCTATCGGCAATAATCTTTAAACCTCTGTGTTTAACAAATTTTATCTGGTATTCGGGGATTAAAGAAATCGTTTTTACATTATGTTGAATAGCATAGTTAATAAGTATATCAAATGCTTTTTCGCAATTTCCGACGCCAATAGGGGGAAAAAAATAGTTTTCATTATCTTTTTCTCCCAGAAACACTATACCATCCAGCAAATTCGACCATCTTATATGTCTTACATCGCTCCAAATGAATAGATTTGTAAATGTATATTCAGAGATTTTTGGATGATAGGTATTGAAATAATTTTCAATAATTTTTTTATGAGAAAGTTCAATCTTCTTAAAATTTAAATCCATTTCAACCTCATTTCAGTGAATTTTCTATCCAGTTTAAATAGTTTTTTTCTCCATTTATTATAGGGATTGTTATGACTTCGGGAACTTGATAGGAATGAATAGATTTAATAAATTTTATGAGTTCTTTTGATTTCTTTTTTGTCGTCTTAAATTCAAACCTGTATTCTACTGAATTTTCAATTTCACCTTGCCACCAGTAGTTGCTTTTTATTTCAAATATTTGTGCACAGGCAGCTAATTTATTTTTTAAACATTCGTTTACAATTTTTTCTGCCTCTTCTTTTTTGTTAGTAGTGCTTACCAATATAACATATTTACTCATATATTAATTATAATAAATTTGAGTTAAAAAATCTAATTTGAGGAAATTAATTATCTTTTCCTTCAAGATGTTTTTCTATCTTTTCTAATAATTTTCTATCATCATCTGTTATAAGTGTTTTAATTCTATCAGTACCGAAAAATCTCCAGAATCTATATAGGTAGATTTGATTGATTATTGTTCTTCTTGTTGCTTCAACTATAACGTTGTTTTTACTATAGACACCCTTTGCTGTTCTTTCATCACTGAAATTTACAACCATAGCCTCTTTTCTATCGATAGTTATGATCAACGAATTTTCTAAAAATTCTTCAACTTTAAAATATTTTTCTACTTGATAACTATATATTGTAATCCCTTTTGTTTCAAGAGAATAATAAGAAAAAATGTTTATGTTGACGTTGTTTTTTAATTTTCTTTCAAGATCATCAAGGATTTCATCAAGAACCTCCTGCTCACTAAGCCATATATATATTTCTTCTTCAGCCCTCTCTATCATTGAAAATATTGAGTTAAGTATATTTTTTTTACCGATAATATTCCAGAAGAAATCGGTATTATCAACAACTACGGATTCTCTAAGGATTTTTGATATATTTTTCTTTGATTCGTTGAATTCGCTTTCTATATTCTTCAAGAATTCATCTATCTCAACTGGTATATAGGTATCTGGATTAGACTTAATTATTCTTGCACCACCCTTTTCTACAAGTCTGTTAAGCATCTCATATACTACGGGGCGTAGTATTCCACTTATCTTGCTCAATTGATAACCTGTTATCGGATGTTGTTCAAGTAAAGCAAGATAAACTTTTGCTTCGTTTGGTGATAAACCGAGTTTTTCAAAACTTTCTATTAAATCTGGTCTATCTGATAATGCCATAAAACTCCTTTTAATTTTTCAATTGATAAATACCGCTTCCTTTACCCATCATATTCATTGTTGCATTATCTATATCTACGTTAATCTTGTAACTTTGAAATTTTGAGTTATTTTCTTCGAGTACTGGATTGCCTGTCAAGGTTACCTTTTTCTTTTTAATGAAATACTCACCCCACATAGCTTTTGCAGTTCTCTTTCCCTGAGAGATTATAACATCACCAAGAAGATTTGCTTTTTCTTCTTTGTCGAACTTTTCCATTACTATTGATGAGGCTTTGGCATTCTTTTCTTTAAAATCAATAAATGGTTTGGTACTGTTTGAATATCCTCCAGTTATTCTTGTGTATCCTTCCTCTTTGAAATAATCCAACCTATTGCCATAAATGGCATAGCCTTCCTTTTCATCAACTATTTTAACGTTACCAGTTGCGGTGTAACTTTCTTGATTTTTCTTTTTTGTATCAAGATAAAGCCTGTCTGCATAGAGTTTGCTGTCTTTTTCTATAACCTCAACATTATTCTTTACTACAAAAGTATTTTTGGATTGATTTATCTCAGCGAGTTCGCTTTTAACAATAATATTTGTATTTGAAATTCTTACATTTCCGATAATAAGGATTGTGTCTTTTTCAGGATAGATTTTTATTTTATTACCAGTGGCTACTGTTCCATCTCTTTTCAATATTATTTTTGGGTTTTTTGATAGAGTTATTTCCTTAGAATTTTCATCATAAACTCCTTCTTCGGCTTTCATTATTATATTTTCATTTTTGTCTTCATAGTAAACATTTCCATATGCAAATCCCTTTTTAATCATATCATCATATATCATCATTTCTGCTCTTAAAAAACTGTTTTCATAGTTTATTGAAGGTTGAATTTTATTTGAATTTTCCAATATAAGTTTTTTTATTTCCCACTTATATACACTTCTTCCTGCACTTATTTCGACTGGCTTGGTGGGTGAAGTTCTGAAACTACCTGCAAAAGATAAGTTTAAGAAAAATAATACAATGAAAAATTTTTTCATTTCTCTTTTACCTCAGAACGGACATTGTCGAGAGTTATCTCTTTAAGCTCTGTATCAGCATTCAGATTATAACCTTTTACATATGAGTTGTTTCTCCATAGGGTTACAATTTGATTTGATTCAGAGTAGAATCTTTTTCTCTGATTGTCCCAGTAAATTTTGTTTGCTTCAAGGAGAGCTTTGTTTTCTGAATATATTTTTACATTTCCTTCTGCATAGACATTCATTGTCGAGATGTTTATAAAGCCTTTATTTGCGGAAAGAAAAGACTTGATATTTCCATCGGGATGATAAAATTTTATGCTGAAATTTTCAAGTAAGATTTCATTTTTATTGTTATAACTTTTTGCTATGTTCGCAAATAGTTCCCATTCTTTTATTCCTTTTGTATCAGAAGAAATATATTTGAAATCACTTAAAACTTGATCCGGATAGTCTCTTGTTCTTAAAGAGCCACTTTTAAAATTTACTCCACAGGAGAATAAAACTAACATCAACAGAAACAAAATTTTTTTCAAAAATTTCTCCTTAAATAGTAGTAATTTTTTTACTCTTATTGTATTATATTTATGAAATAATTGCAAATAAATTTGTTTATGAATGAAATTTTGATAAAAAAAATCCTCACCATTTCAGAGAGTAAAGATGTTAATTATGCTCTTGAGCTTCAAAAGCAGATGGTGGATCATATTCAGTTTAAAGGTAAGTTAAAATTTTTTAAAACAATTGCAGGTGTTGACATTTCGTATAATTTTGACACTGGTTTATGTGCTATTGTCATTATAGATTTTAGTAATTTTGAGGTAATAGAAGTAGTATATGGCCAAAGAAAGGTTAATTTCCCTTATATTCCTGGTTTGCTATTCTTCAGAGAATTTCCGGTTTTTTATGAGGCTTTTACCAGACTAAAGAAAGTTCCAGATATAATAATGTTTGATGGGCATGGACTTTCTCACCCAAGAATGATGGGCATAGCAACAATGTCTGGAATAGTCCTTGATCTACCAACCATAGGT
>JAOACQ010000051.1 GCA_026417755.1 Brevinematales bacterium | reverse complement strand
TCCCATAGGTTGGTAAGTATATCACACGGTGTGTCCAATTTTGTACCTCGAGTTGTGTTTGTGTGACCTTTTCGATTGGCGGAAAATAACCTTTTGATTGGTAAATAAATTCAGCTGTAAGACTCCAGTTTTTTAAGAATTCCCAAACAATCGTCATGTTAAACTTATAACTCAAAATGTTAAACCACTCATTCAGTGGTGGTTGAGGGAAACTATGCATCTGACTTGTGTATCCATATAGATTTCCGAGTTCATCAAAATAGTAAAAAAAGTCTGCAAAAGTATCAGGGCTACATCCTTCTTTTAAGTAATACCACTTATTGACTATACTACCACTTAACCAACCATAGACTGGAATTCCACTTGGTTTTCTTTTTATTAGAAATTCAAATCCATAAATGTCAAGTTTATTCTCTGAGGTTTTATGTACAAGCTGAATATTTGTAGTTTTTGTGAAAATATTTTCGTATTTCTTTAAATAACCTTCTATATTCAACTCAAAATCATAACATTTGCTATTTTCTCCGATTACATAGTGCCAAACGCCTGGAATATTTATTTCGTTCCTGTTTTTAGAGAGAGTGGTCAGAATATATGGTTCGGTAGTTAATTGAGATAAATATGCAATTGAGAAAAATGTCTTGTGATTTTCGTTAAATCTATATTCAACTACAAATCTTGGGTCGTAAGAAAATTTTTCTACATAATTATAATAATTAACTCTTAATCCCGGTAAAAAAAACACTCTTTTATCGAAAAACTCAAATTCTCCACTTAAAAAACCAGATAGGACTAAAAAGTTTGTTTTGCCATAACTTTCGACAAAGTTTGTAAAGCCGGCGTTTGAGGTGATGATTGAAATGTAATCACCTGAAACAATATTTGAATAAGTTAAATCAGGATAATATATTACTTCAAAGCCAGATTTAAAACCCATGTGGTCAAAAGGATAAAGATTTGCAGCAATTTTATATCGCAAATTGTTATCCCAAACTTCACAGGATGCTTGATTTAGTGGATTCTTATTATGTCCTCCTTGATAGTTAATTGCTCCACCAAAATTCTGAACAACGAAAAAGTTCTCTGATAGAAAATGTTCCCATTGAATGCCGGTTACAAAATACTGAAAATCAAGCTGTGAACTGAATTCATTTGTATATCCAGACCTATTTGTGTTTGCAAAGTTAGAAATTTTTGTGTGTTCAAAAGAATAAACATAAGATATGGAGATTTTATCACTTTCCCCATTGTATTTGATTTTTCCCTGAGAATCAATATAATAAGGCAAAGCGAAAACCATCGTTGATTTTTGCAAAAAGAGGTTTAACACCAGATCATAGTGTGTTCTTCTTATTCCCCAAAGATATTCCCACTTTTCATCTTCACTGATACCATTTAAGCTAATATAACTATTTAAAGTTCCAATACTTAGTTTTCCATGAAGACCAGTTTGAGGCTTTATGGTTTTTACTTTTAGCAGTCCAGACATAAGTTGTCCGTATTCAATAGGCACAAAACCTTTATAAAGAGTAATTTCGTCAATAAGATCATCTATAAAAATTGAATCTGGAAAAACTCTATGAAAAAAGTAATTAACCAAAACCTCGTCATATAGTCCAATTGTTTCAAAACCTTCACCGCCTCTTACTAAAAATTTTGAGGAAGTTGTAAAATCATCAATTGCCCCAGTTTCTACTCCAGAAATGCTTTTTAAAACCTCTACTGGATCTCCCGTAATGTGAGTTGTAGCTTTTTGAATTGTTTTTCTATCAACGGTTGTTTTAGAAATGTCTGTCTTTTCCCTTTCTCCTTTTACTTCTATTTCTCCAAGAGAAGTAGTAGCAAGAGGAGTCAAATAAAAGATTATAAATATGTCTCTTTCTATTTTTAAAGTTCTTTTTTCCTGGAAAAATCCGAGTGCTTTGATCTCAATGTCGTAACTCCCTTTTTCAATATTTTCAAATTTAAATGAACCATCTTTGGCTGTTTCTACCACCAAAGGATTCCTACAAGGATCTGTCAAAATGACCCTTGCAGATTGTATGGCTGACATATTATCAATTCTTTTTACTTTACCTTTAATTTCTAAGCCGAAAAGTGATATATGGGTTATTAAAAGTATTAAAACTTTTCTTTGCATTTTTTTCCATTATTTAAAAGTTAATATTGATTGACACTTTCTACCAATTATTTTTTTTTACTAAGGGGAAAAGTTGATTTACTTCTCCCCTTAATTTTTTAAAATATTTTATTGCTGTGCTTCTAATATTATCATATTTACTTTCAAAATTCAATTTTTTACTACAAAATATAAGGATTTTTGGAGTGGAAGGGAACAAACGTTTGATTATCTACTTTTAAGATTAAACTACTCAATACCAACAAATGTTTTTTCTCCTTCTCCCGCAGATTTTATATTCTTTTCTACAAGTTTGTATATTCTACTACTTGAAAATCTATTTCTTCCATTATCTTTTTTTGGTTCTGGACTTAATCCACGAACATATGGATCAATATATAGTGCCTCAAACTTACCTTTACACGTTTTGAGAAGTTTATTATTCCTGCTCCTTATCTCGTATTTCCACGAAAAAGTTTCATCATAGTTCATAGAATCCCAATCAAAGTAGAATGTTGCCCTGACTATTATATCATCCTTTATTCCCATGGACTTTGCTGCATAGCCTATTGCTTCCTCTGGCGTAAGAAGATAAATTTTATTGGTTTCATTATATTCCATTAAACCCCCAGAGGAAAACTCTCCTGTCTCAGCATTTATAGCATGATTTGCAACAACTGCTCCATCCGGCATCTTACCATAAAAAACATAGAAATATTTGTGTCTGAAGGTGTTTGTTTCACCAATATTTTCTACAAAAATCACGGGACCCCATTCCACATCTTTCATATATGGATATCGACTTAATACCATACCATCTGGCAAAGCATACCCAGTTTCAATTATGTCTTTTATGATTAACTTCTTTCCTTCTTCAATAGAAATAATGTTTACTTGTAAATT
>JAOACQ010000027.1 GCA_026417755.1 Brevinematales bacterium | reverse complement strand
CCCGTATACTGTTCAATAACAGCAGAAGTATTGCTAACACTTGCTATCATCTGTTCCACTGTCATTCCAGTGAGACTGTCATATCCCGAGGAATGATTCCCTATCTCACACCCCATATTTGTAATTCGGTCAATTACCGGTTTTGTGGTTGAATTAATTTTTTGTCCTATCATGAAAAATGTAGCAACAACATTGTACTTTGCTAGCTTGTCAAGGACTTTTGGAGTTAAAGTGGCATCAGGCCCATCATCAAAAGTTAAGGCACATAACTTATCCGGCACAGGATAAACCTCTACCGAAGAAGATGAAGAACTTGTTCCCGAAGAAGTTGCTTCAGGAGAACTCTGACAGGCAAATGTAGCTATCAAAATAAGCGAAAACAAAAATATTTTCTTCATAAATCACCTCCTATTACATACACACTATAGTGCATAATTAACACACGTTAATTTGCAATAAAAATAAATTAATTATCTATTAACACGTGTTTATTATAAATAAAAATAAAAAAAAGTCAATAGAAAAAATGTTTATCTCTAAAAAATAAAATTTTGAATCTCCAAATTTTTTTTAATAAATAAAATGGGCTGCCCAAAAACACATTTTTTATAATTTTGAGATTTTTATCCAAAGTTTCACTCACTTATACTGTTATTCAAATTAGTTTTTTGACAAAACAAGTGAATCAAAAAACTTTTTTGGGTAGCCCATACAAGTAGATTTAAAAATCATATGCCTCCTTTAAGGCATTAATGATATGTTGTATACCACCACTTTCTGTAGGTAAAGACCCAGCATTCGTATATATCCCAAAACTTCCCACCTCATGGTAAGAGTGGTAAGTAAAATGTATTCCACTATCCTTCAAAACCTTTACTACATCCTTTATCCATTTATCTCCACCTTTGGACTGATTGGTCATACATTCTATAAATACTCCAAACTCTCCACAGTAAAGTGGAACATTATTTTTCTTACCCCAATCAAGATATTTTGCCATTTCATTAGAAATATAGTTTATATCCCTGAAAGTTGGTTTTTGACCAGATCTACTTTTGAAAAAATCGAGTGTAAAAAAGTTTTCACCATTCGCATTAATTGTTTTGAGATACCCTTTTATTGAATATAGATAACCAGGTTTTATCGTGAGAAACAATTTGTTATTTCCAACATTTGCCCAGTGTGTCGTATTTGAAATATATAGAGAATAATTCCCTGTCTTTTTTTGCGAAGAAGTTATACCCCAAATACCGCTGCCATTTTGAGACCAATAACTTAATCCATCAACACTTTCAATATCATTTGTAATGCTTTTTATAAGATTTGTATTATTATCATATTCTTCTACTACATAATAATCAAAAAATGTTATTCCTGAATTAAAATTCGCTTTAAATGCCGGCTTTGCAACAATTGAATCTGCTTTTGGTTTAAACTTTATACCTCCAATATTTGTCCAATCAACGCTACCATTTGTTATCCTTGGATTTGGGATTTCTTCATTCCATTCTATATCATCGGGCACTTGAATCCTATTTGAATCTGGATATGCTCCTCCATCCTGATTTGAAAAGCCTGTCCACATTGTCAGCTGATGTGTATATTCAATAGGAGAATAAAAATGAAATGTGTACATTACATTAAAATCATCAACCAAAAAGAAATTCATATTTGAGCCAGCTGACCAGTTGTTTGCTACAGCGTTAAGTCTTTCAACTATTACTATATGATTGGAATCAACCTTTCTTATCTCCTTAACAAGTTCCTTAGCCAGGTTAATCCATTGATCTTTTGATTTTGATGTATTTGGCTCATTCAGTAAATCATAACCTATAACAGTGGGTTCATTTTTATATCTATCGGCTATAGCCCTCCATAAGGCTTTAAGCCTTCTTTGATTTTCAACATTATCCCACAAAGCATTTCCAGTACCAAGTGATTGAAAACCACCCTGTGGAACATGCATATTAAAGATAATATAAATGCCATACTTTTTAGCCCAGGCAATATTCTGGTCAAGCCATTGCCAACCAGAAGCCTTATATACATAAGGCTGACTATCCTCTTCAAAAATTCTGTAATTTAAATAAAATCTCACAACATTCATATTCATATTCTTTATTCTTTGATAATCAATTTCAGCATGATGATTATACGGAGGGTTTGATGGATTTGCCCAGACTTCATTACCAAGACATATACCCTTAAGTATAATCTTTGTTTCATTTGAACCAACAACAAGATCCTGCCCTTTTACCCTTACAAATTCATAAGGAGGAGTATAGACAGGTTTTTTTTCTGCTTGCGAATTATTCTGAAAAATACTACAACCTGACAAAATTAAAGAGATAAAAATAACATACAACATAGACACCTCCATATAAATTTACTTTAAAAAATCAAGATAAGGAAATTTTTTGAATTTAAAAAAATAGGGTTGCTTAATGCAACCCTATTAAAGTTAAAGATTAGTTTTTTGTATAATATATTTCGTCAATCCAGAATCTTGACATAGGGACAAATTTTTTGTCCTGTGCCATACCAAGTAAAATATTTACATCTTTAAATTTTATGGCTGGAATAAAATCAGCAAGAGGAATAGAAATCTCATGCCATTTTCCATCTGCTTTGTAACCATAAGGGTCAAGACTTAACCATGATTCAGTTTGATAGCCATGTTTTATTAACACTCTCAAATCCCCTGCTCCGGGTGCAGCTTTGATAGCAAATTTAAGATGCCCATTTTCAAATCCTGTAAAATCCTGTGAACCTGGATTTACTTTATGGAATCCAAAACCAAACCAGCTACCTGCACCGGCAATTATGTGTAAAGCCTCTTTTCCTGCAAATACATCTTCCGTTTCCACTTTGATTTTACATGTTCCTTCCCAGATATAAACTCTGACTTTTGCCTGAGGTTTTGACTCCATATGAGAAAGTTCTACCTCATAGCCTCCGGTATAAACATCACTATAAATTGGAAAAATATTTGGATCACTCTTGACTTCAACAGCTTTAACCTCTTTCTTTTCTTCCTTTGTTACAGTTTCAGTTTTTGCACAAGATAATATTGAAAAAATAACCAGAAGAGCAAAAAATCTCAAAACAAATTTCATACATTTCCTCCTTTAAGATAATTTAGGTTATCGATAACCTTAAGTATATTTTAAAACAATACCACTGAAATGTCAAATTTTAAAGAAACCTTCCCAGCCTTTAAAAGGTGAGAAGGTTTCTACTTAAAGGTTAGTGTTAGAAAATCAATTTTTTAAATCTTATTTAATTACCATGTTTGCATTTCAACCTTACCTATTGATACACTGCTACTTAATGCTTTAATAGAAAATGTCTTAACACTACCACTTGTAACAGAATTATTAAAGTATACTGTTATTGTTTTGCCAGCATCTATAGCCTGTGTAAGAGTTTCCCCATTAAAACTGACTTCTATAAGCTGGCTATTTTGAGTCGATGTGCTTGTTATCAATGCCTTATACTTTGCATTCTGTGTAGATGTTAAATTCCAGCTTTTTGTGCTTCCATTTCCGATGCTACCTGCATTCTGAACAACAACCCCTGGAATATTTATTCCACTTACAGAAGATGATGAAGAACTGGAGGAAACACTGCTGCTAGATGATACAGAACTACTACTTGATGATACTGAACCAGAGTAGTGAATATATCTTGATGAATTAACTTTTGAAAGCCAGTAACTCTTAACTTCACTATTCACTTCAACCCTTGAATCTCCCCACGGCAAAGTCCAGTTATGTGCTCTCCAATCAGAATTAATATAGACAAAAGCCCTTATATCATATGTTTCTATCATGCTAAAAACTCTACCAAGATAATCTTTAAAAGTTGTTGCATTCTGTCCCTCTGCAGGAGTTTGAAAACCGGATTCGGCAATAATTATAGGTTTTTTAGCTTTTGCCCATTCAATACTTTTCTTAAGATTACTGTCTATTGTTCCAGACCAAGGTCCAACTACACTTCCATCAGCTTCTTTAGTACTCATACATACATCATGATTAAAAACTGAAAATCCGATCCAGTTCACATATTGATCCCCGGGATAAAGCCAATAAGCATCTCCATACCCTCTTACAGGATGATAGATAAATTCAACATTGTTTGCCCCATTCACATTTTTTATCCTGTTAGCTATATAATTAAACGCATTTTTATAAGCAGTTAAATCTACTTCCGGTGCTATTGAAGGATCATCATATATATTTTTGCCCTGAGAAGCATACTTATTAAGAATATCAATCCAGGGTGTAGTCGTCTTGTTAGCAAAAATACCTATGGAAACTTCATAATCTATTCTTAAAAGAAATTTTACAGTTGGATATTTTTTAAAGGTGGCTGCAAATTTATCAATCTGGGTATTCCATCTACCTCTTGTTACATCAACACAGGCATTATATACAGCATTTGGCCCTGAATATCCTCCGGCTGCTGGATTGTCTTTTATACTGATAGCTACCTCTATATAAGCATTTGGATAAGTTTTTGCTACCCAATCAAGAAATGCTTGATTATTTGCATCATCTCCCTGATTTATTGTCCCGGTATAGAGTTCCCCATAGTGAGAGGACCCCGCCGGAGTCTTTCCTACTCCGTTGATATAGCTTAAATATTCATTTTTGAATGTCTGACCTATTATGATTAATGTTTTACCAGATCCAAGACTTGAATTTGCAGAAGAAGAGTTTAATGAAGAAACACTACTTGAAGAAACAATACTACTAGATGATACAGAACTAATGCTTGAAGATACAGAACTACTTGAAGATGAAGAAGTTCCCATCAAAGTTGAAAATAAAGTGGTAGAACCATGCAACCAGTAAGTTTTATTTAATTCTGTAAGCCACTTACTTCTGATTGTAGGATTAACCTGCACTCTACTATCACCCCAATATCCTTCTGGATATGGCGGTGCCCATTTTGCCTGAGAATCCCAATCTGCATTAATATAAGCAACTGCCTTAATAACATCAGAGTTACTATAAATATAAGAGAAAAATGGTGCAAACCACTCATTCCATATCTGATCTGCTGTTTTACTTACTGTTCCGGTTCCAGCATTTCCATCCCACACATAGCTTATATTTTTCTTTGTTAATGCCTCAAGATCATAACCCTGTGGTGTTGATTCACAAATCATTACCGGCTTACCCTTGCTTCTTGCAAAAGTTAAAACCTCATCCGCAAGTTGTTTCTGTGTTGGAGAACCATTGCGGCTTTCATTTGGTAATAAAAACCAGGATAAACCCACCCAATCAACATAGGCATCACCAGGATACCAATCTGCAATATTCTCACGATAATTGTTCTCAAGAATATCATCTATCGGTGAAGCGCAAGATTGCCAAACAGAGGCAAAATTGTTAGCACCAGCACTTCTCAATCTTGTTACTATTCTTCTGTAAGCATTAATATAATCTGTCTTCTTGTTATATCCAACGTTCCAATTTCCATCAAATTCATATCCTATTCTAAGATAAACAGGTTTACCAATCTTCTTTATAAAAGTAGCAAGCCTATCAATCTCTGCATCATAACTTCCACTTGCAATCATAGAGAGCCCATTTGGATAATATTGTTCTGTCATATAAAGGCCTATAACCAGCACAGAGTTTGGATAACCATATGCAGCATTTCTAGCATTAAGAGGACCAGCACCCCAATCAATATCAGCAACAACATTACCATTTAAATCCTCACCAAGACCTCCATAAGGATAATAAGCACTGCCATTCCTCACATCATAAAAATTGATATATGTAGTAATTCCAGATGGAGCTGGAAAATAGCCACTCTGGGCATAATTCCAGCAAGAAGCTAAATCTTGCCCTATTATCATCAAAATCTTGCCCGATGGTGGCGCCATAACAGCCTTAGAATTCTCAATAGAATTCATATTTTCTTCCTTTACAGCTTCTGGCTTAAAATTACAAGAAAACAAAACTAAGATCAACAAAAAATAAAATATCTTTTTCCACATAATGCCTCCTTTAGGTTATCGATAACCTATAAATAAATATTAGCAAAATTTGTGCCAAAAATATTATAAAAAATTATATTTTCATATTTAATAAATAATAAAAAAAATAAAACAAGAAGGAAATTGCATATTTTTGCACAAAATTGCATATGCATAAGTGTGCAATATAATGTTAACGATAAAATAAATCAATTTTACAAACATTATACAAAACAAAAAGTTAATAAAATTAAAATATACATATATTAAAAAAAATGGCACAATTTTTGCTATAAGATATTAACGCGTGTTTATTATGTAAGACTTTTATTTAATAAATAAAATTTATTATTTAAATACGTGTTTTAAAATTTCCAATATTGTTAAGGAGGATATATGGAAAAAAAATTTATCATTTGTTTCTCTTTTCTGTTTTTTCTATTTTCCTGTAATATTCAAAACTTTGATGAAAAAACAGAAATTTTAGGTGGAAAAAATCTTAACAAAGCCACCTTGTGGGCAACCATTGAGGCCGAAAATATGGCTAAAGGTGGTTCTTATGCCTCGTATATTAACACACCCTTCAATGGAGTTGCATTATACGGAGGAAATGATTATTGCTCTACTAATTTTTACTTCACAAATATTCCGGGGCAATATCAAATTGAGATCAGAGGACAATCCTCTACCTCTACTCCGGCTATTGGCAGTATTTATATTGGAGGAACAAAAGTGGGAGAACTGAGTTTTGGTAACTCCGTAACTGTAACTTCTCTGACCTGCAACATTCAGTCAACCCCAAACTTAAAGGAAATAAAAATAACTGGTGAAAAGGACAATGGTTCGTGGGATCTTTATATTGACTGGATTAAAATTTACTATATTGGTTCACCTCCTGCCTTGCCACCAGCTCCATCCACACCATCACAGGGTGTATGGTATTCAGGAACATATCGCAACCTATTTAAAGAAAGGGGGTATTCAGAAACTGAAATCAATGCAAAAATCAACACAGCAGTTTCCAACTTCTTCTATGGACCAGACGATATTCGATGCTACTATCCTGTTGGAAGTGATATGGCTTATATACTTGATAGTGGAAATAATGACGTCAGAAGCGAAGGAATGTCATATGGTATGATGATAGCAGTGCAAATGAATATGAAAAATGAATTCGATAGACTCTGGAAATGGGCAAAAACTTATATGCAACACCAGAGTGGAGATAGAATTGGATATTTTGCATGGCAATGTTCAACCAGTGGAAACAAAATTGATAATAACCCGGCTCCTGATGGAGAAGAATATTTTGCTATGGCTTTATATTTTGCATGGAAAAGATGGGGCAATGGCACCGGAATATTTAATTATAAAGCTGAGGCTGATAATATCTTACACCATATGCTTCATCAGGATCAATATGCAGGCCAATACTCAGGTGTAACAAAAATGATAAATACTCAAAGCACTCAAATATGTTTTGTCCCCTACGGTTCATCCTACGAACACACAGATCCATCATATCACTTACCAGCATTTTATGAATTATGGGCAAGATGGGCCAATGCTGATAATGCCTACTGGAGTCAGGTAGCAAAAGTAAGTAGAGAATTCTTCAAAAAAACCTGTCATCCTACTACTGGTTTAAACCCCGACTATGCAAATTTTGATGGAACACCAAAGAATGATGGAGGACATGGAGATTTCAGATTTGATGCATGGAGAACAATAATGAATATAGTAATTGATTACTATTGGTGGGGGGTTGATAGCTGGGCAGTAACACAGGCCAATAGACTTCAGGACTTTTTCAAGGCAGAAGGTGTCTCAACACACGGCAACCAGTATTCATTATCAGGTCAAAAACTTGCAAGCGATCATTCTCCAGGACTTGTTGCTATGAATGCAGTAGCTGGACTTATAGCAAATAAACAGCAGGTTTGGGAATTCATCGATGAACTCTGGAACATTCAACCAACAAGAGGACAATATAGATATTATGATGGATGTCTCTATCTATTTGGTTTACTCCATTGTTCTGGTAAGTTCCAGATATGGGGCAGAGACGGTTCAAGTTCTTCCTCTACAAGCAGTTCAAGCTCTATCTCAAGCTCAAGTATTACGACTTCAAGTAGTTCTTCATCAACCTCAAGCAGGATTTCCTCCAGTAGTTCTTCCTCTTTAAGCTCAAGCTCTTCATCAAGTTCTAGCAGTATTTCATCTAGGAGCTCCTCATCTGTAACTTCAAGTTCCTCATCAAGTTCAAGTGGATATATAAATCCATACAACCAGGTTGAAATAGAAAACTATTCTTCACAAAATGGGGTATCTGTAATATCAGGAGATGGTGGAACTGTAGTAAGATTCAACTCCACAACAAGTTGGGTAGCTTTTAACTGCGATTTTGGTTCAAGTGAACCATCTGGTGCTACTTTCAGAGCAAAAGACCCGGCATATGGAGCAAATATAATAATAAGAATGGATAGCCCCAACGGTCAGGAAATAGGAAGAGTTTATCCAAGCGGTGGTGGAGTCTGGAACACTGCTTCAAATGGTTTATATCCGAGACCAACCGGTAAAAGAACAATTTATATTATGGTTTCTTCTCCAAATGTAGAGATTAATTGGTTTAAGTTTCAATAATTTTAAAAATAGGGTTGCTTAATGCAACCCTATTTTTTTATTATCTCTTTTATCCTTTCAAGAATCTTTTTATCACCCCAAAAATTCCAGTTATGATAAGTATTTTTTTCACCTATTATTGCCGGACAAATCTCAAAATAATCAAATTTTTCTTCAAACAATCTTTTCTGTTGATTAAAATATATGGAATTTTTTTCACAAAATATATATGCTTTTCCCCTAAATTCCTTCAGAATAGTTAATGGGTTCTCTCTTTGCCATAAATCTTCATTATTTTTAAAAAATTTTTGATGAATTTTATACTCTCCACTATTTTTGTCAAGTATGAAATAATCATAGGTACCAGAAAGAAAAATAAAAACCCCTTCTTTTCTCAAAAAGTTAAATTTAATTGCACCTTCCACTCCAGTTGAAATTCCAATAAATATTTCATTATAAGAATTATCCTTAACAAGAGAAGTTTTAAAACTCCCAAGCTCATTTATCCATGAAGCAATTTTTCCATTTTCATATAAAGGATATATCGAATTAACCTGATAAGGAATCAAAAACAAAATATCGTCTTTAAATTCATAAAGTTTCCATTTTTCAATTATATTTGTTGGTGTCTGTTTATAACTATCATTATTATCGATATAGCCTGGAAAAATCCAGACAATCTTTTTGAAATTATTTGTAGTTCCGTAAATATAAACCGAAATATTTTGGGAATTATAAACAAAACTATGTAAAAAAGAATAACAAAAGATTAATAAAACTCTTTTAAGCATTTCTCAACTTAAACTTAAAAACAAAGAAAAATGTCCCAATAAGATAAACAATAACACCAACCAATAATGTCCACTTAAATCCATATAAAACAGAAACATAGATGCTGACAAAATTTGCAACAATTGAAAAAATTCCGTTTATAGCCCACATCCATGGTATGGATTTACTAAACTTTGAAATAGCCCTGATACCAGAAGGCATCATCATTCCCATAAAAAATCCATTAAATACAATTAAGGCTATAGATAATATTAATCTGAAAGCAAATGAAAAACCAACAATTTGAGAACTTAAAAAATAAAGAATAAGAAAAACTAAGGGAACACTTGTAACTATACCAATACAACCTATAAGTGCTGCCCTGAACGGATTTTTAATCTTTTCAGAAAACAAACTCCCAATTCCAGCTGAGATAAGAAGAGAAGCAAGCACAATAGAAAAGGAATATGTTGGATGCCCAAGTATCAAAATATACTTTTGAATAAGTACATTTTCTATAAGCATAAACCCAAGCCCCAAAGCCATAAAATAAAGTAATGTTCCAAACTTATTTGGCAATTTTCTTATCCCACCAATATTAAGGAGCAAGATAGGAACAAGCAAAAAGATTAAACTATAAAAAACAACTGTTCCCGTAATTTGTCTAAGCATTAAAAATGGTTGGGGGTAATAAAATCTGAATTTCATAACCTCACTGGTTAGTTCTTGGTGCTCTGGTTTAACATGTTGTGAGAAAAAAGGCCAATCATCAGTTGATGGTCTTAAATCCTGGTCACTTTTTGCATAAATTCTCTTAACATTATCGGTAAGAATGAGCTCAGAAACATCATTTTTAAGAATTTCTCCGGGAATATAAATCGCTTTATGTCCAATTGATGTAGTATAAGCCCTGAGCTTTTTAATTTCAGAAGAAGTAAATGCCCCCTTCTTAACCAAAATCTTACATTTTGGATAACCGGCATTCTCCTCTGCAAATATAACTATCGAATTTTTAAACTCTTTTGAGGAACCAAGTCTCTTAAAAGCCTCTTTCCATAGGGAAGCAAACCTTTTAACGTGAGGAAGAGGATTGCTCAAATACACTATTCCCCCATCAGTTAAGTGATTGTAATAATCTATCATTGCCTCAACTGTAAAAAGGTAACTTTCCGCAAGTGTAAAAGAACCGGAAGATACAGCCACCTGAGAAATAGAATTATCAAAAACGAGAACATCATATTTTCTTTTTGAAGTTCTTAAGAAAAATCTACCTTCCTGTCTTTCTATATGAACATTTGAAAAACTTCCTTCCGGCTTGAATTCGTTAGAATAATATTTTTTAAACAAATTATATATTGTAGTATTAAATTCTGCCCCATAGATATTTTTAGCCCCAAATCCAAGTGCTGTTAAGACGTCTTTCCCTGCCCCAACTCCAACTATACCAACATTTTCTGGGTTTCTTTTAATAATATATGGATAGTTATGTGCAGGAGTAATATACTGGTATTCTTTTACATTTTTTCTGGGAGCATAAAAATATGTATAACAAGTAAAATCAGCGGTTACAAATTTACTACCATTTGTCTTTTCAACCATAACCACGTAGCCAAAGTTATCCCAATGTTTGGATAAAATTTTTCCAGTTGCGCTGACATCCTTTTTTTCAGAGCTTACTCTTATTTCAAGATTTTTATAATCTTTAAAATATAACAAATAAACAGGTATCGCCACCAAAATAAAAAGTGAAGGGATCCAGTGAAAACTAAACATAAAGACAAATGATACAAAAATCATAGCAAGACCAAGATAGAATACAACTACAAAAGGCCCATTACCAGGGAAAAACAAAAGCATAAAGACAACCCCAAGTCCACCACCAATAAGATCAAAGAAATAAAGCAGAGTTATCTTTTCTTTAAAATGGGTAAAAACTATAGAAAAAATATACCCCCCAAGAAAAAAAGGAATAACAAGTAACATAAAAAAATGCTTAAAATATTTTTGTTGCAATGGATCAAAAGCAACAGCATTCATAACAAGAGGAATTTTGTTTACTTCTCTTATCACAATTGGAACAACAAACGCAAGAACAATGGCAAAAAGAGAAACAATGATAGGAGTATATTTAAGAAGAAACTTTGGAGTAAAATATACAAAAATCCCACCAACCCCTATACCAAATAAGGCAATTGAAAGAACGATAAATGCAAAATGATACCAGAATGTTGCAGCAAACATTCTATTCATTATAGATTCAAGGCAAAGTATAACAAGGGAAGTGAGAAAAACACCCATACCTATAGCAAATATATTGATAAAACTTTTGATAGAAAAATGCTTACTCACTTTAATCCTCCAAGAAATTCTTTAAAATCTTCGGGAATAGGGGCAAAAAATCTTTTTGTCTCCCCACTGAATGGACAAACAAATTCAATTTTATAAGAATGAAGAAGTTGTCTTCTGACATTTTTAAAACCTTTTATTCCAAGATAAAAATTATCGTTAAGCTTATCTCCTATTATTGGATGTCTAATAGATGCAAGATGTTCTCTTATCTGATGTTTCCTGCCTGTAAGTATCTCAACCTCGAAATATGAAACCCCTCTATTCGACTTGATAAGTCTCACAAGACTTGTTGCAGGTTTGCCATCTATTTTCTCATTTATCCATCTTTCCTTAAAAGAAGTTTCACCATAACATATTGCAAGGTAAGTCTTCTTAACTTCTTTTTTTTTCCATAATTCTTTAAATTTTTCAAACGATAATTCATTTTTTGCAAATAAAATAACTCCACTTGTTTCTTTGTCAAGCCTGTGAATTGCTTTTATTTTATAATTTTGCTTTTTAGTTCTTAAAAGTTCTTCCAGCGAATTCTTACCTTCATTAGAAAGAACAAAAGGTGGTTTATTAACCGCAATTATGAACTCATCTTCATAAATAATTTCAAAATCTAAATTTTCTTTTTTCTCACCAAAATATTCTACCACATCACCCTTTTTAAGGATATGTTTTGCAATCCAGACTCTTTTACTATTTACAAAGACAAGTTTACTATCAACTATATCTTTAGCAGACTTTTTTGAAATACCAAAAGAAAGGGAAATAAAATCAACAAGTTTTAGACCTTCTTCTTTAACAATGAGAGAACGCATTTTACTTCTTACTCAGATCTAATGAAAGACCAAGAATTACCAAAATAAGCCCCGAAACAATTGTAAGAACAGAGAAGAAAGCATAAAGTCCATCATAATTTGTAGTAATAAAATAAGTCAGATAAAATCCAAAATATGTAATCACAACACCAGATATTACCAATATCCAATTCAATTTATTCATTAAACTTTTTTCCATTTTTCACCACCATATATATTTTAATATGAAATTATTAGATATTCAATTTTTCAAGCATTTTATTTCTGAAGAAAATAGCCAAATCAATTAATACCATAAGGAAATTTAATACATAAAACAGAATGACGATGTCTCGAGAGTAAAAAAGTTTATGAATTATACCTGAAACATAACCAACCAATATAATAAATAGAAATATTGCACTTTTACCTTTTGTTGACCTTGATCTGTATGATTTAACAATAGAAAAAGGCCACGCAAACCCAAAACATATTAACATAATAATTTCAAAAACACTTAATCCCGACATTCAACAAACCTTTTAAGTAACTTTATTGCTTTATCACTATTCGGAAACATTTTCTCTTTTGTTTTAAAAGATTTATTATGAATCTTTCTTCTACTATAACGAAATAATCTCTTTTCCTGTTTAATAATATCTCTATCGACATAATGTAAAAGTTCATGATAAATCACAAAATCAAGCACAAATTCAGGAAAAACTGCGGTCTTGAAAACAGGATGTATTCTTATTTCATTTTTTTTAATATCATAACACCCAAAAGTTATACGGCGATACTTTTTTTTGATTTGTCCCCTGCTCCATTTAATAGAAGGAAGTTCACAAAGATTGAAAAAAGATAGGTTAACATACTTCAGTCTGTCTATCAAAAAAAAATTGTCCATTTGAAACCTTTATTTTCGGAGGGAGAGGGATTCGAACCCCCGAAGCATTGCTGCTTAACGGTTTTCAAGACCGCCGCCTTCAACCACTCGGCCATCCCTCCAGAAGGGTTAACGTTTGATAATTAAGCCATCAAACGTTAGCAAATAGCCAACTGAGGGACTTGAACCCTCAACCTACTGATTACAAGTCAGTTGCTCTACCAGTTGAGCTAAGTTGGCAAAAACAAGTATATTATTTTAACAGAAAACCTAATTTTTGTCAATTTCTTTCACTATAGGGTAACATCGTTCACACAACTCTGGATGTTCAGAATATTTTCCTACCTCGGTAGAAAAATTCCAACATCTTGAACATTTTTTACCATCTGCATAATCACTGGAAATAGCCCATTCTTCATTTTCAACCATTGGATCAACCAAATTTGAAACAATCTCTACCCCTGAAACTATAAAAATAAATCTTAAATCACCCAAATAAGTCTCAAGAATCTTTCTTAATTTTTCATTTTTTGGTTTTATGATAACTTTCGATTCAAGACTACTACCTATTGGTTCTCCCTTTTTTCCACTTCTTAAAAATTCTATCGCCTTAAGAACATCCTCTCTTAATTCCATAATCTTCTCAAAATCAGACAAAATATTTGAATTATTCCACTGCTCCACCAAAAGAGGCCAATCAAGAAGATGAACACTATCCTCTTCGTTCTTTGAAAAGAATGTCTTATAAACCTCTTCCATCGTAAAAGACAACACGGGTGAAAGCATAATCATCATTCTTTCAAGTAAATTATATAACACTGTTTGAGCAGATAATCTCTCTATTGAATGAACAGGATAAATGTATAATCTATCTTTTAAAACATCAAGATAAAAAGAGCTTAAATCAACAGAACAGAAATTATATATTTCCCTGAAAGCTCTATAAAATTCATACCCATCATAGAATTTCTCTACATTCTTTGAAAGTTTATAAAACTTAGCAAGCATAAACTTATCAACAGGAAGCAAATTATCATATGCAAGCATTTTCGACTTATCAAAATTATGTAAATTACCAAGTAAATACCTGAAAGTGTTTCTGATTTTTCTATACATATCAACACATTTTTGAATCATATGCTCGCCAATTCTTAAATCATCTCTGTAATCCTCAGAAACAACCCATATTCTGAATATATCTGCCCCATATTTATCATAAATTTCCTTTGGTGCAACAGCATTCCCAAGACTCTTGTGCATCTGTCTTCCCTGTTCATCAAGCACCCAGCCGTGAGTTATAATTGTCTTATATGGAGCATTCTTTTTTATCGCAAGAGATGGCCATAGAGATGACTGGAACCAACCTCTATATTGATCATTCCCTTCCAGATAAACATCCGCTGGGCTTCTAAGCTCCTGTCTTTTATCTAAAACAGCATAATGAGATACTCCAGAATCAAACCAGACATCCAGAATATCCTTTTCTTTCTTAAAATTCCTTCCCCCACATTTTGGACATTTTGTCCCATCGGGTAATAAATCCTTAGCTTCCTTTTGATACCATACATCAACACCTTGCTCTTTCATTATCTGAACTACATTATCTATAAGTTTTTTATCAACTATAGCCTCTCCACAACTCTCACAATAAAAAGCAATTATAGGAACCCCCCAATGCCTCTGTCTTGATAAACACCAGTCTGGCCTATCTTCAAGCATATTCTTTATCCTTTGCTTACCCCACTCTGGAACCCAATTAATTTCTTCAATATATTTAAGAGCAAGAGAGGATAATGAACTATCAGAAACTTTAAAAAACCATTGCGGTTTTGAACGAAAGATTATTGGATTCTTACATCTCCAGCAATGCGGATAACTATGAGAAATATCCTCTCTCTCATAAAGCAATCCCTTCTCAGAAATAAAACTGATAATTTTCTCGTTTGCTTCAAAAACATTCATACCTGCAAAGTGTTCCACATTATCTTCAAAAGTCCCGTCATCTTTAACAGGAGAAAGCTGTTCAAGCCCATACTCAAGCCCTATAACATAGTCTTCTATACCATGACCTGGAGCTGTATGAACTATCCCCGTTCCCGTATCCATTGTGACGTGCAAGCCAAAAACAATCTTACTTTCTCTATCTATCCATGGATGACTTACCTTCATTTCTTCAAGATTTTTCTTTGTAATATTTACAAACTCTGGATTTGTAATTCCTTTTATACTTACAACTGAATTTAATAATTTTTCTGCAATTATCAAATATTCTCCATCGACATTAACAGCAACATAATTTTCCTCTGGATGAAATGACAATCCTGTATTTGCAGGAAGTGTCCAGGGAGTAGTAGTCCATATAAGTACAAAAACTTTCTTACCAGCTAAAGCTGAAATATTATGTTTTAGAACAGGAAATTTTACAAAAATAGAAGGTGATGAGTGATCATGATACTCTATTTCAGCTTCGGCTAACGATGTACCACAAGAGATACACCAATAAACTGGTTTCATCCCTCTATAAATATAACCATTTTTAACCAATTCACCAAAAGCCTCAACTATTGCAATTTCATATTCTTTTGACATAGTAAGATAGGGATTAGCAAAGTCTCCTATAACCCCTAACCTCTTAAAAGCATCCATTTGAATTTTAACATATTTTTCTGCGTACTTTCTACAATGTTTCCTTAGTTCCACAGGATCAATAGAATGTGCCCTCTCACCAAGACTTTCGATAACTTTGAGTTCGATCGGCAATCCATGACAATCCCAACCAGGCACATAAGGAGCTTTATAACCTCTTAAGAATTTGTATTTATTCAAAATATCCTTTAAAACCTTATTTAAAGCAGTTCCACAATGTATCTCCCCATTTGCATAGGGTGGCCCATCATGAAGGATAAAAACTTCCTTTCCTTCTCTTTTTTCAAGCTGTTTTTTATATAATTCACTCTTCTCCCATCTTTTTATCATCTCTGGCTCTTTCTGGATAAGATTGGCCTTCATCGAAAATTCTGTTTGTGGAAGATTGACAGTTTTACTATAATCCATAATTCCCTCTATATTATTAAAATAATTAATTATTATAAAACTATTTCAACTGAAAATCAACTATTTTAACTGGTTGAAATTGACTAAAAAAGGGCAGCTTTTACTGCCCTTTTCTTTATCTCTTTGAATATTGAGGTGCTTTTCTTGCCTTCTTTAAACCATAATGCTTTCTCTGAACCATTCTCGGATCTCTGGTAAGAAATCCCTTGCTCTTTAATATCTT
>JAOACQ010000033.1 GCA_026417755.1 Brevinematales bacterium | reverse complement strand
CAATAATCTATTCCTACCCTGAGCTATTGGTATACTCCCAAAGTTTATGTTCTGCCAGCTACTACCAGCCGTAACATTAATCTCAACCTTTTTTCCGAGTATTTGGCCGCTATTATCAAGAATTATTTTTCCACCATTTGGAGCTTTTACTCTACATTCTATTATAAAATTCTCTCCAACAAAAGTTGAAACACCATAAGATACAAAACTATATCTTGGATTGACTGGAACTTCTACATTAAAATTTAGCCATCCCTGTGAATTATTTATATTGATGACTTTTCCTTCCTCTGCACTTGAATCATTTAAAATACTTACGTTACCTGCAGTGGTAAATTTTTCTGCCTGTATTATTCTTGGTAAAGTTCTGAAACTGTTATCACCAGAACTAATATTTTGCAAAGGATTTGGAAATTCTCCTGAAAGATAAAGTAAAGCTAGTAATCTCAATGTATTTCCATAGTAATGATATGTGTCGGTATAAGGGGTCTTTGAACTTACCAGGGAACCATATAATTTTCTTGCATAGTCATCATCGGCAAATAGCGCAGATGTAGATACCATAGCTACAAAAGGCGAAGTTGTCCATTGTCCTCCCCTTGAAACACTGAGAGCATCCTTACGTAAAGGATGCCAATCTGTCCCATCTATAGAATACCCATCCTTTATATTGTTTATCCCTTGTGGAGTTTGGTAATATTTGTTTCTGAAAAATTGATTCTGAAGCATAAGAATATTTTTTGCTTTTTCATCTCCATACCAGCTGACAGCTAAAGCCATTCTCCATATAACTCTAATAGCATCATAATATACATTAAAACTCATATTCCCCTTCGGGGTTGAATAATAATTTGTAACAATTTTCCCATCAGTATTTGTCCTTTCAACCAGAAAAACCAGTATATCACTAACTCCGGAATAAGAATCTTCTGCCGCATTGTAAGTTCCAGAAACTACACTGACAGATGTCGAACTGGTATTACACCAATCTGGAAGTAGGCCAGTATTTTTACTATATAAAAGTATTTTGTCTATATGCTGGTAAATCTTTGTTGAAAGCTCATCCCATCGCGAATCTCCAGTAAATTCTTTGAAAACCTTAAACCAAGCCGGGGTAAAGTAAGAAGGGTTCCAGCCTTTTGGTCCTCCCCATATTCCAGACCAAGTTCCATTCACACAGGCACCAGGATACAAAAATAATTCATTACTAAAACCAACGCCCATATCGTATAGCATTATATTACTCAGTAATGTGTTTGCCTCTGTTCTATAATTATAATTAGCAGATGACCCCCATAGTTTATTTGCCATAATAAGAGCAAGCGCTATATCCACATCAGCATCTGTTGCAGATGTCATTCCTCTTGTATACCAGGTTACCCTTACCCAACCAGTCCCCGGTAATTCTGAGGCAATAATACCTTCATTAGTGGCTATCTGTTGGCCAGTATTGGTGTTTTTCCAGACGATCCCATGTGGAACAGGGATATTAAACTCAGAAATATTCACTCCATTTTTATCAACCTTCCAGTGCATAAGCCCCTTACTATTAAAATGAGCTTTCGCATACTTATAAAGTCCATCAAGAGTATCTCTATCGCTGAAATAGGCTGCGAGTAACATTCCATAAGCTATTCCTTCTGAAACGGTATCATAATCTGTTCCGGCATCTCTCCTTACTCTTAACATACCGTTTCCTGCACTTACAACATATTGAGCTTTCCATTCATTATATTCATTAATCAATTGTTGTTTTGTAAGCCTATTTGGGACAAATTGATTTCCATAAAGATATGGTGAATAAGGCTGAATTAAACTCTCGTGATAGACAATTTTTTCATACGATTCTGCTTCAACGAAAGAATCTCGCTGTTTGTCTGAAGTTCCATCCTGAGATGGCACAAAAGCACAACTTACTATCATAGCTGCAAAAACTAAACTTAAAAGATTTTTTCCAATCCTCTTCATAAATCCTCTCCTTTTAAAATTTTTTCATCTCCCCTTAAATATATATTTTAAACCCTCTCTTTAACCAATTATGATTTTTACCTCCTTAAAATATAAAATTATTTCAATAATTATATACTTAAGAAGATAAAAACAGTTAGAACTTTTAGTAGTATTTTAAACCCTACTTTTAGTAGGGTTATTCGTTGAGGAGATGGTTGAAGATATAAGATAGAAAAGATTCATATCCGAGTTCTGTGTGTTTATATTCTTTTAATTTTTCAAAAAGTTCATATTTATTTTTTACATTCATTTCTGCATAAATTGAGCTTAAATGCTCTTTGACCGTGGACTCAGCGATAAAAAGTTTATTTGCTATATCTTTTATTCTATAACCCTGAAGTAATAGTTTTAAAACTTCGCTTTCTCTATGGCTCAGTTTATATTCTTTAAGCAAAACATCTTCTGGATGTAAGGATTTATTAATTATATTTCTTATATCCATTCCCGTTATTTTTACCCCCGAAATTTTTCCATCTTTAAAAGATAATGATAATTTTGACAATAATATAATATGTTCATTCTGTAAGTTTTTAATATTCAATACTATAGGACTATTTATATCTTTTGTTAAAATCAGATTTGTTAGCTTTTTTATTTCTTTTTCACTTAAAAATGCCTGAAGTTTTAAATTATTATAAGATTTTATTTTTAAAAATTCTATTGCAATTTTGTTCAAAAAGTTAATATTAAAATTATCATCTATTTCTATTATAAACATTGGAGTAGTTTGAAGTACTTTACTTAATTGTTCTTCATTTTGTTTAATTTTCTTCAACTCTCTTTCTATATTTGAAAAGATAGTCTTCTGATCAAGTTGAATTATTGGTTTCTCAAGGTTAAATTCCTGTGAAATTTTTTCTATAGTTTTAAAAGAATATATAAATTTTGTAATTATAATATAATGTAATGAAAAAGTAAATACTATAACACCAATGAAAGATAAAGAAAAGTAAATATGTGGAAATTGGTTTGTAAGTATTATGTCTATTAAAATCAAGGTGACAAGAATTAAAAGGGAGAGAAATAGGAATATAGAATCTTCATATCTTTCCTTTAAAGCTTTGCTAACAACAAAAAGGCTATAAATACATAATAAAACAATAGAACCATGAAATATCGGCAAGGTATTGGTAAAAATAATAGTTGGAGTTATAAGGATGAAACAAATAAGTAAAAACTGAAAAACAACATATAACTGAAATAGCATTTTGTTTACTAATTTTGGAAACATTTCTCTAAGAATGAAGGGGAATATAGGAACATAAAGGCATGAATAAACAATTTTTTCTCTTAAGTTCCAATCAATGTTATATATAAATTTTCTGAACTCACTTTGCCCATGAAATAAAAAACAAATTAAAGCAAGAATGCAAAAAATAGAAAAATATAGAAACAGTTTTTCTTTTGTTTTAAAAAAAATCAATATATGAAGCAAGCTCGTAATAAGAAGAAAAGTAAAAACTATTGTAGCAAATATAAATTTTTTGATTATAAAATCTGATATTTTATCTTTATTTCCAATCATTATTCTGTTCCATGGCCCCCCTTGAAAATGTGAAAAATTTGCGATATGGAGAACCAATTCATTCGTCATCTTAAGATCTTCAATTGGAATAATATTTGGATAATAATGAGGTTTGCATTCTTTTTCTTTTGAAGACACAACACCGTTTGTAGCAATAAGTTTCTTGTTAAAATAGAGCCTATAAGATGTAGAAAAATTTTTTATGTACATTGATAGGTTATAGTCAGTTTTATCAACAATAATTTTGAGCCTATAAGTTGCAAAACCTTGTCCGTTTAGCTTTTTCCCCCTGTATGTTTCATTGTTCCATATAGTCGGAAAAGTTGAAAATTCAGCCCTCTGGTTTTTATCCTTTTCAAAATCTCCCGGAAATATTAATTCCTGCCAGTAGACTTCATAATCCCCATCTAAAGAAATAATATCATGTTGATTAAAATCATAACCTGAAAAATTTATAATTCCTTCTTTTGCAAGAGGTGCTTTATAATTAAAACAGGAAGATAAAAGTAAAAAAATAAAAATATATAAAAAAAAGTTTATTTTATGCATAGATAATTTTAACACATATTAATATTATGTCAATCAATAAAATCTTGCTATCTTTTGTAAAAACCAAAACTTATTAAAAATTGGAAAGAAAGTCGCCTTATCTTTATAATAAAAATGGAGGATTTTATGCCCCGTGTGAGTGGTAAAGTTAGCACAGTTTTGTTTTCACCACATTTGCATGATAAATTCTCTTTAAGATTCGCAATGTGGAATGTAGTATTAGCTTTGCTTCCGGCTGGAGTTGCTGGAGTATGGTTCTTTGGTTTTTCTGCCTTAAAAATTATTGCTATAAGTCTCATAACGGCTTTACTTACCGAACTTTTAATGAATTTAATGACCAAAAATAAAATAACCATTTTGGATGGTAGTGCCGTTATAACAGGACTTCTTTTTGCTTATAATCTTCCCCCTGCTGCCCCATGGTATTTAGTTGTTATCGGGTCGTTTTTCTCAATCGCGATTGTAAAATGGGCTTTTGGAGGACTCGGCTACAATTTTATGAATCCTGCTTTGGGTGGAAGAATATTTGTTATGGCTGCATGGTCAAATATTATGGTTAACCATTGGTCTTATCCAGTTTCAAAATTTATGAAAGAAGGCTTGTCTTTTGCAGAAGCCTCAACTAAAATTGTTGGGATTGACGCATTGACTTCAGCATCCCCGCTCACTCTCCTTAAAACAGGTCTTGAAAATAATTATGACTATTGGCACCTTTTTATTGGTAATATTCCCGGATGTATAGGAGAAACAAGCAAACTAGCTTTGTTAATAGGTGGAATTTATTTACTCATTATAAGAGTGATCCAATGGGAAATCCCTGTAATTTATATTGGAACTGTTGGATTATTGAGCTGGATTTTTGGTGGGCTACCTCATGGACTAGGATTCTTCCATGGAGATGCTTTGTTTCACATTTTATCTGGAGGTCTCTTCCTTGGAGCATTCTTTATGGCAACAGATTATGTAACCTCACCTATATCCTTCAGAGGGAGGATATTGTTTGCTATATTTTTAGGTATTCTCACTGTGGTAATAAGACTTTTCGGTGGATATCCAGAAGGCGTAAGTTATGCTATAGTTATTATGAATATTTTTGTCCCGTTAATTGATAGATATTACAAAGGTAAAATATATGGATATAGAGGAGTAAAAAATGCTTAGATTTATAAAAATAGTTTATCCTCTTGTTATAATTGGTGTGGGTGTTGGATTTTTACTCAGTTTTACCTATCAATCCCTTGAAAAAAGATTAGCCGAAGCAGCAAAAAATGAAGAGATTTTAGCCTTAAAAAAAGTTTTTCCTGAAGCAAAAGATTTTAATACGAAGGAAATAGAAGGTATAGAATATTATGTCGCTGTTGATGAAAATGGAAAAGAACTTGCTCACATTTTTAAGACTTCAAACACAGGCTATGGCGGCCCGGTTATCTCACTTGTTGCAATAACTAACGGAAGTGTTGCTAATGTTGTGATTGTTTCTGCTTCAAAAGAAACCCCAGGTCTTGGAACCAAGATTAATGAGAAAAGTTGGCTTAATCAATTTATTGGTAAAAAACTTGAAGAAATTCCTTTGGAAAAGTCAGAATTCAAAACCAAAGGCGTTGATGCTGTTTCCGGTGCTACCTTTTCTTCTCTTGCTGTAACAAGAGATATTAAGGACGCTTTCATAATCTACAAAAAACTTGGCTATATTGTAGATGAAGCTCTCATAGATTCAAAATCCTCTGCAACTGAAAAGAAGGAGGGTAAAAAATGAAGATTAAATGGATAGAATTAACAAAAGGAATAATAAAAGAAAATCCTATTTTTGTTGTTGTATTAGGACTTTGTCCGACTCTGGCTGTATCAACCCAGACAATAAACGGGATAGGAATGGGTATAGCTGTTATATTTGTGCTAGCTTTTTCAAATCTTCTCGTTTCTTTGCTCAGAAAATGGATTCCTAATGAGGTAAGAATTCCGGCTTACATCTCTATCATAGCAACTTTTGTTACTATCGTGTCGTTACTTATGCAGGCTTTTACTCCAGATTTAAACAGAGCTCTCGGAATATTTATACCTCTTATCGTGGTTAACTGTATAATATTAGGTAGAGCAGAAGCCTTCGCATCTAAAAATGACCCTTTACATTCGGTCCTTGATGGGATAGGAATGGGGATTGGTTTTACATTATCTCTCACAGTTATTGCCTTTATAAGAGAGGTAATTGGTAGTGGAACTATAACTCTTCAGCTTGCCGGTATTGGGCCTGTATTTGATTTAAGAAAGTATATTTCTGATCCAGCTGTTGTTTTTATACTTCCGCCAGGAGGTTTTATAATACTTGGGTTACTCCTTGCATTTTTCCAGTATATTAAGAATAAAAAATCTGCTAAAAAGCCCGAAGTTAAAAAATAGGAGGTAGTAAATGGATATAAATAAAATCTTAACCCTTATATTTGGAGCAATTTTCATAAATAATTTTATCTTTTCAAGATTTCTTGGGCTTTGTCCATTTTTTGGAGTTTCCAAAAAAATTGACTCGGCTATTGGAATGGGTTTTGCTGCTACCTTTGTTCTGGTTATGTCAACAGCTGTAATCTTCCCGGTAAACTATTATATTCTTGTCCCTTTACATCTCGATAAGTTTTTACAGATTATAGTATTTATTTTTGTTATTGCTGCTTTTGTTCAACTTGTTGAATTGGCGTTAAAGAAACTTATACCTACACTCTATCATATGCTTGGAATATACCTCCCTCTCATAACTACAAACTGTGCTATTCTCGGAACTGCTTTTATAGTAGTTGGAGAAAAGTATACATTTCTTGAGTCAATAATCTTTGCACTTTCAGCCGGAATGGGATTTACGCTTGCCTTAATAATGATGGCAGGTGTAAGGGAAAGACTAATAAGAGCTAAAGTCCCAAAGGCTTTTAAAGATTTACCCATAGCCTTTATATCTGCAGCTCTTATGTCACTTGCAATGTTTGGCTTTATAGGTATTGTTAAGTAGGTGAGTTATGAAAAAAGGTGTTTTTTTTATTTTATTTTTTATTTTCATTTATGGTTGTGGGACAGAAGAAGAACATACGGAAGGTGGAATTAAAAATAGTGACATAATTGTTTTGAGTGAGGAACAAATATCAAATTTTGTGAATGTTCTTCCATCTATACTTGAATTTTCAGAAAAATATAATGAAACACTATCTAAACAAGAAAAAGAAAGCCCGGATGCAAATAAGAAATTTTTTGAAACTTTGAAGAAAAGTAAGAAAATACAAAGACTCGCAAAAGAGAATCATTTTAGTTCTATTGATGAACTTATAGTAGTATACAAAAATGTGGTTTTAAGCTATATGAGTATAAAGCTGGAATTTACAAATTTTAACGAAAATATATCTCATATTCAGAGTTTGATAGAGAGCAATGAACTTAAGTTAAGCAATGAAGTTAAAGAAAACAAAATTACAAAAAAAGATTTTGAAGAAAAACTCGAAGAAATCAAAATAGACAAAATAAGGGTTCAAAATATTATAACTACAAAAAAATATGAAAAACAAATCGATGAAATCTCAAAGAGATATAATTAAAGAAAACTATACACTTCTTATTATATGTTTTATTTTTGTTCTTTTTTCTTTTCTAGTTGGGTTCTTTATGCCATTACATCTGCAAAATAAGTGGATAGATTTTGTCAAAAGTTATATTTCTAATATTCAATTTAATGTATTCCATATTTTTCTTAACAATTTTCTTATTTCATTATTAATAATATCGGGTGGACTTCTTTTTGGGGTACCATCCATATTTTTAAGCGGGATTAATTTTTTTTCTTTAGGTATTATGGTAAAATTTTTTCTTTCAATTGGAAAATTAAAATTTTTTCTTTTATCATTATTTCCCCATAGTATTGTAGAACTTCCTGCTATTTTTCTTTCTCTTTTTTTTGGATTTAAAATTACTGACATATTTTATATTAAAAAACATAGATTTGACGAATTTTTTTTCAAAAGAGTGAAAAATTATCTTTTTATATCTTTTCTTCTATTTTTAATTGCTTCAATAATCGAGGTTTATATAACTCCAATTTTACTTTTTTCTATTCTTGGTAACAACTTTACTTTTTGATTCCCTCTGTCGAAAATTGATATTGATGATAATTTTATTTTTGATTTTTTTCTCTGGAATTATCTTTGCTTCTGATTGGCCAATATATAAAGCCAATATGTATTTCACTGCCAATAATGATCATATTATTGTTAAAAATAACAACCTTAAATGGCTTTATATGGCTCAAAACTATGTTTTTAACCCTATAGTTTCTGACGGAAGGGTTTATTTTACCGATATTGATAAAATCGTTTACGCTTTAGACGAAGAGACAGGCAAACTTCTCTGGAAACTTGATCTTTTTGAAGTTTCAGGGCATTTCAGTGGTAAAGCAAACGTTGCCGGTAAAGTAAAGTATCCCATTATCAAGGACAATTTGCTTTTTGTATCTGATGCTACAGCTATTTATTGCATTAATAAGATTAATGGGAAGATCATATGGGCAAGAGCCGGTCTTCAGGAATTTGAAAAGACAAAAGCCGTAATTGATGGAATATATGCAGACCCTATAGTTTTATACAACAAAATTTTTTATGGAACAAGAAAAAATTTTATTGCAAGAGAGGTTTTTAACGGTCATGTTATCTGGGCAAATCAAGAAATTGAAAGTTACAGTGGTTTCCCCACATTCTATGATGATAAAATATTAACACAGTCGCGTGATTTTAAAAATAATACTTTCTATGTGGTATGTCTTGAAGCAAATAGTGGAAAAATTATCTGGAAAAAACAAATCGATACCCCTTTGCAAATATTTTCTCCTGTAGTTTATCAGGGCAGAATTTATATCCCATCAGGTAAAAAACTCTACACACTCTCACTAAGTGATGGTAGTAAAATAAACGAATGGGAATATGAAGATTATATCACTTCAAGCCCGGGTTTTACAGATCAGGAAATTATTGTTTCCATCGGCAACAGAAAGCTATCGGTGATATCACCTGAAACAGGTAAAGTAAAATATGAACTTGACTTTGGAGAGAGAACATCTCCATATTTTGCCTCGGTAAACGATCAGATTTATGTTGCATATAATTATATCAAAAAAGTAGGTGATAAAGATATAGTTTTTACTGCTCTTAAAGCCTTTAGATTTGGTGAAAAAACTCCTCTGTGGGAATTTTATCCACCTTTTCCTGGGGGAGCCTCTCAGATGGCTATCTCACGAGGAACCTTATATCTACCGGCAGGAAACTATGTTTATGCTGTTGGAACATATTATGAAAGAGCAATTGTATATGGAAATGATGGAAGTTATCAACTCGCTCCGGAAGAAACTTCTTCATCAGAACAAATAGCAATGAATGACAAAATATCCTCTACTTATTCAAGCAAATCTTTAAAAGAATGGGAAGATGAAAATGAAAAAAATTACAATTCCTCACAAACAAAAGAAGATAAAAAAATAGAACCAAAAGTAGAAGAAAGAAAACCAGACATAAATATTATCCCACCTAAGGCTGTAGAGGTTTTGCCTGATGTTAAACTTGAAGATCTTGAAGTTGGAGAATCAATGGTTGTCCCGAATATTTATTTTGAGTTTAATCAGGCATATTTGAGAAGGGAATCAATTTCTACACTTGATAAAATAGTTGATAAGTTAAAGAAAAACCCAAGAATAAAACTTGAAATTCAAGGCCATACTGATAACATTGGCACAAAAGAATACAATAAAAAACTTTCAGAGAAAAGAGCTAACGCAGTTATGGAATATCTCATCAAAAACGGAATAAGTCCAGAGAGACTAAGAGCAAAGGGATATGGAGAAACAAAACCATTAGCCTCAAATGACACAGAAGAAGGAAGAAGCAGAAATAGACGAACAGAATTTTTAATCATTGAGAAATAATTTTGACATTTTAAGTTAAAAAATATAAAATATGAACAAAGAAAGTTTGGAGGTTTAGGAATGAAAAGACTGATTTTTATAATGATAGTAATGTTAGCTATTGTAAATATTGGTTTTTCAAAGAAAAGTTTAACGGGTCTTGGCATTTATGGTAATCTCGTAAGTAGTGGCTCAGGTAACCTTGGTGGTGGAGCAGGTCTTACCTTAAAATTTGGGAATTTTCCGGTGCTCGGGGTTGAGTGGTTTTTAGCTCAAAAATATTCAAGAATAGCAGCAAGTTGTGATTATTGGGTAGTAAATGAACACCTTACCGGGGCTTTAGACTATTATCTTGGAATTGGTGGTTTTGTTGGCATAGGTACAAGTGGGGAAAATTCTGCTATTGATTTAGGTGGTAGAATACCTATAGGATTACAGATATGGCCTGTAAAAAATTTTGAAATATTTACTGAGTTCGCCCCTCTCGTCAGTTTTCTTCCAAGTTTAGAGCTTAGTTTTTCTTTAAGACTTGGTTTTAGAATACATTTTTAGCTTCTATAAATAAAAGAGGGGCTTTAAAGTCCCTCTTTTTATATAAAAAATCCTTCTTCTTTTAAGGCTATAAAGTAGCTACTTCACGTCTCTATCTTTCAGCAAGGTAAATCTCTGTTATATCTCAAGAATTATAGTATAAGGACCAAAATTTATACTTTCCACTTCCATCATTGCCTGAAATACTCCACTTTTCGTAGGAACACCAGAATTATTAAACTTTTCGAGACATTTTTCGTAAAATATCCTCGCATTCTCAACATCCATAGCCTCTGAAAATGATGGCCTTCTACCTTTACGAACATCTCCATAGAGAGTAAATTGAGAAATAAGCAAAATTTCTCCACCAATATCTCTTACAGAAAAAACCCCTTCCTTATCCCCATCTGGAAATATTCTTAACTCGGTAATCTTCTTAACAAGCAGGTCGATATGTTCTTCTTTACTTTCTTTACCTATTCCAAGATAGACAAGCAATCCTTTCCCAATCTCTCCAACTTTTTTTTTATCAACAGATACAGTTGCCTTTTTTACCCTCTGAATTACAGCTTTCATTATGAATCCCTTTGATTTTATTTATAATACTTCGGTAAGAATTTCACCAATATCTTCAAGATTAAACGGCTTATATATCACAGCGTTTATGTTGAGTCTGTTTATCTTTTCTACATCAAACCTATGTTTATGTGTAAGCAAAATCGTTCTAATATTATTATTTATTTCGCGAAATTTAGTTATAAATCTTTCGATATTTTTTTCATCTATATTACTTGTATCAATGATAAGGCAGTCATATTTTTTGTTAATAATCTCCCAGTTTTCAAAAACTCTGAATTTACTTAAAAAATTGGCTTTTATATTGAGATAGCTAAATATCTTTTCAAGAGTTTTAGTAATAGCACTATCACTTTCTATTATTAAGACATTAGAATCTTTTATAATTTTTCTTTCCTTTTTAGTAACAAAGTTGTTTTCCATATTTTCACTTACAGGTAAAAAAATCTGAAATATTGTTCCAACCCTTTCTCTTGAACTTACAGATATAAAACCATTATGATCCTCAATAATTAATTTAACAATTGAAAGCCCAAGACCCCGATCCTTCCCTTTTGTAGAAAAATTAGGTTCAAATATTTTTTCAATGTCATCTTTTTTAATACCTATACCATCATCTTCAACAGTTATTTTTATGTATTTTCCTGATTTCATATCATAAGGATTTTTATCCCCTATAATCTGATTTCCTATCTTTATAATTATATTACCAGACTTTGAAACAGCTTCTCTTGCATTGACAAGTATATTTTTTATAGCCTGAGCAATTAAAGACTGGTTGAATTCTATCTCCCACAGGTTGCTTTCCGCACTTACTGAAACATTGATATTACTTCCTCTGAAAATGAAATGCACAAGTTCCTCAATAACTTCTTTAACATTACCTTTTCTTTTTACAGGAATATTTCCTTTGTAAAAAGAAACGAAATCTGTAATGATATTTTTTGATTTGACAGAAGCATTTTCAATATCTATAATATAATCATAGATGTTTTCATCTTTTACAAACTCTTTAAGAATATGCACACTCGCAAGAATAGTTGTTAACTGGTTGTTTAAATCATGAACAATCCCTTCCGAAATAAGCCCTAAAGTTTCAAGATTTTTCCTCTTAAATATTTCATCCCACAATCTTTTTTGTATAGAAACATCCTCAAAAATAAATAAAATATTCTCACTATCAGGTATTGGCAGAAACTCCAGATTTAAAATAATCTTATTTTCATTTTTTGTAAAAAAATATTGCATATTTCTTCTTATTCTTTTTCTTTTTTGAATACATTCGGTAAGAAGTTCAAGAATGTAATTCTGGCCTCCTTCTTCACCTCGTAAATAGGAAGATAGTTGAGTTTTTATATATTCTTTATTCTCAAAATTGAGCACATATTCTGCGATTTTATTTGCAAAGAGAATCTTACCTTCAAAATTCAAAATAATAGCCCCCTCCTTTATGTGGGAGAAAATTGCCTGATTGAGATTTTTTTCTTTATTATATTCATTTCTTACTTTTTTGTATTTTTTTTGAAAACTTTCATTGTTTAAGACAGAAATATAAGAAAATAACGATTGATAGAAAAAATTGGCAAATACATTGGAGATTATAAAATTAGGATGAATAAATAATGTATTTTCAAGAAAAATATCATTAGAGACTTTCCCGTTTTCAGAAATCACAATAAAATGAGTAAAATGGTTATCAAATGTTTCCTGAATAGATTTTATAATATTAATATAGTCAAAACTACCATCTATAATAACGATAGCTACATCATTTTCTTCAAAAAAATCGAAGATTTTCTCTTCTTCTTCAAAAGAATTCACCCTGACAAGAAAGGGCAATTTATAAGAAGAAATAAAGAAAACCAAATCATCTTTGTATTTCTTCGATAATACAACAACATTAAAATCCTTTTTAACATTCGAGAAAGCATCAAACTCCATACACCCTCCCTGGTGGATAGGTTTAGTTTAATATAAAAATATATTTTGTCAATATAAAAAATATTATGGTTGACATTTTTTATTAACGTTTATATAACTTTGAGATTTCCCTCAAGAAATCTACCGGAAAACTTTCAAACTCTCTCTTAGTAGCCTTCCATTGCCAATTATTACCCACAGTTCCGGGGGAATTCATTCGTGCTTCACTTCCTAACACAAGAAAGTCCTGAAGAGGAATAACGGCAAATACCGCAACAGACTTCCAGACTTCTCGTATTAAAGCAAAAACTATATTTTTATCGATATTTTCCCCTTTAATGTTAAGATAATTAAGCAAAAAATCTTTTTTTGAATTATCCAGTTTTGAAAACCACCCCTTTAAAGTATCGTTATCATGTGTACCTGTATAAGCTACAAAATTGGAATTGTCATAATTATGTGGTAAGTGTTCGGAATTAGCCCCATCTTCAAATCCAAATTGTAAAACCTTCATACCTGGAAAAGAAAATTTTTCCCTAAGTTCAACAACATCTTCCGTTATAATGCCAAGATCTTCAGCGATAATAGGCAAATTTTTAAATTTTTTACGTAAAATTTTGAACAAATCCAAACCAAAGGCTTTCTCCCATTTACCATTTATGGCAGTCTTTTCATTTGCAGGGATAGCCCAATAAGCACAGAAACCTCTGAAATGATCAACCCTCACATAATCAAACATCTCAAAGGCTTTTTTAAATCTGTTTATCCACCAGTTAAACTCTGTCTCTAGCAAATTCTCCCAATCATAAAGAGGATTGCCCCAAAGTTGTCCTGTCTCGCTAAAATAATCAGGAGGAACACCTGCAACTCTTTTTGGTTTGAGTTCTTCATTAAGTTCAAAAAGCTCTGGATTTGCCCATACATCAGAGCTATCCATTGCAACAAATATAGGTATATCTCCGATTATTGAAATCCCTTTTAAATTTGCATAATCTTTAAGTTTTTCCCATTGAGATGCAAATATATATTGTAAAAAACAGTAGAAAAATTTTTCATCCTCAATCTCTTTAATCAAATTTTTATCAAACTTTTTCGTTTTAAAATCTATATTCCATTCAATCCAACTTCTTTCATCCAATTTTTTTAAAGCCATAAAAGTAGAATAATCATCAAGCCAAAATTCATTTTTTTCATAAAATTCATAATAATCCTTGTCAAGTTCTTTTTTAAGAGTATTAAAAATTTTTCTTAGTAATGAAAATTTAAATTTATAAATTTTTCCATAGTCTATATAATTCTTTTCTGAAAATAAAATATCAAGTTCTTCTTTTTTTAATATTTTCTCTTCTACAAACATCGATAGATCAATGAAGAGAGGATTACCTGCAAATGCTGAAAAAACCTGATAAGGAGAATCTCCATAACCAGTAGGACCAATAGGTAATATTTGCCATAACTTTTGCCCACATTCTTCAAGCAAATCTACAAAATCATACGCTTCTTTGCCTAAAGTTCCAATACCATATTCTCCCGGCAATGAACTTATATGAAGTAAAATTCCCCCTTTTCTTTCCATCAAAAACCCCTATAATATAATGTCATTTTTTCTACTACATTTATTACATCTGTTATCTTCCTTTATACCACTTAAATGGATATCATAACCTCTTCTTTGAATAAGTAAGTTCCCACATTCAGGACAATATGTATTATGACTTGCAAGCACATTACCTTTATATACATAATAAAGATATTCTCTTGCAATTTTTTCTGCATCATCTAGAAAACCTAAGTCAGTTGGTCTTTTTTGATATAAATAAGAAGGAAAATATCTCGACAAATGAAAAGGAATTTTTTTGTCAAGAGAAGAAATCCATTTAGCAATAGATTCTATTTCTGAAAGATTATCATTAAAATCAGTAACTACAAGAGTTGTAACTTCTATATGAATATTGTGCTTATAAAGAGTTTCAATAAAATTCTGGACTGGTTTAAGACCCCCACACAGTTTTCTATAGTTTTCTTCTGTAAAAGCCTTTAAATCCACATTTGCAGCATCAATAAATGGAAGCAATTTCGACAATGGTTCTTTTTCGACATAACCATTTGTTACCAGAATATTTTTGTAACCATTCTTTTTAAATATTTCTGCCGTCTCTACCAAAAATTCATACCATACCAGAGGTTCAGAATAGGTATAAGCTATGCCGGGAAATATATCAAAAGCATAACTCTTTTGATTTTTAAGAAAATATAAGAGTAATTCTTCAGGAAAAAGATTTGGTTTCACTTCTTGTTTATAATCATCAAAAAATCTGGAAAGATGACTGTTCTGGCAAAATGGACACTTTAAGTTACAGCCAAGCGTCCCAACAGATAATATTATTTTACCCGGATAATAATGGTATAATGGTTTCTTTTCAATGGGATCAAGCGATAATCCTTCCACAACACCATAATTCAAAGTGTAGAGAGTTCCATTTATGTTTTTTCTTGCCCCACATATTCCACTTTTGCCATCGGAAATTATACAATTATGCGGACATAACAAACATTGAACAACATTTTTATCGATTTTATTAAAAAATAAGGCTTCTTTCATCAAAATAATCCTGATAACATTATAATGGGAAAATCACCAATAAGTCAACAAAGAAAATGATTTCTACTTGACAGAAGTTTGCTAATAATATATATTTTATTTAAAATATTTTAGAGGCACGAGACATTAATGAGACTGAAGAAGAACTTTAGCTTAGATTTTGATTATGTAAATGTATTTGGAGTCCATGATTCTAACTTGAGGCTTATTGAAAGATTATTGCACGTTAAAATATACCCTAAGGAGAATACAATAGATTTTGAAGGCAAAGAAGAAAACATAACTAAAGCCTCACACATTATAGAGAATATAATCAAACTTGCACGTGATAAAAAGCACATTTCTCACCAGGAAATAAAGTTAATGTTTGAACAATCAGAAAAAACTGGTAGTTATGAGGAAGAAAGCATAATATCAGAAGGTTTACTCCTCTCAAAGAGAGGAAGGGTTTTAAAACCCCGCAATATAAATCAGCTTGAATATATTAAAAAAATTCTCAAGTCTGATCTCACTTTTGCAATAGGACCAGCAGGAACAGGTAAGACATTTCTTGCCGTAGGGGTTGCGTTACATCTTCTTTTCAAAGGACAGATAAACAGGATTATACTTACAAGGCCAGTTGTAGAAGCAGGAGAAAGTCTTGGATTTTTACCCGGAACACTAGAAGAAAAAATAGATCCATACCTTCGCCCACTTTTTGATGCTATGAAAGAACTACTTGAAGCAGAAGAAGTAAGATTTTATATGGAAAATCAAACCATCGAAATTGCTCCTCTTGCATATATGAGAGGGAGGACTCTCTCTAATGCATTCGTGATCCTTGATGAAGCCCAAAATACAACTACAATGCAAATGAAGATGTTTTTAACCCGACTTGGAGAAAATAGCAAAATGGTTATAACTGGTGATATCACTCAGATAGATTTGCCCTATGGAAAAGAATCAGGTTTAAAGCAGGCGATAGAACTATTCAAGGGTATAAGTGAGATTGAATTTTTTGAATTTGGACCTGAAGATGTTGTTAGACATGGGCTTGTAAAAAAGATTTTAGATATTTATGAGAAAAGGGAAAACGATTCATGGAAAGAAATAACGAAGCCTTAGATATTCCATTTATAAAGTGGTTGTTTAAAGAAAAGAAAATACTGGTTTTATTTTCTGTGACCTATCTCATTTCTTTTGTTTTAATTATATTATCAAATCTTCCACCATTAAAAAAAGATTTTCTTCTAGAAGATAATGCTCAAAAATCTATTTTATCAGATGAAAATATTTCTTTTATCAACAAAATTGAATTAAATGATAGAATAAAAGAAATTTCTTATTCTCTTCCATATTACTATAGATATGACGAAAATCACTATCAAAGATTTAGTTCAAATATCATAAAATTTTTCAATCTGGTATTAACAGAAAATGCAAACTTGAAAAATTCTTTATTAAACAAGGGGTTTATTTTTTCTGATGAAACCATAGATTTTTTGAGCCAACGAAAGTCTTATATAACAAATTATATCAACAGAATAAATTATCTCTATGAAGCCTTTGTCTCAAAATACGTAATAGTAGATAAACTTATTCCAGAACAGACCAATTATAGTATTATTAAAGCAACGGGAATTGAAAATCTAAGATACGAAAAAATTCTTTTTTATCCGGTTGATAAAGAATTAATAAGCTCTTTTATAAGCAAAATATTCCCTTCTATAACTCTTAAAGAGAATCTTTTTTATTCTGAACTTCTTGCATTTCATATTCTTCCAACTGCAACAATAGATGAAAAGATAAGAGAAGCTCGACTTAAAGAAGCTGTTGAAAGTTTGATTGATAGAAAAAGTTACATAGGCTACAAGGAAATAATAATTAAAAAAGGTGAAAAAATAAACCATGAAAAATATTCAAAAATTATGGCTTATATAGACTATAAGTGGCAAAACTTTTTTAAGAAAATGTTTTTTTATTTCATTTTATCCTTCTTGATATTTATATTAATTATTTACAGATTTTACACATTCGATAGACACGAGTTTCAAAAATCAAGGAATGTTATTATTTCTATCTATGGTTTTATAATTGCTAATTTGTTTTTTTACTTTTCATCTTTCTTTTACAGGGAATATAATAACATAGAACTTTTTTTATTTATCCCTTATGGTGTTATCACTTCCTTACTACCTATTCTATTGATCAAACAAAAAACTTCATTTATCCTTTTGATTACGTATACCTTTTTCTCATTTTTTTATCCTTTTTTTGATGTTTACAGTTTTTTTAACCTTTTAATATTATCTTTTCTTACTATTTATAGTTCTAAGTTGCTTAATAAAAGAGGTGATTTTTTCATTTTGGGAATTTTGATTTCAGCTTTTGAAATATTCTATGTACTTTCTTATATCTTGCTTCATCAAAACTTTTCTGCTATGAAAATACTTGTTAATGTTCTTTTTGGTTTTGGAAATGGTATGGTAAGTGCAATATTTTCGCTGGGAATTTTACCTTTTATTGAAGATATTTTTGTTATTCCTACACATTTTAAATTGCTTGAATTATCAAATATTTCCACCAGTAAACTCCTTAAAGAATTCAGAAATGAAGCTCAGGGAACATACAATCACTCAATAATGCTTGGTGATATGTGTGAAAAAGCTGCGGAGGCAATAGGAGAAGACCCACTTCTTGTAAAGGTGGGGGCTTATTATCATGACATCGGTAAAATGAAAAATCCTGAGTATTTCATAGAAAATCAGATGGGAGAAAATAGACATAATGAAATGAAAGTTTCCATGTCAGTTTCTGTTATAAAATCCCATATTAAACTTGGGGTAGAAATGGCAAAAGAAAATAAGATTCCGGAGGAAATTATTGATTTTATAAGGGAACATCACGGCACAACTACAATCTCATATTTTTATCATCAAGCAGTAAATTTATACGGAGATGAAAATATTAATATCTCTGACTATCAATACAATGGACCAAAACCTAAAAGCAAAGCCACAGCTATTCTTATGCTTGCAGATAGCATAGAAGCTACATTAAGGGCATACTCACAAAACGCAGAAAAGATAAACACAGCGATAATCGAAGACATAGTTAATGATGTTACAGAAAAAAGAATAGAACAGGGGCAACTCGAAGAATGTAATATAACTTTAAGAGAAATCAACCTGATTAAAGAGGAATTTGTAAAATTTTTGACAAGCTATTATCATAAAAGGATTGATTATAAAACTGAAAAATAGGGATGTTTTATGACTAATTTTACAATATCTTATGATACAAACAAGATAGGTTTTCTTAAAACCTCAGAAATAACATACAAGTTCGACAACCTTAAGGTGTTAGACATTGAATTATCCACTAACAACTTTGTATCAAACTCAATTTTATTAAACATAAAAAACATAGAAACCAACCAGATTATATTTGAAGTGAAAAGTTTTGAAACAAAAGAATTCTTTATTCCCTCATTTACTCTTAAAGCAGAAATCTCAAATAAAACAAATGAAATTTTAATACCAGAGCAAAAAGTTACTTATGAAGAAGCTAAAATTAAGGTAACAAATAAACAACCAATAGAAGGAATATATAACTTTATTGACCCAATGTGGTTCATTATTCCTTCATTTTTAATAATTGCTGGAATTCTCGGTTTTATATTATTCAAATTTTTCAAGAAAAGCAAAAAGAAAGAGGAGAATCCTGAAATAGTTAAGATAGACCCCTTAGATAAATTTAAGCAAAATATAGAAGAAATAAAAAATATCCCCTTTTCAGAAAAGACTTATAAAGAAATATTTGTAAAAATTTCCGAGGCTACCAGAGAATTTTTGGAAAATGTTTATAATTTTAATGCCCTTGAAATGGGAACAAGGGAGATTTTACAATATTTTAAAAAATTAAAAGATATTGAACATAAAGAAGAAATTATAGAAATCATAAGCCATATTTTTAAAATATGTGATAGAGTTAAATTTGCAAAACATATTCCGACGATAGAAGAAAAAGATATATGTATCAAAGAATGCGAAAATATCATTAACTTAGTTGATAAAAAAGAGGATAATATTATATGAGGTTTGCAAGTCCATATTTTTTGATTCTTCTTATTTTTCCTGCTTTGTACATCTATTTCAAGTATTTTGCAAAGAAAAAGATAGATTTTTCAGTTTCAATTAATTTTTCTTCCATAAGTCTTCTGAAAAAAGAAAAGTCTATTCCTGTAAAATATTTTAATATTTTAAACGATATTCTTCTTGTTTGTGCTATTTCTTTCTTTATCATTGCATTAGCAAGGCCTCTTGGTGGAAGTTCTATTAACACCGATCAGCTCTATGGTGTGGATATAATTCTTTGTCTTGATGTTTCTGGTAGTATGCTTAGTTATGATGGTTTCCCAACCCATCTCAAATATAGAGAGGTGCTGGGACAAAGAGTTTATTATGACCCAACCAAATCTCTTTATCAGGCAAACAGGTTAAATTCCGCTAAAAAAGTCATAATAGATTATATAGATAAGCAGGAATTTAATAGAATAGGACTAGTAATCTTTGCTGGTTACAGTTACACCAAATCTCCATTGACCCTTGATAAAAAAATGTTAAAAGAAATTGTAAATAGTATTGATTTTGATCCTGAAAATGATGGCACAGCAATAGGAATGGGTATAGCCTGTGTCTTATACACATCT
>JAOACQ010000007.1 GCA_026417755.1 Brevinematales bacterium | reverse complement strand
GTATGGTTCCGTTAGAAATCATTGTAAAGGTTATAGAGCATGAACTGTTTGTACTGATAGTAGCTTTACATTCGGTTTCACTATAGGTAAATGTATCATATCCATAGATTAAGATCTCATCAGGGAACCATGCCTGGGAATCTTCAAATGAACTCATAAAATTATACCTATAAATTTTACTATTATGAATACTCAACCCCTTTTGAGCAGGAGAAGTCGCATTTGTATAAAATCCATCCCAGCTTGCGGGTACCCCAGAACCTCCAGAAGAAGTTGAAGACGTTATCGAACTTGTCATAGATGTTGTAGAAGACGAACTTGAACTTATTGAAATTATTGAAGATGTTGAAGAAGATGAAACAACTGAATTATTATTAGAAGAAGATTCAGATCCATTATTGACACCCGACTCACAGCCAATTAAAAACAGAAATCCAAGTGTAAACACTTTAAAAAGACTTTTACTTTCCATAAAAATACCTCCTTAAAAATAAAATCTCACATAAAATTTAAAAATCAATCTTCATACGAACTAAGAAATTTTATTTTAGAAAAAAAAAGAAAAAATCCTATTTTGTTAAAGTAGAACTTAATTTTTCAACTTTTTTGAGAATTGCGCTGGTGTTTGATTAGTATATTTTTTAAAGGCTCTATAAAATGCTGACTTAGAATTGAAACCCACTTCATAACCAACAGCATCAACTGACAAAACTTTCATTTTTTGACTTGCCAAGATTTTTTTTGCTTCTTCTATACGATGAAAATTGATAAATTCAAAAAAATTACGTTTAGTTTTGATATTAATAACACGAGAAAGTTGATATTTTGGAATTTTAAGTTTGTCAGCAAGTTTTTCAATTGTAAGAATTGAACTTAAAAAAGGTTTGTTTTTATAAAAATAATCATTAACAAGAGCGTAATACTCTTCAACTTCTTCTGATGATAGTTCGGGAAGATTTTTTGTTTTGTCCTGCAATTGATAAATAGATTTAATATTATTTTCATATGAATTAAACTCAATTTTTGAGAAAATTACAGAATTTTGAAATGCTTCATAAATTATATACAAATATATTACATTTATAAGTGTTGGAATCATAATATATTCAACTATAGGTGTTGGAAGAACTACATAAGACATAATTAAAATTACGTTCAATAAAAATATTACAATTATAAATTTCTGTATATAATTTAAACTGACTTTTTCAATATCAGAGTAAAAATCTTTAATCCTTTTTGAATAATCAATAACATTAAAAATTGAAATTATAAAATATACAAACTGTGTTAATACAAATACAGCATTAATAAAATTCATTTGCCACGGATAACTACTTGTAATCAATCCATCTAAATATAACTTTTTTCTATCAGAAGATAAAAATAAAGATTCACCCCAAAAATAAAAATCTAAAATTACAAACAAAAGTGTCAAAAAATGGAGTGGGAAAAACCAAGCTGTTTTTTTCCCAATCATCAAATTCACATAATGATGAACAAGTGGCCCATATAACAGCGCTGTGGCAAATGAAAAATATAGATTATGATGAAAGTTATAAATTAATCCCGATAGTATAAAAATATTGTTAATAAAATTAAGCCCAGGATTTATAACTATTAAAGCTAACATTTTATTTGAGATACTATTGTTTTTTTTAAAAAACAAAAATAAAAAAAGAATTGCCAAGTTAATGACAGTAAATATATTAAAAATTAACTCAAATTTGATCAATCCCATAATTATTCCTGATATTTTTAATAATTTTTATAGTAAGAAAGGAACTTTTTTAGAAATAAAGATAAACTTTTACTATAAAAACTTAATTTTTGAATGAATTTTTCTTACTATAATAGTTAACGAAATATAATAAAATATTTTTTAATAAAAATCAAAAAATTGACTTAATTCAAAAAATATTATATACTTTAAACTAAAAAAAACTAACAGGAAGGTAATATAATGGCAAGTTTAATTTATGATGAAAAGGAATTAATGAGTGCATTACTTGAGGCTGGAGTCCATTTTGGTCATCAAACAAAAAGATGGAACCCAAAGATGAAGCAGTTTATTTTTATGAAAAGAAATGGTATCCACATTGTTGATCTCAGATTTACAATGGAAAAATTAAAAGAGGCTTACCATGCCTTAAAAGACATAGTTGCTCAGGACGGCATTGTGCTTTTCGTTGGAACAAAAAAACAATCTCAAAGTTCAATATATGAAGAAGCTACAAGATGCGGAATGCCTTACGTTACCAAAAGATGGCTTGGTGGAACACTCACAAACTTTTCTACCATTAAAAAAAGCATAGATAAAATGAAAAGACTTGAGAAAAGGTTAGAGACAGAAAAAGACTCTCTTCTCAAAAAAGATATCCTCAAGATGGAAAGAGAACTTGTCAAAATGAAAGCCTTCTATGAAGGTTTAAGAGAAATGAAAAAACTTCCTGCGGCATTATGGGTTGTTGACATAAAGAGAGAAATAAATGCTGTATTAGAAGCAAAGAAACTTGGAATAAAAGTTTTTGGAATTGCAGATACCAACTGTGATCCTGATCTTCTTGATTATGTTGTTCCAGGAAATGATGATGCAATAAGATCCGTCAAACTCCTTACCTCATTAATGGCAGATGCAGTTATAGAAGGTTCTACAATGGCAGCCAAGAAAGAAGTAGAAACTGAATTTGAGGAAACTACTGAAGAAGTTGAAGAAGCAGTAGCAAACTTCGATGAAGTAGAAGAACTTGAAGAAACACTTGTAAAGTAAAATCTGGAGGAAAAAATGGAAATCAGTGCAGCTTTAATAAAAGAACTCAAAGAAAAAACCGGGGCAGGCATCGTTGATTGTAAAGCAGTTTTGCAAGAAACCAATGGAGATTTAAACAAAGCTATAGAAATCTTAAGAAAGAAAGGTCTTTCTAAAGCCGATAAAAAAGCGGGAAGAGAAGCAAAAGAAGGTATCACAACATACAAGATTGAAGGTAACAAAGGTCTTGTGTTAAAGGTAAATTGTGAGACAGACTTTGTAGCAAAAACCGATGATTTTAAAAACTTAGTTGAAGATGTAAAAAATACTATCTTCAGCAAGGGATATGAATTCACAGGGAATCTACCGGAAGAACTTGAAGAAAAAAGAAGAAATGCCGTAGCAAAAGTTGGAGAAAATATTCTTATTTCTGATTGGAAATTTATAAGTGCAAAAGGAACTTTATTCCCGTACATTCACCTTAACAAGGTTGCAATGATACTTGACTATAAAGCCTCAACTGAAAATAGTGCTATAAGTGATCTCATCAAAAACATTGCAATGCAGATCACTGCTATGAATCCTATTGCTGTAAATCCAGAAAGCATTCCTGAAGCTAAACTTAATGAAATAAAGGCCCAATTTATGGAAGAAGCAAGAGCAACAGGCAAACCAGAAAAAATTTTAGAAAATATAGTAAAAGGTAAACTGGAAAAGTTTTTTGCGGATTCAGTTTTGCTTGAACAAAATTTTATCCTTGATGAAGAGAAAAAGGTTAAAGATATAATTGCTGAGTTTGAAAAGGCTAACAATATAAAGGTTGAGCTCTACAATTTTGTAAGAGTATCATTATAATTTTTTAATAAAGTGTTAAATTAATAAATGTTAAGAATATTTGGCACTATTCGTAGTCCCTTGATAAACTGGTGCCAATTAATAAGGAATAGTAAATGTATAAAAGGGTTCTGATAAAGGTTTCGGGTGAAGTTTTTGGCGGTAAGAATGGAGGCCTTGATTATGAAGCTATTTCAAAGGTAGCCAAACAGATTTCTGAGGCCTATGAACTTTCAACCCAGATAGGAATAGTAGTTGGTGGGGGAAATATCATTCGTGGTATAGATTCTGAAAAATTTGGGGTTTTGAGAACCACGGCAGATTATATGGGAATGCTTGCAACCGTTATCAACTCCTTAGCCCTTCAGTCAATCCTTGAAGAGAAATTTGGTATACCCACAAGAGTCCAATCAGCCCTTGTGGTCTCCTCTGTAGCTGAAAGTTTTATAAGAAGACGTGCAATCAGACACCTTGAAAAAGGTAGGATTGTAATATTTGCGGCTGGAACGGGGAATCCATACTTTTCAACAGACACTGCGGCAGCCTTAAGAGCTATAGAAATAAATGCAGACATAATGATGAAAGCAACAAAAGTTGATGGAGTATACGACAAAGACCCCAAAAAGCATAATGATGCTACAAAATTTGAAGAAATAAACTATCAAGATGTGTTAAAAAAACAACTCAAAGTAATGGACTCAACAGCTATAGCACTCTGTATGGAAAATGATCTTCCTGTTATGGTTCTTGATATTTTCACAGAAGGCAATATCAAAAACGCAATTTTAGGCAAGAAGGTTGGAACACTCATAAGAAAAGGCTAAAAATGAAAGTCATTTCAGGTATTTATAAAGGTAAAGAGATTTTAGTCCCAAAATCTGGTATAAGACCAACATCTGATAAGGTTAAACAATCTGTTATTAATATTCTTCAACCAAGGCTATCAGGTGCAAGATTTCTTGATTTATTTGCTGGAACAGGTGCTGTTGGCATTGAAGCTCTTTCAAATGGTGCATCTTTTGTATGTTTTGTAGAAAACAATCATAAAACATATATGATCCTTAAAAAAAATCTTGAAAATATTATTCCAGATAAATCAAACTACGAAACCATCAAACACAACGCAACTCAGATTATTGAACTATTATCTTCAAAAAATATTTCCCCATTTGACATTATATTTGCTGATCCATTTTATGATGATATTTCCTGGATTTTTGATAATCTTATTTTCCTTATGGAAAAATTCTTAAAAAATGATGGAATTTTTATTCTTGAACATAGAAATAAAGAAAACTTTGAATATCATAAATTTTTTGTAGAAAAAAGAAATTATGGAGATACAACACTCTCAATATTTCAAAAGAGGAAAGAATGAAGATTTTGGGGCTCGATACTTCTTCCATAAAAAACTTCGCTATTGGTTTACTGAATGATCAAAAGATTGTAGAACTCAATTTCAAAAACTTCGATAATACAGATGAATATATATCCTATTCCATCAATCAGCTTGTGGAAACCTTTAACTTTAAATTAAGTGAAATTGACTTTTTTGCAGTTGGAATTGGACCTGGTTCATTTACAGGATTAAGAATAGGTTTAAGCATTATTAAAACACTTGCATGGGCAGCAAAAAAAAAGGTAATACCTATTTCTTCTCTTGAATTACTTGCTTCATCTTTTGAGATTAAAACAGATGGTCTTATTTCACCAATATTAGACGCAAGAACTGGAAAAATTTTCACCTCCATTTTCAAAAATAACAGAAGATTGACAGAAGATCTTGATATATCCCCTGAAGAATTATCTCATTTAATTAAAGAAGAGCCTGTTTTTTTCATTGGAGAAGGCATAGAAAAATACAGAGAAAAATTAGAAAAATTTCCATATAAAAAGCACTTTTACCCTGAAATTACAGTTAAAGGTTCTAAAATTATAGAAAAAGCTAAAGAAATTATAGAAAATTCCCCAGAAAAATTAATTGACGCTCAATATCTTGAACCTCAATACTTAAGAAAAAGCGAAGCAGAATTAAATTTAACAAAATAACTTGATTTTTTAAAAAATAAAACTTATTATTTATTTCTATGGATAAACTAAGAAAACTCGAAGAAATCATAAAAAGTTATAAAAAGATAATGGTAGCATTTTCAGGAGGACTTGATAGCAGTTTTCTTTTGTATTTTGCTAAAAAAACACTGGGTAAAGAAAATACAAAAGCTATAACTATCTATTCTCCCTATAAAATTTCACAAACAAGTTTAGAACAAGCCAGAAATATTATAAAATTTTTAGATATACCCCATATGATTATCAACACTTCTTTACCAGAAGAAATAAAATATAACCCCATTGACAAATGCTATTTCTGTAAAAAAGAAATTTTTTCAAAAATAAAAGAACTGGCAAATAAAGAGGGTTTTATACTATGTGATGGAACAAATTATGACGACCTTAATGACTATCGACCTGGCATAAAAGCATTAAAAGAGCTTGAAATAATAAGCCCATTACTTGAGGCAGAACTAACAAAAAAAGAAATAAGAAACTACGCTAGAAAATACAAGCTCCCATTCTGGGACAAAATGCCAGATGCCTGCCTTATTTCAAGACTTCCAAATAATAAAGAAATTAAACTAACTACCATCCAGATGGTTGAAAATGCCGAAGATTACCTCAAGAAACTTGGCTTTAAAGTTGTGAGAGTAAGAGTTCACGATAATCTTGCAAGAATAGAAGTAGGTGAAAAAGAACTCAAAAAAATCTTAAAACCAAAAATTACAAAACAAATAGATTCGGAATTAAAAAAAATAGGCTTTAAGTATGTTTCTATTGATTGTAAAGGCTATAAAATGGGGAGTATGAATGGATAAAGAGTTTTTACTATCACTATTAAAAGAATATAAAGAAAACAAAATCACTGAAAAAGAAATATTAGATAAACTCAGAGATTTACCATTCCAGGACCTGAATTTTGCAAAAATAGACACGCATAGAAGTTTAAGAACAGGTTTTCCAGAGTTTATTCTATGCGAAGGAAAAACAACCGAACATATTTTATCCATTTTCAAAAAATTTATGGAAAGCTCAAAGAGTGTAATAGGAACAAGGGCAAACGAAGAAGTTTATAAAGCCCTTAAAAAGGAAATAAGAAACATAATTTATTATAAAGAAGCAAGGATAATATCAACAAAGCAAATATCGATAGATAAAACTGATTCATTTATAGCTGTAATAACCGGTGGAACCTCAGATATAGAAGTTGCAGAGGAAGCAGCAATAATCTGTGAACTTATGGGTAATAAAGTGGAAAGATTCTACGATATTGGAGTGGCTGGAATTCACAGACTATTTGACAAACTAAAATTAATACAGAAAGCAAAAGTAATAATAGCCATAGCTGGAATGGAAGGAGCTCTTGCAAGCGTAATAGCTGGCCTTGTCTCATCACCAGTTATAGCTGTACCAACAAGCAAAGGGTATGGAGCAAATTTTGGAGGTCTATCAGCCTTGCTCACCATGCTCAATAGCTGTGCTCCGGGTGTATCCGTAGTAAATATAGACAACGGCTTTGGTGCTGGTTATCTTGCCAGTATGATAAATAGACTTTAAAACCCTATGTTTATACCAAACATATAAGGTATCGCTCCACTTCTATTGATATTAACAACCCCGACTTGAATTCCCATCATCTTTTCAGCTATATTTACTATTCCAAGCTGAATCCCCGTAATTGTATCAGCCTTATTAACGACCCCGATTTGTGGCCCAAAAGCTATACCATAAGCATTATTAACTATCCCAATTTTTATACCAAAACTACTTTGATATGTTGTATTAATAATACCAATATGTGCCCCATAAATATTTTCATTAATATTTATAATTCCTGTATGGAGACCAAAAACCTTATTATATTTTCCAGAAACTAAAGAAATTGCACCTCCATAAATATTATAATCCTCACCTGGTAACTGGAAAGGTTTTACAAAACTAATGGCAAGAGGCATCCAAAATTTCTCAGAAATTTCACTTGATGAATAACTTTTTTCTTCTTTTTCAGTATTTTTTTCCTCATTAATTTTTGCCGGTTTTTCTATAGGTAATTTTAAAAGAGCTTTTGCAATTTTTGAAGCGACTATATTAATCTGTTTACTTAACTCTATAGTATTTTCTCCACTTACTTGATCAATGAAATCTATTTCAGAGGTAGAAGTATCGATGACTTTTATAATCAAAAAATAGCTATCTTCTACTTCTGTTAAAGAACCAATAATGATTTTATTTGCTCCACTTATACCTCCTATTTTTATAGCATCCTTCTCACTCAAGCCACTTAATTGTATCTTTTGCTCATCCATTATTCTTTTAAGCTCCAATCTTTCTACTACCTTTAAACCTCTGTATTTTAAAAGTTCAATTTGAAGCCTTTCTGTCAAAAAATTTCTATCAATATCTTTTATCTCGATCTTAGCAGAAATATCAAGAACAGCGACTTTAACATAATCATTCGTTTGTGAAAAAGAAATAGAAAATAAAAGAATAATTAAAGCTAAAATTTTTAATCTCATAATTCCTCCAAAGTTATAATTAAATTATAACACGAAAATTTAATAAAACAAACTTAAACTAAAATTTTATTATACCAATCAAGTTGACATTTAACTTCATTTTCCCTATAATTTTAGTAGGAGAGGAATATGAAAAGATGTTTTTTAGTTTTTATTTTTTTACTTTTCAGTAGTAGTCTATTTTCGGGGGAATTAAACAATCTTAATTTTATACAAACTTATAATTCTTCTACTTTTATTAATGGTTCAAAGGCTGCTCTTGTTAATCCGGCCGGTTTATACTCTTTAAATAACTTAAACATAGAATTTAATAGTTATAATCTGGGTATAAGTTATCTTGGAATGGCTTTTCCTACTGCTGAAGTGCTTGGTAACTTATCTTTTGGTGTTTATAGTTTTAATACTTCAGGTGGAGCCTTTGTCTCCATTGGAAATAACCTGTGGAATGTATTAGGTATAGGTTTTACCCTTAAAACTTTAAGTAGTTCAGTTTTTAGCCCCTTTGATGCTTTTTTATTTGATACTGGATTAATTTTTCATCCTAATGCTTCGCTAGGGCTTGATTTTCTTAAAAATGAGTTTTTAAACGACAAATTCTTTATAAGTTTTGCAGTAAAAAACATAGGTTCTCAACCAAGAACAACAGAAGGCGAAAATCTTTCATTAAGACTTGGTGGAGGTTATGACCTCGCCATTCTTGGAACAAAAATATTCATAGAAAAATCTTTTTTAGCTGACAGAGATATTTTCATACTCGGTGGAGAATTTTCTCCTATTTTGGCTTTTATAAGTGATAAAAGAATTTTTAGTATAGGCGCTACTTATGATTTTGAGCAAAGAGAAACCAAAATTTACGGAGGAATTCTACTGGATGAAGTAAGCATAAATCTTTCTTATTCTGTAAACAATAGGTTCTTTTTCCTAGGGATGAGTGGCTACTTTGGCAAAAGAAAAGATGAAATGTCTATGGAATATTATTCAAAAGCACTAGATAATTATCAAAACGCTCAAAAAATCGAAAAAACGGATATAGAAGAGGCTTTTAACTTATATCAATTAGCCTATAAAGATTTAAACAAAGCAATAAACCTTGATAGCGATAATAAAAAAGCTGCTATATTAAAAGACTCTATAGAAGAAAAGATAGAAAATTACAAAAATAACTTTAAAACAGAAGCAGAAAAAAATGAAAACAATAAAAATTATCTTTTAGCCTTATCATATTATAAGAAATTATATTCTATAGACAAAAATAAAGATATAAAAAACAAAATCGATACATTATCAACAAATAATGCCGTTTTAAAAAGTATAGAAAAAGAAAAAGCAGAACTTATTAAACTTCACAAAAATAAAAAATATGTAGAAGCAAAAAAGAAGGCAGATTATCTCGTTGAAGTAATACCTGATGACATAGAAATAAGAAACATAAAATCAGAAATAGAAAGTACTCTTGAAGAGGTCGCTAAAAAATATTACAATATTGCTTCTACAGAATATAAAAAAGGAAACTTAACAGGATGTCTTGATAACCTCAGAAAGGCACTATATTATAAACCAAATTATACTAAAGCAAGGGATTTATACAACTTAACTATAACAGAAATAAGTAAAAAAAGAGGTCTTGATAAAGCAAAAGAAGAATTTGCAAAAGGCAATAACATAATGGCATTAAAACTTGTTGACGCATATCTCGAAAATAACCCTGATAACAAAGAAGCAATAGCATTAAAGAATTCAATCACCCAGAAACTTAAAAGTGAAGCACAAAGTATTCTTGACAGAGGAATCGCATACTACAACAATGGAGAATATGAAAAATCTGTTGAAGAACTTGATAAGGTTTTACTTATCGATAATACAAATAGCATAGCAAGAGATTATAAAACTAGAGCCTTATCAAAACTGAAGGCACTAAAGAAACTTGAATCCATAGAGGAAGAATAATATGATAAAAAAACTAGGCTTGAATATAGATCATGTTGCGACATTGAGAGAAGCCAGAAAAGCTATTTACCCCGATCCTATCTATGCTGCTGTAATTGCTGAAATAGCCGGTGTTGATGGTATAACAGCTCACCTCAGGGAAGATAGAAGGCATATAAAAGATAGAGACATCCGCCTATTGAGGCAGATAGTTAAAACATCTTTAAACCTTGAAATGTCATTAAACGACGAGATAATAAAGATAGCATTGGATGTTAAACCTGACGAAATTTGCATTGTCCCTGAAAACAGAATGGAAATAACAACAGAAGGTGGACTAGATGTACAAAAAAATAAACTCAAACTATCGGAAATTATACCAGAATTTAACAAAATCGGAACAAAAGTCAGTATTTTTATAGACCCTGATAATAAACAGATAGAAAAGGCAAAAGAAGTTATGGCAACATATATTGAGCTTAATACAGGAAAATATTCAGAAGCAAAAACTGAAAACGAAATATATACAGAACTTCAAAAACTTAAAGAGGCTACTTCTTTTGCAACATCTATAGGACTAAGAGTAAATGCAGGTCATGGTTTGAATTATAAAAATGTAAAAGAAATAGTAAACATTGAAGCTATTGAAACTCTTAATATTGGGCACTCTATTATTTCATACTCTGTATATGTAGGTCTTGAAAGAGCAATAAAAGAAATGTTAGATTTAATAAAGCGAGGATAGTATGGTCACAATGGCTGATGTGGCTAAAAAGGCCGGTGTATCTATAATGACAGTCTCAAGAGTGATAAATGGAGTAAAAGGTAAAGTATCGGAAGAAACAAGAAAAAAGGTTTTAGAGATTGTAAAAGAATTAAACTATTACCCTAATTCTGTTGGTAGAGCTTTGCATGGCAGTAAACTTAAGACTATAGGTGTAGTTTCACCTCTCATCACAGCTGGAATAGTGCTTGAAAATCCCTTCTATTATGAACTTATGATGGGGATAGAAGATGTTTGCACCGAAAAAGGTTATGATGTAATGATTTCAACGAGAAAAAGATTGAAACATAGTGACTACCTCAAAAATTATTATGAAAGAAAAGTAGATGGTTTAATCATAATTGCTCCAGACATAAATACTATAGATTTTGAATCAATTGAAAGGGATAATATTCCCGTCATACTCGTAGGAGAAAGAACAACACATAATATCAATTATGTTGATGCTGATAATGAAAATGGTGGCTTTTTAGCTGTTGAATACCTTTATAATAAAGGACACCGAAAAATTGCAATCCTTACAGGAAACCAGACAATGAGAAATAGTGTTGACAGATTAAATGGATTCTTAAAAGGTATTAAACACTATGATCTTGAATTGAGAGAAGAATGGATATTGAATGGCAATTTTACATATCATGATGGCATTGAGTGTGCAAAGACACTTATGAAATTAAAAGAATTGCCTACTGCTGTATTTTGCTCAAATGACTTAAGTGCACTTGGATTTTTAAATGAAATAAAAAAATATGATATAAAGGTTCCAGACGACATTTCTGTCATTGGATTTGACAATATTTATGCATCACAATATTCTACTCCACCACTAACAACAATAAAACAACCAATTATAGAAATGGGAAAAGCAGCAGCAGAATTATTATTAACAAAAATACACAATAAAGATATTATCTCACAGGGTAGGATTTTTCCTGTAGGTATTATAGAGAGAGATTCTGTAAAAAAAATATAAGTTTAAGATTTAAATAAAATTTTACGAAAAATAAATAAAAAGGAGTTCTTATGAAATTCGGTGAAATACTTATCAGTCTTGGTTATGTAACTGAAGAAAAAATAAAATATGCTCTTGAAGAGCAAGAATATAATCTCAAATCAGTAGGTTTCTCAGAACCAATCGGACTTATACTGTTAAGAAATGGTTTAATTGATGAAACACAACTTAACAATGCTGTAAAAAAATATTTTGAAATTTTATCTGAAGATTTCAGTGTTTCCGAGTCTTTAAGAAACCTTGCATATATAGCTGTAAAAGCTCTAGAAAATGATGAAACCACAAAACTTTCACACGAATCAAAAACTACAATAATAAATAAAATTCTTGAACTTGAAGAAAAAATTTCTATAATACAGGATTCTTCTCTTGAAAATAAAGAAAAAATTATTTCCAATTTCAACCAGAGGATTGAAAAGTTAAAAGCGGATCTCCAGAAATTTGCTTAAAAATTTAAAATCCAATTTTTAACACAACTACTAAAAAAATTTATTGACAAGAACTTGAAAACTGGCTATTTTTTTGTAAATTTATTTTTCCAAACGGTTAAAAGTTGATGCAAAAAATATTTATTTTTTATTCAAAATCAATATAAAAAATAAAAAAAAATCTTAAAGTTTAAAATATTATCTTCCGATTATACATTAGGGTTTTTGCGGACTTGTAAAATATATTTTTTCACTATATTCCCTATTAGGTTTTTCGTAATTTTTTCTAAATACTTTAGTTTTTTGGTCAAAAATTCTCCGCAAGGATGCGGGGATTAAATATATCAAGGAGGAGCCTATGATTATTAATCACAACATTAGTGCGATCTTTTCTCAAAGGCAGCTCATGATTAACAATCGTGATGCTGACAAAAACATTGAGAAGCTGTCTTCTGGTATGAGAATTAACAGAGCAGGAGACGATGCTTCCGGTCTTGCCGTATCTGAAAAAATGCGTTCTCAGATCAGCGGTTTAAGAAGAGCAGAAAGAAATGCTCAGGATGCCATTTCGTTCATTCAGACAGCAGAGGGTTATCTTGAAGAGTCTCAGTTAATCCTTCAGAGATTAAGAGAACTCGCTATTCAAGCTGCAAACGGTATTTACAGCACTGAAGACAGAATGCAGATTCAGGTTGAAGTTTCTCAGCTTATCGATGAAATTGACAGAATAGCTTCACATGCTCAATTCAATGGAATGAATATGCTTACTGGTAGATTTGCAACCCCTATTCAGGGCAACCAACCAACTGCAAGCATATGGTTCCATGTTGGTGCTAATATGGATCAAAGAATGCAGGCTTACATCAACACAATGACTTCTGAAGCTCTCGGTGTAAGGGATGTCTCAAGCAAAGAAATTCTCAGCTTGAGCACTCCAGACAAGGCAAATATGGCTATAGGTATAATTGACAAAGCTCTCGAAAGAGTATCCAAACAGAGAGCTGATCTCGGTGCCTATCAGAACAGGCTTGAAAAAGTTACTGTAGGTCTTTTGATCGGTTACGAAAACATGCAGGCAGCAGAATCAAGAATCAGAGACACAGATATGGCTGAACAGATGAGTCATTTTGTGAGAACCCAGATTCTTACTCAGTCAGCTACTGCGATGTTAGCACAGGCAAACCAGAAGCCTCAATTAATGCTTCAACTTTTAAGGTAATCTTATGATGAGGGCTTCTGGACGTTAGGGATAGGCAAGATTTCGTAAAATAAAAGAGGCTGTCTATTTTGACAGCCTCATCATAATTAAAGAAATGATAGTGTTCTAAAACACTATCTGTTTTTATTGGTAATAGGCAAATGTGGTTTCACCCTTCTTTATAAGACTGCATTTTTTGTGGAAGAGAGTGCAGTTATCAGGACCCCTGCAGTTTAAAAATTTATCCACAAGGATGTTTATCAAAAACAAGGAGGGTGGCTATGATAGTTAACCACAATATCTCTTCCGTATTCTCCAATAGACAGCTTAAAATCAACGATATGAAGCTGTCTGGAGACATTGAAAAGTTATCTTCTGGCTTGAGAATTAACAAAGCTGGAGATGATGCCTCTGGTCTTGCTGTATCAGAAAAGATGAGATCACAGATTTCAGGACTTCATCAGGCAATGAGAAATACTGAAGATGCTATCTCATTCTTACAGACAGCAGAAGGTTATCTTGAAGAAACAACAAATATTCTTCAAAGAATAAGAGAGCTTTCTGTTCAGGCTGGTAACGGAATATACAGTGACCAGGATAGAATGCTTATTAACATTGAATTATCTCAACTCGTATCAGAAGTTGACAGAATCGCAAAGCATTCTCATTACAATGGTATGACAATTCTTACAGGTAGGTTCCAGGCTCCTGAAACGGTAACAGCTTCAGGTGCAGCAGGTCCAAACCAGCAAACCGCGGGACTCTGGTTTCACATTGGTCCAAATATGGATCAGAGAGTTCAGGTTTTTGTTGGAAATATGGACGCACAGGCTCTTGGCCTTATCAACCAAGATGGAAACAAAATGGTAAGTGCAAGCAATATGGATAGTGCCAACAGATCTATCGGTGTTGTTGATAAAGCACTTGAGGTAGTTGTAAAACAGAGAGCTGATCTTGGTTCTTACCAGAATAGATTTGAAAAATTATACAAAGGACTTTACGTAGCTTACGAAAATACCATGGCAGCAGAATCAAGAATCAGAGACACAGATATGGCACAGCAGATGAGTGAATATGTAAAGAATCAGATACTTGCTCAATCTAACGTTTCAATGTTAGCTCAGGCAAATTTAAAGCCCCAGCTTGTGCTGAGGCTTCTTGGTTAGTTAGGGATAGGCGTTCCCTAACCTCTAGGTAAAAAGGTGTTGTATAACTGCGGGGGTTCCTGATTATTAATCTACATTATTACTATCGACTTTAACTATTTTTGCTTTAGAATTTTTTAAAAAAATTTTAAAAATTTCTGGTTGATGGTCATATAGGATTTCAGAAGTTTAAAACTTCTGGAATCCTTTTTTTATGAAAAGATGTTTTTTTAAAAAAGATGATAACTCCGAAGGGAAAAACTTTTCTAACTTCTATACAAATCTTCAACTGTTATATGATCAAGCATTTCAACAATCAGTTTATTATTCGATGTATTAAACAATACCCTTCTGCCATGTTCTCCACCAGTATGCATTTGCTTGATATAGATCTTTTCTTTTCTCAATATCTCAGTTGCAATATCGACATTTTTATCGCCAATAAAAAATATTTCTCTTTCATCGAATATAATGAAAGCCCCACCTATTATGGTTGCAACAAGATCTTCTCTTCGTGAGCCATTATCCTTGATAAATTTCTTGAGAAGTGTATAGATAGCAATATTTCCAAATTTTGTACTATTATGTTCATCAGAAGGAGAAACTGGAAGTAGATAATGGCACATCCCACCAAAGTTGTTTACCTTATCAAAAAGTGCAACAGCCACGCAACTACCCAAAACAGTTTTAACAACTATAGGTTTTTTTGAAAAAATAAGCTCCCCGGGATTCAAGAAATACTCATTTAAATTTTCCATATTATTCCTTAACATATATAGAATTCTTAATCGACTTAAAAGGAGATCTTACACCAACAATACTCTCTGAAAGTCCAAGTATGAGATAACCATTATCTTTAATATAATCATAAATCTTTCTTAATATATATTCTTTTTCAGTATTATCAAAGTATATTAAAACATTTCTCAAAAAGACTATATCAAACTTTTTATTAAATGGATATTTGTCCATAATGTTCAAATACCTGAAAGCCACATAACTTTTAACTTCATCTTTAACAATGAAATTTTTTTTAGCTCTATCAAAGACAAAATAATTTCTTAAAATTTTATCATCAAGAGAACCTTTTATCTTTGAATAATGATACACCCCTTCTATAGCAAATTTTAAAACAGCATTTGATATATCTGTAGCAAGTATCTTAAAATCATAAGACTTCAAAATGGGAATAGTCTCAAGTGCTGTGATAGCCATACTATATGCCTCTTCCCCTGTAGAACAACCTGCACTCCAGAGTCTTATATAATCCATTTTAGTATAGTTTTTCTTGAGATACTCCCTTAAGAAATCAAAATGCACCCCCTCTCTGAAAAAATAGGTATAATTTGTTGTTAAAACCTGAACAAACCCTTTTCTCAATTCTCCAGACAAATCTTTAATTAAAGCATCATAGAATTCTTCATAAGTTTTATAAGGCTTTGAAATCCCTACAAATTTTGAAAGCCTGTATTCAACCAAATATTTTTTATAATCCTTAAGTTTAATACCAGAAAATCTATAAAAGAGCTCGGCAAATTTGTTAAAAAGTTCATCACTTAAATATATCTTATCTATCATACTATTCTATTTAAAAGAGGATTACACCCTCTTTAGTCATATCAGATTTTTCAGTATTCTCTATATCAAGATATTTTTTATATAGAATTTTAACTAACTCTCTTTCTTTTTCAGTAGTAACAATTTTTTCAAGCTTCTCAAGAGTGTCTTTAATAATAACTTTCTTGAAAGGAATATCTTCACAAGCTCCTTTCTTACCTCCTAAAATTTCATGAACTTTATCAGTATTTGAGAAAATAGTCTCATTAATCAGTCTAAAAAAATGTTCTATAATCTCAGAATCTATTTGAACATTTTGAATATTCTCAAAAACTGAAAATATATTCTTTTTATCCTCAATAAAAACATTAACCGTATCACTTAATTTATCTACAAGTTCATAAATACCTTTCATAGTTTTCTCAAACTCTTCGTTTATTATTCTTGCTTTCTCTATCTGTTCATTTACTTCTTTAATTTCCATTAACTTACTTTCTTTTTGTAACTCTATATTTTCTATAGATTTTTTAATATTTGACATTATATTTTTTACAAAATCCTGAGTTTTTAATGATAATTTTTGCAATTCATGAGAAATAACATTAAATGCTTTATTATTAGATTTACTTGCTTCTATACTTAGATTAAGTGTTATCATCCTTATTTTTTCTGATATTTCTTCTATTTCTTTACAGGCTAAATTTATTCTTTTAAACTCACTATAATAATTATTAATAGTTTCCGCTATATCAGATTGTATCTTTTGTGTTTGTGAAAAAACATAGTTCAAATTTTCATTATTTTTAAATTCTGTAGTTTTACCTTCTTCAATCCTTTTCGTAAAATCTGTAATTATACCGAGTATCTGATGATAACTCTGGTTTTGTTCTTGCTTAATATGCTCAAGGAGGTTAATAATATCTGTCATATTTTTTCTTATATTTTGTTTTGAATAATTTTCAAATTCCATTATAATTTCATTTGCAAAACATATTGGGCAAAGACTATTTTTTATTATATCAAATTTTTCTTTTCTTTCATCTACATATACTTTTGAAAGTTCGTTTAAACTTTCTAAGAAAATTCTCTTTATATTTTCAATATCTTCTATCTCACCTATAAACTTTTCAACATTCTTAAGTTTATAAACTCCATATTCTTCAATAATTTTTTTTATTATGTTATCAATTTCTTGTTTAAGATTCTTTAAAAGATCTTTTTTATCAGTCTCATTTTCTATTTTAGCTTCTTTTTTAGCAAAAGTATTGAAACTTATAAAAAAAATTAAATTCAATATTAAAAATAAAGTTAGGAGAAATAAGATATAAGTTATATTTCCAATAAATATGCTAAAAATAATCAAAAAAAATGTATAAAAAATATCAAATAGAAATAAATTATTTTTCATAAAAAATCCTCACAAAATAATTTATATAACTATAATTAATTGTATACTTTGTTTTTCAATTAATCTTAAAAATAGCCAGACCAAAAATAAACTTAAAAATCCTTAAAATCATCTAATGGAATTTTATCTTCTGGTTTAACTATTTCAACTTCATCGTTTTTGCCATTACCACTCTTCTGGTGTGATTTTTCTATTTCAAGTCTTACCTCATGGGCTTTTTCAGATATATTTCTTCTTTTGGCTTGAGTTTCAGAAAAAATTTGTTCTCCTGCTTTCTTAAGATTTTGAGCTTCTTTTTCTCCTTTAACAATTGTATTAAGATTAATTATAACCTCTCTTAACTGTTCAACTTGGGTAAGCAATTCTTCACCAGAACTTGCTGTTTCTTCGCTACTTGCTGCCGTTTGTTGAACAACTGTGTTAACCTGTAAGATTGCCTTTGTAACCTGAGTTGCTCCCTTTGATTGCTCTTTGAATGCCCTGGTAATTTCATCAAGGAGTATATTTACTTTGCTTGCTAATTCATTGACTTTATTTGAACTTTCATTTACTATACCGACTTTATCCCTTCCCTTTTCTATACTTTCTACTATATGTTCTATAAGTTCTGTCGTCTCTTTTGCTGCCTCGGCACTCTTTTGAGCAAGAGACTTGACCTGTTCAGCTACAACAGCAAAGCCTCTCCCTGCTTCTCCAGCCCTTGCTGCTTCAACTGCTGCATTGAGAGCAAGAATACTTGTTTGGAAAGCTATATCATCTATAACCTTGTTAATCTTTACAATCTTCTTTGAGTTTTCGTTTATAAGATCCATCGCCTGTGCCAAATCTTCTGTCTGTTTTGAAGATAATTTTGCACTTTCATTTGTCTCTTTCATAAGAATTTCCGCTTCGTTAACACTTTTTGTATTTGATTCAATTATTGATTGAAGCTCCTCCATACTACTTGTTATCTCCTCTACAGAGCTTGCAAGTTCACTTGCACCACTTGATAATTCCTGACTTGCTGATGCAACCTGAGAACTTGCAGATTCAAGTTGGTTTGAAGAATTTGTTAATGCCTCCGAGGCTTTAATCAAATTTTTTGAAATAGAATTGCCTATTATGAATCCAAGTAATATACTTATTATAAAACCAACTAAAATCACTATTATCATAATAATCATCGTTCCTTTAATATGAGCTATAGATTTTTTTGGTAATTCTTCTCCATAATATTTCTTGATATATTCAACAAGTTCAGTTGCTTTCGCAATTAATTGATCGTTATTAGTACGAAACTCTCCGGAGAAAACTATAGTTGTAAAATTTTTTGCCATCTGAAACCTTGTTTTCTCGTCAACTGTTGACATTTTCTCTATCAACTCAATCAGCTTATTGTTCAGGGAAATGTTTTTTTCTATCAATCCTTTTAACTCACTATATATCTTATCCTCTTCTTTAGTCCTTGGTATTTGATCATACTTTTCCAAAGCATCTTTGTATTCAGATCTAGCTGTTAGGATTCTTTCTTTCTGTCTTTTCAGATCTTCAATCTCAATTAATGGGTTTGCTGCCGATCGCATAGCTGTTTTCACTCTTTCAAATCTGACCATAACTATTTCTATATAAGTAATAGATGGGATCGACTCTTTATAAAGGACTTCAAAATCCTTCTTAGCTTCTCTCAAAGAATAATAACCAATAGCACCAATAATTAAACCTATAAAAGCAATCATTAAAAACCCACCCAATAATTTAAATCTTAAACTAATATTCTTAAACATAACAACCTCCTTAAATATTTCCTACGTTTTCCTTTATCTCAACAACCTCATCAGTTGTAAGCAAACTATCAAGATTAAGTATCATAACCATACTTTCACCTAGTTGAACTATACCGTATAGATATTTACTTTTAAATTTGAAGCCAACCTCTGGAGTTTTTTCAATCTTATCCTGATCAATCTCAACAACATCTCGAACACTATCGACAGCAAGCCCTATATGATATAGATCCTTTGCCCCAAGAATCTCCACTATGATAAAGACGGTTCTATCTGTATATTCTTTTTCCTGTAAACCAAATTTAAGTCTCATATCAACTACTGGAATTATTCTACCTCTCAGATTTATGACACCTTTCAGAAAGTTTGAAGTCTCATGCAAAGAAGTAATGGGGACATACCTTATAACTTCCTGAACTTTAGTTATCGGAATAGCATAATGCTCATCTTCTATGGAGAAAATGAGATATTTATTTCTTATATCCGACATCTTGCCCTCCTATTTTTTAAGATACATATCCACTACTTTTATAAATTTTTCACCTTCAAAAGGTTTGATTATCCATCCAGTAGCACCCATTTCTCTTGCTTTAAGTATCTTCTCCTTGTCAGTTTCGGTTGTTAGCATTATAATTGGGGTGGTTTTGTCAAATTTTCTTACTTCTTCAAGTAGTGTTAAACCATCCATCTCTGGCATATTAACATCAAATATATACATCGCTATGTTACCAAGATTTTCTTTGATTTTTGGCAAAGCATCCTTACCATTGATTGCAGAAATTATATTTGAATAATTATACATTTTGAGTGTCTGTTCAACTATAGACCTTATGACATCAGAATCATCAACAATAACAATATATTTCATAACAACCTCCCACTATCTGGATTTTCTTTAATAATTAACAAATACTAAAAAAATATTTTAACTCAAAAAATCAAAATTTCTCATTAAAATGTTTTACAAATTTGCAGCTTTTTCAATTAACCCTTGAATATCAACCACAAAACCTATAGTTCCATCACCAAATATTGTCCCACCCGAAAAATAGCTATACTCGGAGAGAATATTGCCAAGATTCTTGATCACTATCTCCTGCTTACCAATCACTTCATCCACAACAATACAATACTTAAACTGATCAAAAGAAACTATAAGTGAAATGAAATTTTCTGACTCTCTTAAAATGTTCTCTTTAAATATTTTTTCACAAAATATTACAGGAACATGAATGCCTCTGTGAAATATCATAGCTTTCCCGCCATTTTCAGAATATTTGAGGCTGCTTTTCTCAAGAACCAAAATCTCTTCAATCAAATTAAATGGAAAGACATATTTGTTACTTCCGACCTTGGTAACAAAACCCTCTATGATTGCAAGGGTAAGTGGAAGTTTAATAATAAATTTCGTGTATTTACCCTTCTCAGTCTGAACTTCCACACGCCCATGTATCTCCTCAAGATTTTTCTTGACCACATCAAGTCCTACTCCTCTACCAGAAACATTTGTTACATTTTCACTTGTTGAAAATCCTGGGAGAAACATAAGACTATAAATATCCTTATCACTCATTTTAGTCGATTGTTCTGGAGTAATTATTTTGAGTTCTAGAGCTTTTTTAAGAATTTTTTCTTTATCTATACCTTTCCCATCATCTGTTATTATAACTTCTATGCCGCTTCCTTTATGCTCTGCTTTAAGTGTTATTTTACCTATTTTATCTTTCCCTACTTTAACCCTTTCCTCAGGAGATTCTATACCGTGGTCTATTGCATTTCTTACAATGTGTAACAGTGGATCATAAATTGTCTCCATAACATTCCTGTCAAGCTCTGTCTCTTCTCCTTCAGTCTCTACAACCACAACTTTTCCAAGCTCTTCAGCCGTATTTCTTATAACAACTCTTAACTTGTTAAATATATCACCTATAGGAAGCATCCCCATTGAAAGCACTATATTTTTAATCATCGTGGTAATATTTTCAAGCTCTCCAAGATTTCTATCAGAGATATTAAGACTCGCTTTTGAATTAACAATCTCCTGCTTAAGCATTGATTGATTGATAACAAGCTCCCCAACTAAGTCTATAAGACTATTCAACTTTTCGTTTGAAACCTTCACATAGCCCATTCTTTTAACTTTGAGTTTTTGTTGTTGTTGCTTTTTCAAAGCCTCAGCAAGATCTTCAGATGTAAGTTTTTTCTCATCAATGGCTACTTCTCCAAATTTTTTGTCTTCCTCTTTCTGTTTTTCAAGTATTTTATCAAGATCTCCTTTGTTTAAAAGTCCTTCTTCCTCAAGTATTTCTCCTATTTTCTTTACATTGTAGTCAGAAAGAATTCTCTTCATAAGGTTTATATAAGAAAATATATTTACTTTGAGAAAAGAAGATTTCATCTTATCGGCTTTGTATTCATTTGCCTCCATAATATCAAGCAGATTTCTTAAAAGTTCCATCCCATAAAAAATGACATCAATAAGTTCTCTTGAAATAGTGATCTTTTCATCTCTCACAAGAGCAAAAAGATCTTCGATCTTATGGCTTACCTCTTCGATATTTTTAAGCCCAAGAAAAGCCGATGATCCTTTTATAGTGTGAAAATTTCTGAAAACATTATTTATAAGCTCTTTGTTTGTTGAATCATACTCAAGCTCAAGAAGAGTATATTGTGCCTCATCAAGATGTTCATTTGCCTCATGAAAAAATTGTAACAGAAGTTTTTCGTCTTGAACAATCCCCTTAAAATAGTCTGGAGGATATAATTCTTCTTTCTTTTCTTCTTTCTTTTGTTCGCCAATCAATTCCTTTATAAAGTGAGACTTTTCATTTATTCTTGAGATTAAATCTTTTCCACTTATTTCTTTTTTAAAGAAAGATAAAAAAGACGATGTAATATCTTTGAATAGAGAGATTATCTTAAACTCTTTTTCTGGGACCTCAGTTAACTTTAAGGATAATTGTTTTAAATAGTTTACTAAGTTATTTAACTTTTTTAATTCATTATACTTATCAAATTCTTTATAAACCTTTTCAAGACCTTCCGTAAGAGAGGCTACTTTGATAAGGTCCCCACTCTCATAAGAATCGAGTAGTTCCTCAATCATCTGGAAATTTGAAATTAAACTTTCAAATTCCAAAATTTCCCCCCTTAAATAGGTTTATATTGTAGCTCACAATTTTTTTTTGTCAATAGAAAATAAAAAATTTTTTAAAATGGAAAATCATCTGATTTTTGAATATTTTCTTTTTTATCTTTTTCACGTAGGGTAGCTTTATTATGAACAATATGTCCTTCTACATAAATAGCCTTTTCAGGTAAGGCAGGACATACATTCTCACAGGCTCCACACCCAACACAATATTTTGTTTCAGTCTCAGGAGCAAAAAGCCCATCCTCATAACCCACCATAAAAACAGCCTTTGTAGGACAGACTTCTGAACATGCCCCACAATCAACCTTATCCCGATAAACTATACATTTTTCCTTTATAAGTTTTACCCTACCTATCTGGATCGTCTTTTTTTCTTCCAGTGAAAAAGGCGTTATTGCCTTAGTAGGACAAACTCTACCACATGCATTGCATTCATAAAGACAAAAACTTTTTGGATAGTTCATTACCGGCATAAAAATACCATCCAGTCCATATTCATCAAATGATGGCTTTAAAACCTTAGAAGGACAATGCGAAACACAGAGTAAACAACTTACACAATTCTGCTTTAAATATTCAATAGAAATTGAGCCTGGAGGAGATGGTAAATGTCTTAATTTTCTGTAATCTGTTAAGGCAAAAAGTTTATTCTTTAAAAAGAAAAATATAAAAAAACTCTTGCTTAAATTAAAAAATTCCCCCCTCTTAAAATTAGTTTGAAAAACACTTTTAAATCCAATTGCTTCTTTGGGACAACTAAGACACCTTAAACACAACAAACATCTCGAATAATCAAGATTTAACTCTTTTACATTAATACACAAAGCCGGGCAAACCCTCTCGCATCGCATACACTTTATACACTTTGTTTCATCAATAGAAAGTTTAAACACGCTAAATGATGAAAAAAACCTGAAAATTGCCCCACTAGGACAAATATAGTTACAAAAAAATCTTCCAAAAACTAACGAAAATAAAAAAATAAAAATCAAGTAAAAAGAGAAAATTATTAATAACCAAAAGGAAATTTCATAACTTCTTACATTTTCTACAAATGGTAACACATAATGAAGTCCGTTAATAAACACGGAAAAAATTGGCTTTACTATAAGAATCACAACCTTCCCAAATAAACTATATGGATCTAAAAAACCAACTACAAAATTTAAATAAGATATAGCCACAAAAAAGAAAGCTATAGCAAAAACAACAAAAATCCATCCAATTTTCCTGAATGAAAAAGTTTTTTTCCAGCTAACAAATAAGTCCTGTAAAAAACCAAAAGGACAAAAAAAACTACAATAAACCCTGCCAAGTATTGAAGTTAAAAGTAAGTGGGCTAATATAACAACAGATGAGATAAGAATTCCATTTTTAAAATTAAAAATAGCTGGGATAAACTGGAGTTTTGAAAGTGGAGTTAAAGATAAAACTCCTAAAAACATTAAAGAAAATATTAATAAAAAAATCAAACCTGAAAATAATCTTGAAAACCTAAGTATTCTCGAAAAATTCATAAAGTTATTCTCTTTATATTTAATTTTGAAAGATCATACTCTCCAAGTTGCTTTTCAGTAGAAGCAATTTTTATATAACCAATGTCTTCGGGATTTAAGCCTAAAATCCTTGCACCAGCAGCATCAGCTGCAACTGGGTCGGGAGAAACTATCATTGTCTTCATAACACTCACATCTTCCATCGAAACTCCTCTAGGTCCATTTCTGGTAAGAACTCTATAAGCATCGACAACTGTAAGCTCTGGTTTCCTGAAAACTGAAAAGTCAGCAATACATTGATGTAAATCATTTCTATGCCAGTAGTATCTATCCCATACAACTCCCATATTATTTTTAAGCCCTATTGTTGCACGCGTGCTAGAATGTGTCTTAAGTATTGGAACATTTATTAAAATGTCTGCTTCAAGATATACCTCATGGACCATAGCTTCCTTAAGGCTTTTTGCTTTTGGAATCTTAACTGTCTGAAAATATTTTGTGCTTCCAGCCGGAACAAGAGTCGCACCAACCCTTTTTACGGTGTCTTCAATTTTACTATTCTTATAACAAATATCACCAAACTCAACAGAATTATCAAATACATAAACTTTTTTGGCACCAGCTTCAAAACATCTCTTAGCTATATGAGCTACAAGATTTGGATTAGTTGTAGTTGCCCTTTCAGGTGGCAAAGCAAAACCTATATTTGGTTTAATAAGAACACTGCTATCCTTTCTCACAAATCTCATCATTCCACCAATATGTTTTATAGCCTCATCAAACATTTCTTCAACTTCTCCATTTTTAATAGCAACAAGATCATAAGTTTTATCTTCAGGTTCTTTTGAAAATAAAACATTAAAATCTTTAATTAAAAAACCACTTACAGCTCCAATCGCAAACTTAAAAGTCTTTTCAAAAAATTCTCTCCTATCCATTCAAAACCTCCCTAAAGAGATTTTTTATCAAACAACCTACCAAGAACCAAGCTAATTTCAAACAATAAGTATAAAGGCACTCCTACCAGAATCATAGATACAACATCAGGGGGTGAAAAAACAGCTGCAAAAATTGCAATCCCTAATACTACAAATTTTCTCCATCTTATCAATTGTGAAACTTTAATTATCTTCAATTTTAACAAAAATAACATAATTAAAGGAAGTTGAAAAACAACAGTTGTTGATAAAACTATTCCAGAGAAAAAATCAACATAACCAGATACTCCCCAGAGCATTCCAGACCCATCATTTCCAGCAAAATTAACAAAAAATCTTAAAGCAAGAGGTAAAACAATAAAATAAGAAAAAAGTAAACTTCCTATAAAGATTAACAAACTTAATAATGAAAAAAATAAAAACCAAAACTTTTCATTTTCTTTCAAAGCTGGCAAAACAAAGGAAACAAGCTGTATTAATAAAAAAGGTAAACTCAATATTAATCCACAAAAAAAAGACAATTTGATATAAATAAAAAATTTTTCATACGGCTTAAAATAATTGAGATTTATACCATAAACACCAAGCGGTTTTTTAAGAAATAAAAGCACCTCATCAAGAAATAAAAAAGAGAGTAACGATAAACAAACAAAAATTCCTAAACAGAATAAAATCCTCCTCCTCAACTCCTCAAGATGATCCCAGTATGTTAATTCTCTATCTCCCATAGCTAACCTTTCTTATCTATCTCATCATCCTTCTCATTCATACCTTTTTTAAACTCTTTCAGACTTTTACCAAGTGACCTCGCTATTTCTGGAATTCTATTAGCACCAAATATCAATAATGCAATTAGAAGTATGACAATAAGTTCTCCCCATCCTATACCCATGATTCTACCCTCCAGAATTTAGAAAAATATCCTAAAACAAAAGTGGAGTTCTCTATTAAATATGTTCTTCTATAAGACTATTTTAACAGCTATTCTGTATTTGTCAATAGAAAATAGAAAATTTTTAAACTTTAATTTTAAGTCCATCATATGCAAATTCAACATTTTTTGGAAGAATTTTTTTATCCCTTTTATATAGAAATCTGTGCGTAAGGTGAGTAAGATAGGCCTTTTTGGGATTCAAAATTTGTATTATCTTCAGAGCCTCTTCAAGATTAAAATGTGTTGGATGTTTTTCAAACCTCAAAGCATTTATAACAAGAACATTCAATCCCATAAGTTCAAAAAGGCTATTTTCTGGAATATAACTTGCATCTGTAATATATGCAAAATCCTCGATTCTATAACCAAGAATAGGAATTTCTCCATGCATTATTTTTATTGGTTTTATAATAACATTATTTATCTCAAAACTTTTTTCATTAATATAATGCAAACTCACTTGTGGTTTTCCACCTCCCTCCTGTGTTCTTTTAAAGATATAACTATATCTTTCCCTAAGTTCATTTAATGCTTCTTCATTTCCGTATACCGGCATTGACTTTTTCATAATAAAATTTATTGATCTGATTTCGTCAAGTCCACCTATATGATCATAATGCGAATGGGTAAGTAGTATAGCATCAATCCATCTTATATTATGTCTCAAAGCCTGCTGCCTAAAATCAGGTGAGATATCAATTAAAATTTTTGCATTATCAGAACTATAGAAGACACTACTTCTCAACCTTTTATCCTTTGGGTCTTTTGAGCGACAGGTCTCACAATTGCAACCTATAGTTGGAACTCCGTCTGAAGTCCCTGTACCAAGAAAAATCAATTCACTCATTTCTCTTCCTTAATTTTATCAAGCCAGTCTTTTATTTTTTTCTCAAAACCAAGCTCATTAGGGGTATAATAACTCACCTCTTTCTCAGTATATTTTTGCTTCACATAATGCAAAGGAAAATCATGTGGATACTTATATCCTATAC
>JAOACQ010000004.1 GCA_026417755.1 Brevinematales bacterium | reverse complement strand
CCTGAGCACGTTGAGACAGGATGTCGAATGTGCGAAGGTAGATTTTTTCATAGTCATACTTTTGAGCAAGTCACAAGGCGAAAAAGTCTTTTTCTTTTGGTGTCACCTTTTCTTTTGTGACGATTGACAAAAGAAAAGGTGATTGAACTCTTCTAGAGTTGCTGTCGATTCTTGCTACAGTTGGCTAAAGCGGAAAAATTCATTTGCTTAGAAAGCAGAGACGGCATAGAAATAGCAGGTCAAAACTCTCCAAGAGGCTAATAATTTAATAAGGATCAAAAATAACTTTTCTAGTAGTTCCAGCTATTTCTATTAATTTACCTTAACCACGAAGAATGATACAAGAACCTGAAACAATTTGGACATTGCAAAATCTGAATTTCATCAACAGGAACATTTTCTCCAATTTCCCCTTGCAATGAGGTAGGTAAAATAGTATAACATCCAGAACAGGCTTCCCCTTCAACTTCTACGAGGGCATTTCCTTCTGTCTTATTTAAAAGAGCCTCAAAATACTCTATAAATTGAACATCAAAATCTTCTTTGATTTCATTTTCTTTGGCTTGATTTTGTGCTATTTCCTCTTTATGTTCTGATTTTATTTTGTCAGCAAAAGCAACAAGTTCGTCTATTTTCTGTTGATTTTCTTTTATAAGATTATCAAGATGTGAAAAATTTTTTTTCATTTCTTCAAGTTTAGCAGAGTCATAATCAATCTGGGCTTGAACTATTGAAAGTTCTTGTTTTTGCTTTTCCATATCCTTTTCCCAGGATCTCATTTGCCTTGCAACTTTTATCTTTTCTTTGGCTTCTTCAAGATCATTTATCTTTTTCACAATTTCGTCTTTCTTTGAATTCTCTTCAGATATTTTCTTTTCCATCTCTTCTATATTGACCTTAAGATCGTTCAACTGTGAAATGAGTTTTTGATTTTCCTCAGAAAGGATTTTGGCCTTCTTTTCTTCTTCTGCATACAAACTGTAAATGTGCTTTTTTTGCAAGAAGACCTGCTGGAATTCGACTAACTTCTGTAATCTTTCCAGATTTGTCATTAAATTCTCCTAAAAAAAATTGGGCCCACCTGGGCTCGAACCAGGGACCCACTGATTATGAGTCAGTTGCTCTAACCGGCTGAGCTATGGGCCCATACTACAAATTATATTTTAGCAAAAAAAACGATTTTTGTCAAATTAAACACCATACAAACTTCTATAATCCCTAATTTTTTGTATCATCTCGTCATTTATATAAACTTTTCCATCAATTTCTTTGTTATAAAGAAATTGAACAATTTCTTCAATATTAACTATAGATACTGTTTTTATCCCAAATTCTTCAGAAACTTCCATTAATGCAGATTTATCTGTTTTTCCTTTTTCCATCCTATCTACTGAAACAATTAAACCAACTATTCTGATATCAGCAATTTTTTTTAATAAATCAATACTTTCTCTTACAGAAGTTCCTGCTGTTATTACATCTTCAATTATTATAATTCCGTCATTATCTTGAGGTATATAGCCAATAATACTTCCACCTTCCCCATGATCCTTTTGTTCTTTTCTGTTAAAACAAAATTTTTTGTCAATTTTATACATTTCATACAATTTGGCAATTGTTATAGATGAAAGCGGAATTCCTTTATACGCTGGTCCATAGAGCACATCCCATTCTTCTCCAAAATTTGACTTTATACTTTCTGCATAAAAAGCTCCAAGTTTTGACATCTGACTTCCGGTAACATAGCTTCCAGTATTAATAAAAAATGGTGTTTTTCTTCCACTTTTGGTAATAAATTCACCAAATTTCAAAACATTAGACTTTACTAAAAATTTTATAAATTCTTCTTTCATTTTATCCCCTTAATTAGCAAGTAGTTACTTTGATAATGATAAAGATAATGAAACTATCTGAATGATTTTATCAATAATTTGTATAACTTCTTAAAAGAATATTACCAGCAAAACCTGTTATTTTGTAAAATTCTTTTTTTCCTTCTAATTCTACATAATAATCGCCTTCATTATCTTTGTCATATATAATAATATTAAAATTGGAATTTTTAGTTTTTATATTGATTTTTCTCAATATATTTTTTGAAGGAATCTTTTGGGGAAAATCTATGGCATAAAGTGGATTAATAACGAGGATAAAATCACCAAATTTCTTTGAATCAAGTTTTGTTTCTTTCCAGGATCCTTTGAATCCACCGTTTTCTGGATAAACTTCAAAAATTTTACCGCCTTCATTCCAGCTTATAGAAACAAGATCTTCATTTTTAAAATGAAGAATTTGCCTCGAACGATATTCTCCGGTAGGTTTATGAAGCACGGAATAAAAATCTCCTTTGCCCAGATAAATATTGTCATCATTGGATAAGATTAAATAGGTGTGTTTTTTTGTAGTTGCTGTTTTCCCAAAATATATGATATGTTCTTTTTTATTATCAGATATCTTAACTTTTATTCTACTTTTAGCATCCAGTTCAAAAGAAGAAATATTCTCAACTTTTCCTACAACATCTACAATAGCAAAATTTGAAAGTAAGCCAAATAGTTCTTTCGCAATATCAGCATCAAGTTCATAATTTTCTGGAGAGATATACCAGTTATTATTTGAGTTAAACAATACAATTGAATTTGTTGAAGATGTGATTTCTATTTTGCTTATATTTACAAAGCCATTTATCTTAGGATACCGTGGGGATTTTGTTCTTTCAACAAAAAAACCAGAAATAAGCCATAGGACAAAAAAACTCAAAAATGAAATAGAAAGATAAAGATATTTTTTTCTCATTTTATTCCCCTCTCTTAGAAAATTTATCTAAAAATTCTTTTTTTATTTTCTTTCTTCTCTGAACATCAAGCTGCCATAAAATTATACCAACCAGAATAACTATAAAAGCTGTGCCAAATGTGTTGAACCATTTTATGAAAGATTTTGTAAAATCGCTTGTCTTTTTGGGAGGATTGTATGAAAGTCCTTTTACTCTCAAATCAATAAGTTTTTCATTACCTAAAGCCCAATCTATAATATTCCTTACAAAAATAGAATTTGGGGATGTGCCTTCTATATCAAGAGTAGAATTTTTTGCCATATCTCCTGAGGCAACAACAAGGATTTTTCCTTCTTCTGTTTCTGGTATAAAAGCAGGATCCTGTCTATTAAATGCACTTTTAAATTTTCCAACAATTGAAATAGCAGTTACAAAATTCGTCATTTTTTCTTTTGATGGGATTCTTGTTCCAATATATGCTGGAGAAAGTGAAATACCTTCTCTTTCTTGCCATGCTTCTTTAGAAGTTTTTATAAGAACATCAATTTTTCTATCCTTTTCGTCCAAGATTTTTATAGAAGAAGACTTAAGAAGATACATACCTTTTACTTTTTTGGTTACTGAATGGTGCTGTGAGATATTTTCCCTTTCTACAAGTGGGGCATAATATACATTCTGAACCCCCCCACCATAGATTTTTGGTATCTCAATTTTATAACAATTTCTATCAAGAATGAGGTTATTTTCTATCCCTATTCCATAATTCGATAGAAATTCAAGCAACCCAGTTTTTGGAATAATTCCCACTGGAATATTTCCGGACATAAGCTCTGCCTTATCAGATATAGGAAAAAATAATCCAGAAGCAAAAACAACAACAGGTTTACCTTTCATAATAAACTGATCTATTTTATAAAATTCTTCTTCAGAAATTGGAAACTTTGGTTCAACAATAAGGAGCATATCTACATCATCGGGGATTGGCGTTTTTTGTATAGTAATAGGTTTGAACTCATAATTTTCATCAATAAATTTTGCAAGTCTTGAAACAGAATCTCCACTTTCTTCACTGCCATAGGGGTCTATAAAATAAGGTTCTCCATGTCCCATCAAATATCCTACTTTTTTCTTTATAGCAAGAAGATTTTCAACATTACCCATTAAGATTTCTTCTATCATATATTTTCCCATAAGATATATAGTCCCTTCTTCGTCTTCTTCCAAAATATTTATAACCCTATAACTATCTTTATATTTCAAAATAATTCCAATATAAGCCTTCCCATCGGGAAATAGACTTTTGTTATAATTTAAGCCACTCAAATTTATGGGAGGTAGTTTATGCTTATTTATTAATTCAAATGCCTTTTGTTTATTATTAATAGTATCAATAAAGCTATAAGTAACCTTCCCGTTAAGCTTTTCTTTAACATTTAAAACAGCAGAAGCAACAACCTTTTCAAGGTTTTCAATATTTTCTACAGGTATATTGGTATTACCCAGCAAAATAACCTCAAAACTTCCATCAAGAGAATTGATTTTATTTACTTTATCTATCATTTTTTTAATTATAGCGGTAATTTTATATTCGAGCCCCTCTGTAGTAGAAAGATTTTGAATCTTTTCAATCATATCACCGTAGCTGAAAGCAACCCCAAGATAAGAATTCTTATACTGTACCTGATCTTTTTCAACAACTTCTATAGTCATTGGAAAAATCCCATAATCCTTGGGTGCATCTGGATTTTTCTTTAAATCAACGAATTCTATCTTTATCTTATCCTTCGCAATAGATCTATATTCAAGTAGCAAATCCTTCAAATATCTTTCATAACTATTATATGGTGCCGGTAAATTTGGAGAAAAAAATACTTTAATAGATAAGGGCTTTTTGATTTCTTTTAAAACATCTCTTGTATGATTGGATAAAGAATATTTTCTATCGTTGGTCAAATCAAATCTGAAATACACCCTCTCTACCAATTGTAAAAACATAAAAAGATTTAACAATATCAATATTAAAGTGATGAAAAGATCCATTTTCCTAGTAATTTTTATCTCTTTAAAAAAATTCTTCATAACACAACCTCTCAACCTATTTTTCTGTATTCAAGATTCTGATAGGTAAGAAATAAAAAGACTACTGAAGAGGCTATAAAATAAGCAATGTCCCTCAAATCAAGAATACCTTTTGCAATATTACTAAAACGAGAAGAAAAAGAAAAATAATCTATAAGATCAACAATAAATGGTGGAGTTATAGATTTCATAAGTCCCAGCAACAAACATAAAGTTACCGAAATAGATAGAGATATAATAAATGAAACTATCTGGCTTTTAGACAGAGAAGAAGCAAAAATGCCTATCGTTACAAGAGCAGAAATAAGAAAAATAGCCCCTATATATCCTCCAAAGATGGGACCTAAATCAAGCTCTCCCAGAAAGACAAGAAATACAGGATAAATAATAGTAGGAAACAATGCAATTATCATAAAAACAACTGCACCAATGAATTTACCAATAATAATATCAAGACCCGAGACAGAAGTAGTAGAGATAACCTCATATGAACCGCTTGAAAATTCCTCTGCAAAAAGTCCCATTGTTATAGCCGGAATTACGAAAGAAAGAACTATAGGCAAAATATTAAAAAATTCCCTCATTTCAAGCTGATTATATAGAAAAAATTTTGAAAAAAACAACCATCCTAAAGCTACTAAAAAAATACATATAAAAATATAAGCAACAGGAGAATAAAAAAAACTCTTGAGTTCTCTTTTTGTTATATGAAGTATCTTATTAAAATTAACCATTTTTGTCCTCCATTGTAAGCTCTTTAAATAAATTTTCAAGTGATTGTTCTTCTTTTCTGAATTCATAAAGTATCCAATCAGTATCCTTTATTTTTTTATAGATTACTTCTTCAATGTTTTCTTTCTTTGGTAGTGAAATAATGATTTCTTTTAACTCTCCTTCATTGATTAATATTTTAGCACCATTCATCATTAAAAGATTTTGTATTTTATCATTGTTATCTGAAGTTTTGATTTTAATTATAAATCTATCTATATCAGTAAAACCTTTTAAAAGCTCGCTGGTGTCTCCATCAGCAACGATATTCCCTCTATTTATTATTATAACTCTACTACAGGTTGCTTCTACTTCACTTAATATATGACTTGATAAAAGGACTGTTTTTTCTTTTCCTAACTCTTTTATAAGCTCCCTTATTTCAATAATTTGATTAGGATCAAGCCCTGAAGTAGGCTCATCAAGTATTAAAATTTGGGGATTATGTATGATTGCATGGGCAAGCCCTGTTCTTTGCCTGTATCCTTTTGATAATTCTCCTATCTTTTTATAAACTACTTCCACAAGTCCACATTTTTCAACAACAAAATCAATTCTTTCAGAAATTTTATCTATAGGAACATTCTGAATTTTTGCAACAAATCCTAGATAATCGTAAACCACCATATCATTATAAAGAGGAGAAGATTCAGGAATATAGCCTATAAAACTTTTTACCTTTATTGGATTATCGCGTACTGAAATGTCATTTATATAAATTTCTCCCTGAGTTGGAGTGTAAAAACCTGTAAGCATTCTTATTGTTGTTGATTTTCCAGCTCCATTTGGACCAAGCAAACCAACAATTTCTCCCTTATTTATCTTAAAGTTTATAGAATTAACTGCAAGAAAATCCCCATAATACTTTGTAAGATTTTTAACCTCTATCATATAAATGGCTCCTCCTAAAAAATCAAAAAGAAACCTGCAAATTTAAAAATATCAATCTTAAATTGTATTTACTTTTCTTATAAAAATCAAGTTTTAAAAATCTTGCTTTAAAATCAAATTAACTTTAAAGAAGAGATATGATAAAACAAAAAATTTAATGTTACCATTTTTTTAAAGCTAATCTTAAAAAGCAAAAGTTAATTTACCTTAAACTAAATTTTTACTCTTCAACAAGACTTACATCATCAATTATGACACCGCCTGTCTTTTTTCCAAAATCAAATTCTACACGTGAATTTGGATCGTTATTTTCATTCATTATAAAATCAATATTATATTCTTTAAATTCCCTATCCAATTCAATCGTTTTACTATAATACGATTTCCATGGCTCATGGTTTTGATTAAATCCAGCTCGTAGAGGAAATTTGGTTGAATTAGCTCTTGCTTTAAATTTGAGAACATATTTGCTTCCTTTTTTAAGTTGAACAGGGGTAGAAAGTTGAACCTGCCAGTCATAATTTCCTATTTTCTCAATATTTACGTTCATCTTTTCATCTATAACTCTGAAACTGGCTTTTGCAAACGCACTATCAACCCAGAAATTCCAATCTACAAAACCAGAAGCAAAATCCCCGTTAACAAGAATTTCGTTAGTTAAAACAAATTTTGGCTTTAATTTTATATCTTCAAAAATATTAAATTCAAGCTCTCCTTTTTTTGAAACTATATCTCCATTCCAAATAGCAAATTTATATCCATTATCTGAAATAGGAGTCAACTTTACTTTTTCACCGGCATTAAACTCCTTATTTTTAATTAAAATTTTTCCTCCCACCGTTTCTTCTATATCCAATTTTAACTTTTTATTTGTTTTAAACTTATAAACTCTTACATAATCAACCTCAAGAATTTGAGGAAATTTTGTATTTCCTATTCCTCCATTCTGCCTACACCAATCACCACCAACAGCATTATTAAGAATTATATAAAATGGTTTATCAAAAGGCCAGACAGAATAACTATCATTTTCTTTTGTGTATGTAAAAACCTTTTTATCGTCAAAATAAAAATCAAGTCTATCACTAAACCATTCAACTGCATAAACGTGAAATTTATCGTGTATGGTAGAATCTTTGTAATAGCCTTGCTTATGAGTATTCATCCTGTGATTATAAGCCTCTGTATGAATAGTAAAATAAGCTGTATCCGGATTATGCCAGCCAAACATTTCCATTATATCAATTTCGCCACTTGCCGGCCAACCTCCATAATAGCTCTCTGCTGGCATCATCCAAAAAGCTGGCCATATTCCCCTTCCAGAAGGAAGTTTAATTTTTGCCTCAAATCTTCCATATCTCCATTCAGCCTTGCCTTTGGTATTTATTCTTGCGGACGTATATTTTTTTCCCCCCATGGATTCTTCAAGAGCTATAATCTTTAGAATCCCATTAGTTACTATTGCATTTTCAAGTCTACTATCGGTATAAAATTGGTCCTCTCCATTTCCCCATCCCCACGCATTGCCTTCTGTTTCAAAATTCCATTTTGTTTTATCTGGCAACCCATTATAATCAAATTCTTCTGACCAAACGAGGATTTTGTCCATATTTTGACTGAACAAAGTGGAAGACAAAATAATTAACAAAAATATAAACTTTTTCATACGCACCTCTTCATTAATTTTAAAAATTTTATAAAAAAAGTCAACAAAAATTTCTTAAATTGACTTTTTAAGACATTTACAATAAAATATAGTGCTATTTTTTGAGGAGTTTATGAAAAGTAGTGATGTAAAAAAACTTATCAAAGAAGAAAGATTAGTTCCTATACTGAGAACTCATAATGTAGAATGTATAGAAGAAATTTTAAAAGCTACAATTGACGCTGGGGGAAGAATAATTGAATTTACGATGACCATCCCCAATATTCTTGATAAAATTGACTATTACAAAAACAAATTTCCCGAATTAACCATAGGGCTTGGAACTGTTTATGAACCAGAAGAAGCAAAAAAAGGTATAGAAAGAGGTGTTGATTTTATTGTTACACCAATTCTCAATCATTCAATAGTCGATGTTGCAAAGTCGAAAGAAAAACTTTTAATCCTTTCTGGTTTTACTCCGACAGAGATATACAACGCCTATAAAATGGGTTCCGATCTTATTAAACTTTTCCCTGCAAGTGAAGTTAATCCGACATTTTTAAGAGAAATATTAAATCCAATGCCTTTTGTAGAAATTTTCCCTACTGGAGGTTTAAACCTCATATCTGCCATTCAGTTTATATCTTATGGAGCAGTGGCTGTGGGAATGGGAGCAAGCACAATTTTTAAGAAAGATCTCATAGAAAAGAAAAACTATAAAGAAATCTCCTATCATCTCTGGAATGCAAGAAGAAGAATCCAGAATATGGTCATATGAAATATATAGCTCTTTTTTTCACTATCTCATTATTACATTGTGAAATAACAAAAGACGAGCTTCTTGGTAAAATTACCCCCTATAATCATCCAGAGTTTACGAAAATCGAAAGTAATGGAAAGTCTTTCTGGTTAAGAGAGGAAGTTGCATTAAAGTTTAAAGAGATGGCAAAAGAAGCAAAAAAAGAAGGCATTAATCTGTATATTGTTTCAGCTTTTCGTAGTTTTGAAGAACAAAAACTAATCTGGCAAAATAAAACAAAAAGATATCCTTACGATTCTAAAACAAAAACAGTAAAAAAAGTCCTTGAATACTCAGCAATGCCCGGAACATCAAGACACCATTGGGGAACAGATATAGACATTGTTTCGGTAAACCCAGCATTTTTTGATTCCAAACAAGGAAGAAAACTTTTTAACTGGCTTACAAATAACGCTCCAAAATATGGGTTTTTTATGCCTTACTCCCGTTATAGAACAAACGGCTATAGAGAAGAAAAATGGCACTGGTCATATAAGCCTATCGCAGAAAAATTTCTGAGTGAATACACAAATTTAATAACCTACAAAGATCTGGCTGGATTTTATGGTTCTGAGTTAGCAGAGAATTTGAAAATCATTGAAAATTATGTATTAAATATTTCAGAAAATTAACTTGACAAATTCAGTAGAGTGTATTAATATATTATATATGAATGATTGTTCATATATTCATTCAGATTGTTAAGTAATAAATTAAAATATGCTCAAAGAGGAGGAAAAGTAGATGGTAGATTATGATTGCCAATGTGAAGAATTGCATGAAAACAAAATTCAAAAAGCCATAATCTCTATGCCGGAAGATAACATTATAAAATATATCTCTGCATTTTTTAAAATAATGGGAGACCCAACAAGGATTAAAATTATAAATGCTTTATTTGATAATGAATTGTGTGTGTGTGATATTGCTGAGGTTATGAATATGACTCATTCAGCAATTTCACACCAGTTAAGATTATTGAGAGAAGCTGATCTTGTAAAATATCGTAAAGAAGGAAAGGTTGTTTACTACTCCTTAAATGATGAGCATGTAGAGCAACTGTATGAACTGGCTAAAATTCATATTATTGAGAAAAGAGGTTTAAATGCAAAAATATTATCTTAAGAATCTGGATTGTGCAGATTGTGCTGCTAATATAGAAAATACACTTAAAAATCTTGATTTTGTAAAAGAAGTATCTATAGATTTTGGAACTCTTTCAATGAATATTGAAACTAAAAATCTTGAAAAGGTAAAGGAAGAAATAAAAAAAATAGACCCAAAAGTAGAAATTTTAGAAAAAGAAGAAGAGTTTAATCCAAAAAAGGAAATCTTATTTATATCTATCTTGCTATTTTCTTTTATTTCTCTATTGTTTATAAAGAATAAATTAACTTCTATGATTGAATTTCCTTTGATGGTAGCTATTTATTTGCTTTCAGGTTTTGAAGTTTTTAAAGCTAGTATTAATAATCTCAAATCCAAAAAGTTCTTTGACGAAAATATTTTTATGACCATTGCAAGTCTTGGGGCTATATTTATAGGAGAAGTTGAGGAAGCTGTTGGTGTTATGCTTTTCTATAAATTTGGTAAATTTTTTGAAAACCTTTCTGTTAATCACTCAAGAAAATCTATAAAAAAACTTTTAGAATTAAAACCAGAATATGCAAACCTTAAAAAGGGTAAAGAGATAATAAAAGTTGCTCCTGAAGAAGTCAAAGTTGGGGATGAAATACTCGTTAAACCGGGTGAGAAAATTCCCCTTGACGGCATAATTATTGAAGGAAAAACTTTAGTTGATTTCTCACCTATAAATGGCGAAAGTATACCAAAATCTTTAGCAGTAGGAAATGAAGTTTTAGCAGGGACAATAAATAAAAATGGTTTAATAACTGTCAAAGTTACAAAGCTACTTAAAGAATCCTCTATTTCAAAAATTTTGGAACTTATACAAAATGCGGTACATAAAAAAGCAAAAACAGAACTCTTTTTTACAAGATTTGCTTCCTTTTATACTCCTATAGTTGTTTTGATTTCGATATTGGTTGCAACAATTCCACCTATATTTTTTAAGGAACCTTTTTCAGTATGGATATATAGAGGACTTGTTGTTCTTGTTATTTCTTGCCCGTGTGCTTTAGTAATAAGCATCCCTCTTTCATACTTTGCTGGAATAGGCATTTCTTCGCGAAAAGGCATACTTCTTAAGGGCTCAGATTGTATCGATAAACTTAATAATATTGAAAATATTTTCTTTGACAAAACAGGAACAATAACAAAAGGCAAATTTAAAGTTAAAGAAATTATTCCAGAAAATGATTTTACAAAAGAGGAAATTTTAGAGTATGCTGCCAAAGCAGAATTCCATTCAAATCATCCTATAGCTATATCAATTAAAGAAAAATATGGCAAAAATGGTTTTATAGCTCCAACTGAATACAAAGAAATAGAAGGAGAGGGAATTTTTGCTTTAATAGAAAATAAAAAAATTATTGTTGGAAATGATAAGATATTACATCACTTTGGGATAGAACATAAAAATTGTGAATTCTCAGAAACAACTGTTAATATAGCGATAGACAATAAATATGCTGGTTATATAACAATAGGAGACGAAATAAAAGAAGAGACTCAAAATTCCCTTTTACAACTCAAAAAATTAAATATAAAAAAAATAACTATTCTTTCTGGGGATAACAAAAAATCAACAGAAAAGATAGCTAACGAACTAGGGGTAAATTATATTGCAGAACTTCTTCCAGAAGATAAAGCTGCAATTATAGAAAAACATAAAAACTCTGCATTTGTGGGAGATGGAATAAATGATTCTCCCTCCCTGGCAATGGCGAATCCTGGTATAGCAATGGGTAAGGCTGGAACAGATATAGCTATAGAATATGCGGATGTTGTATTAATGGATGATAACTTAGAAAAAGTTCCGTTAGCAATAAAAATAGCGCGAAAAACAAGGAAAATTGTTATAGAAAATATCATCTTTGCTTTAACTGTAAAAATTGCTTTGATTGGGCTTGGACTTTTTGGATTTGCAAATATGTGGGAAGCCGTCTTTGGTGATGTTGGGGTGGCTATTCTTGCTACCTTTAATTCACTCAGAATATTAAGATCTTAATATCTTAATTTTAGTTTTTAAATCCAATTTTTAAGTTTAGGCACAACCATCTTTTCTTAATAAAATTAGCAATATTTGACTATTTGATAGATATTTTTTATAATACAAACTGGAGTAATAAAATGAAAAACTTAAAATTATGGATAAGAATTGTTTCTTATATTCTTATTTCAATTATAGTTTTAATTCTTATATTGCAAAATTCAAGTATAGTTGAATTTAAGTTTTTAGGTTTCTTGTTTTCTGCTCCACTTGTTTTTTTATTGTTAATATGTTTATTTTTGGGATTTTTACTGGGGATGCTTACAATTTTATTAATTTATCCAAAGAACAATGCTTAAAACTATTTTTTTATGTTCAGAATGTGGTTATGAATCAACTAAATGGCTTGGAAAATGCCCAGAATGTAACAGTTGGAACACCTTTGTTGAAGAAGTTATTGAGAATCACCCAAAAGCTAAAAATAGCTCATCACCTTCCCCAATAAAACCCATAAGTATTAATTCCATCCTTTCTATTGATTCGGAAAGATTTTTAACAAATATTTCAGAATTTGACAGAGTTTCGGGAGGGATATTAAAAGGTCAAACTATTCTCCTTTCAGGAGAACCTGGTACAGGTAAAACAACCCTTGCAATGATGTTAGCTAACGCTCTTGCCAAAATTTTTGATATTTTTTATGTTAATGGAGAAGAATCTAATCCCCAGCTCAAACTAAAATTTGAGAAATTTAATATAAAAAGTGAGAATATTTTTCTTTACAATAATCCCGAAGTTAATTCAATTATAAACTCACTCAAAGATAGAAAAAATATCTTACTCATTATAGATTCTATTCAAACCATTTACTCCAATGAAATTGCTTCTTTACCCGGGAATCTTTTACAGATTAAAGAGTGTGTTCATAAACTTGTTACTTTTGCAAAACAAAACAATTTTCCTTTAATCCTAATCGGGCATATCAACAAAGCCGGAGAAATAGCTGGTCCAAAAGTTATTGAACATCTTGTTGATAGTGTTTTCTATCTTGATTCGGATAATAAAGGTTTCTATAGAATATTGCGTAGTTTGAAAAATAGATTTTACAGAACGGATGAGATAGGCTTTTTTTCAATGGAAGAAGATGGATTAGTAAGTCAAAGTGAAATCAATATAGTTGATAATATAGCTGAAAATAAGATTGGTTCTATATTCTTTCCACATCTTGAAGGTTCTCGGGTTATTCTCACGGAGGTTCAATCTTTATGCTCACCGACATCTTCGAGTTTTCCCAGACGAATTTCTTATGGTTTTGATCTCAACCGTTTCATTATGATACTTGCCATAATTGAAAAACATCTTAAACTTCCTTTACAGAAATTTGATATATATCTCAATATTACCAATGGGCTCAATATCTATGATCCTGCAATTGATTTTGCTATATCAATATCAGTTCTTTCTTCTTTCTATGAGAAACAAATTCCAGCGAAAATAACTTTTTTAGGTGAACTTGGTTTATCAGGAGAAATAAGACCTATTAAAAATCTTTCAAAAAGAACAAAAGAATCAGAAAGATATGGATTTGAAAAATTTTTTATCTCAAGCCAACAGAAAGACGCGATTGAAAAATCAATAAGAGTAAAATCTCTACGCGAAATCTCTAATCTAAGTTTTTTACAATAGCTTTAATTTTTCATATTGGCTGGTTGCCCTGTAGATTCAAGGACAGAAAGCCATAGTTGTGATGCAAGATCAAGTTTTTTCCTTTTAAGCGTTGCAAGCTCCATAGGAATATGGATAAAATGATCATTATAATACCCAACTATCATTCCAGTTCTACCCGACATACCTGCGTGAACAGCCATTTGGGCAAGCTGAATACAGAATATCGAATCATTTGGGGTAGTAGGAGTGCTTCTAATAGTATAGCTTGGGTCAATATATTTTATGGAAACCGGAATTTTCTTTTCATGAAAATAATCCTTTATTTTCTCTTTGAGATAAACACCTATATCTCCAAGTTTAAGATTTCCTGAAGCATCATACTTTGGATTATCAGGATCAGAAACATACTTCTGGCCTGCTCCCTCAGCCACAACTATTACAGCATGTTTTCTCCTCAGTAATCTTCTTTCAAGATGTTTTAATAGTCCATTTTCTCCTTCTAAATCAAAATCAAGCTCAGGAACAAGACAAAAATTTACAAGATTTGAAGCTATTGTTGCATAAGCTGCTATAAACCCCGAATCTCTTCCCATAACCTTTACTATTCCAACACCATTATAACTTGCCTCTGCTTCTACATGTGCAGAATATATAACTTCACAGGCTTTTGAAAAAGCCGTTTCAAAACCAAAAGATTTTTGAACATAATAAATATCGTTATCTATCGTTTTTGGTATCCCTATTACGGATATTTTAAGACCTCTTTTTTCTATCTCTTGTTGAATTGATAAAGCACCTTTTTGGGTTCCATCCCCGCCAACAGTGTATAAAATACTAATTCCAAGTTCTTCAAGTCTATCCACCATCTTGCCAAAATCCTGCGGTCCTCTTGATGACCCAAGAATAGTTCCTCCCTCAAGATGTATGTCTCTTACCATATCTGGAGTAAGAAGCATAACCTCATGTCCTTTTTCCTTGACAAGCCCTTCAAAACCATACTTTATTCCATAGGTTATCTGATTCTTGTATAGATAGTAGTTCATCATTACAATACCACGAATTACAGCATTAAGCCCTGGACAAAGTCCACCACAGGTTACTATCGCTGATTTTGTCTTGCCAGGTTCAAAGTATAATTTTTTTCTTGCTCCTCCAAGTTCAAAGAGGGGAAGATTTTTATCATTTTTCCTCACAATTTCAACCTTTGAACTCTCAATAATCGGATACATTTTTTCTTCATCATCAATAAAAATTTTCTCTTTAACTAAATTATCATCAAAAAAATCTATAGGAGAATCATAAATTCCTTCTCCAAGTTTTTTGATAGAAAGGTTTTTGGACAATAAATTTAACTCACTCTCATCAAGAACATTATTTAATTCTTCCATAAAATCTCCTTTTAGAAATTAGAAGGTGTGGCGGGAGAATATTTTAATTTTTTTATTTTTCCAAATTTTTTCGGCGTAAGGTTTGTAATATTATAAGTTTCAAGATTATTGTTTGTTTTCAGAATAAGTTTGTCATCTTCAAAATTGTCAACTACTTCAGAAATTCCCCAATAGATATATTCAACATCAAACGAGATATTAGGAATCAATTTGCCAATGTAATAAATTGTATTTTCTTTAGCTTCAAAGTAATAATTAACCAACTGACTATCAAAAACCTCATAAGTATATTGAGAAAACAAATTTATTGAAAAAATTTCCTGTTTACTTCCATCGAGAGGTATTAAGAAAAAACCATTATCATTATTAAAAGCAAAGTATGTTAGTATTTTATTATCAATCTTAAGAGAAATGCCTATTCTTGATGGTAGATAAACAAAATTTGTTGTAAAAGAGTATGTCCCAAAAAGGTAGGATTTCTGCGAATAATTTAATTTTAAATCCTCTACTTTGTAGTATTTTGAACAGGAAATAAAAATAAAGAATAATATTAAACATCTCAACTTCATATTTAATAAGATTAATACAAATAATAAATTTTGTCAATATGTTTGATTTGTTTTTCTTTTTTTTATATAATATCTTGGGAGATTAAAATGAATATTGCAATACTTGGCAGTGGTGGTAGAGAATCTGCACTTGCGTGGGCTGTTTCAAAAAGCCCCAGGTGTAAAAATTTATATATTCTTCCGGGCAACGGAGGCACAACAAAGTATGGGAGAAACGTGCCAATAGAGTTAAAACCGCCTTTTAAAGACCTGATAGAATTTGTTAAATTAGCTAATATAGATTTAGTAATTGTAGGTCCCGAAGAACCTTTAGTTTATGGAGTAGTAGATATTCTTGAAAAAGAAAAGATAAAAGTTTTTGGTCCATCATTTAAGGCTTCAAGACTTGAAGGTTCAAAAGCATATCTTAAAGATTTCTTACATAGATATTCAATACCAACGGCAAAATTCGCAATTTTCAATCATCCTGAAGATGCTTTTAATTTTGTAGAAAAAGCAGGTCGTCCTTTTGTAGTAAAAACTGATGGGCTTGCTGCTGGCAAAGGAGCAATAGTATGCAAGACAGTTGAAGAAACTCTCCTTGCAATCAAAAGAGTGATGGTAAATAAAGAGTTTGGTAGTGCAGGAGATAAAATAGTTATAGAAGATATACTTTCTGGAATAGAAGTAAGTGTCTTTGTTGTAACTGATGGGAAGAACTATAAATGGCTGGCTGTCGCTCAGGATCACAAAAGAGTATTTGACAACGATGAAGGCCCAAACACAGGTGGAATGGGAGCATTTGCCCCTGTTCCATTCCTTAATGAACAAACACGACACATTATAGAAGAAAACATAATAAAACCTACTATAAAAGGAATGGAAAGGGATGGGGCTCCTTACAAGGGTATTTTATACTTTGGGTTAATGCTTACATCTTCTGGACCAGCCGTGATAGAATATAATATAAGATTTGGAGACCCGGAAGCAGAAGCAGTTTTACCGCTTTTAAAAACTGATTTTGTTGAAATAGTTTTAGCTACTTTAAGCGGGAAACTAAATGAACTCAAAATAGATTTTTATCCTGGATATTGTAACTGTGTTGTATTAGTATCTGGTGGTTACCCCGGGAATTACAAAAAAGGTTATGAGATAAGCGGTGATATAGAAGATAGAAAAGATAGCATAGTATTTCATGCAGGAACCATCTATGATGAAGGAAAATTTTATACAGCAGGTGGAAGAGTGTTGTGTGTTTCAGCACTGGGTTCAACTCTTGAGGAAGCAATAAAAAAATCTTATGAAAGAGTCGCTAAGATTCAGTTTAAAGATATGCATTATAGAAGAGATATAGGTCAAAAAGGTTTGAATTTTAAAGGAGGGATATAAAATGAAAGAGCTTTTTATCCTTTTTCTTATTTTCTATGGATGTGCAAAGTCTACAAAACCTATAGAAGTTAAATCAATCGGCTCCGAGGATTTTAGTAAACTTGATAAAATCGAGGAATCTTTAGTAGATTATAGATTTTCAAAAGACAATAAGATTTTATCAAGAGCAAAAATTGAGGTTGAAGATTATCTTTCTAATAAGATATTAAATAAAGAATTTTTATCAAGAGTATGGGCTTTAAAAACTGAAATTGCATTCCTTGAAAATAATACAAGTGAATTTGAAAAAGGATTGAAAAACATAAAAGAAAAAATTCCACAATTGTATGTTTTACGAAGTTTAGGAGAAAGAGATGAAGAAAAAAAACTAGCAATTTTATTGGAAGGAGAAAAGGAGTTTGAAAACAATTCAAGAATAAAACTTGAAATAGGGTTAATCTATTTTGATAAAGCTGAATATTCAAAATCTTTTGTTTATCTTGACGAAGCCCTTTCAAAATTGCCTTATACTTACAAGAAATTTTATGGAGAGAAGAGAGAGTTGGCTTTAAAACTCAAAGACACAAGCTCCCAAAAAAAATGGCTTACAATTGACAGAATAACTGTAGAAGAAACATTAAACATCATAAATTCTGAAACTTCCCTATTAAAAATTTACAATTTTTCAAAAATTGATCAAAAGAATTTAAAATTTCTTATTGATGAAAAAATAATTCCGGAAAACATCTCTCCCAATAAAGAAATCGAAAAAAAAGAGGTTATTTACATTTTATTTAAACTCTTAGAAAAAAATAATTATAAAGATATAGCAAACTTTTACAAAAAATTTCCAGAAAAATATAGAGAAAAAAGTCCAATAAAGGACTTATCTCCATCTGATTTTTATTATGAAGCAGCTATTTACTTTGTTCAAAAAGAAATAATTGAACTGCCTGATGGCAAGAACATATTCCCTACTGAAAAAATCTCAGGTAAAACTTTACATACAATAATTGAAAAGATAAAGAAGATTAAATAAGACCGATGGACGGACCCCCGTGGGTTTCCCGTCCATCAGCGGAGGTGCATTGTGTATATTTTAATTGAATTTATAAAAAAGTCAACTTTATGAATATTTTAAAGTTAGAAAATATTTCATTAAAAAGAAACGAAAAAACTTTACTGAATAATATATCTTTTGAACTCTCCAGTGGTGAAAAGATGGCCATTCTTGGTAAAAATGGAAGTGGAAAATCTCTTCTTTTACAATTAATCGCTGGTTATATTTCTCCAAGTAGTGGAGAAATATATAGATTTGGTGAAAAACATGGTTCCTCTGATTTAAGGGAAATCAGAAAAAAAATGGGTTTTTTGGGCACAAGTATTAAAAAATATATGAATGAAAATGAAATTGTGATTGAGGCTGTTATAAGTGGGAAATATGCCACTATTGGAAAATATGATAATTACTCAAAATTAGACTATGAAAAGGCTGTTTATTTTTTAGAATTAGTTAATTGTTTCCATCTTAAGGATAGATTTTTTGGAAATCTCTCTGATGGAGAGAAAGAAAGGATTTTAATAGCTAGAGCTTTAATAAATGACCCCTCTCTTCTCCTTCTCGATGAGCCTTGCTCTAATTTAGATATTGCCTCAAGAGAGTCTTTTTTAGAAGCCCTCGAAAACATCTTTAAATTCCACAAGACAATTTCGGCGATTTTTGTAACCCATCATACAGAAGAAATAACTTCTTCTTTTAACAAAATTTTAATCCTCAAAAATGGAAGAATATTTAAAGCAGGAAATAAAAACCTTTTAAACGAAAAAGATATTTCGGAAGCGTTTGATATAAAAGTTAAAATTTTTGAACAACTTGATAGAAAATGGAGCATTGCTAACTTAACATAAAAAAAGAGGGATGAAAAATTTCATCCCTCTTTTAAAAAAATCTATGAGATAGGAGAAGATTACTTATTTTTTAAAACTTCCATTACAGCATCATAACTCGGCTTCTTCTGGTAACTTGTATTGAACAGTAAAGCATCTCCAAAACCCGAGAAAAAGTCTGGTATCCATGAATACTTATCAGTAAACCCCCAGAAAACTATTGCCGTAAAGTTTGAGTTTGATAAAGCAATAGAAAGAACCTCTCTATATGTGTTAGCCTGTAAAGAATAAAGTGTACTATTTGCCGGGACAGGAATCCTTACATCCATTTCGGTGATTTGTATTTCTACACCAATATCAGAATATCTCTTAAGGTTTAATTCAAATCCATTTTCAAACGGTTTAAAGTTTGTATCAATATGCATTTGAAAACCAACCCCGTCAATAAGTCCTTTTGCTTTAAGATTGCTTACTAACTGATAAGCATAAAAAGCTTTTGGATTATTGTTATACCTTTCTATTCCATAATCGTTGTAAAACAATTTTGCCGTTGGGTCTGCTGCCCTTGCAAGTTGAAATGCATATTCTACATAATTACTTCCTAAGTTGGTCCACCAGAAGGATTTTCTCAAATGATCATAAAAATTACTTGAATTCACCATACTATTATTAACTTCTATTGCTTCATTTACAACATCCCAGTAAGCTATTTTATTGGAATATCGTCTCATAACTGTAAATATATGATTCGAAAGAATATTACTTAAAGCTGCTGGATTATTAACACTTGAAGCCCATCCACTTTGATTGTGCCACAAAAGTGCATGCCCTCTTATCTGCATATTGTTTGCAAGTGCTACATTTACCATTCTGTCAGCTATGAACCAGTAAAAAACATTTGAGCTTGTTTGTAGATATTCAAATTTCATTTCATTTTCGGCCACCATCATGTTGAATTCTTTTACAAAAATATTTGAATAAGGCTCCGTTTTAGAGAATAAAGGTGTATCAGCGACAGCAGATCCAATGTATATACCTTTTTGAGAAGCTATATTCCTCAAAGTTTCAGTAGATTCAGCAGATGAATTTCCAGAAGCACTAGTCGTTAACTCGCTTGCGCAACTCGTTAACAAAACCATAACTATAAACAAAAAATAAATATATTTCATAAGCACCTCTCAAAAACACGCGTTCATTATAAATGCTTTTCAAAAAAAAGTCAACTTAAAAATTCTATTTATTTAAAACGACAAGAATAATTGAAAAAAGGAAAAAGAGTAGTAAAAAGGTAAATATTACAGAAAAAGTTATAATAATACTTTTTCTATATCCTTCATATAATTTTTTTGAGGGAATTACTTTCTTCTTTTCTTTATGTCTGGAATAAAATAGACCAATAAAAATAAAAATGAGAGTAATTATAGAAAAAATAACATAGATATCTTTAATGTTGACCGCAAAAAGATATAATATAAAACCAACCAAGAGTTCAAAAATCAAAAAACCAATCATAAATAAAGAAATTTTAACCCATTCCATAAAAACCTCAGCTATATAATTCTTTCAACAATAAACCAAAAACATAATTAACACTTTTTTCTCTTATTTCTGTTCTATTTCCTATTAGATTTAATTTTTCTATTTTTGTTTCTTCCTTTTTTCCAAATGCCGCGTAGACCGTTCCAACAGGTTTATCAATAGTACCGCCATCTGGCCCAGCTATACCAGTGATAGAGATTCTATAATCTACGTCTGGAAATAGTTCTCTTAAACCTTTATCCATAAAACAAGCAGTTTCAGAGGATACTGCTCCATATTTTGAAATAATTTCTTCAGGTACATTCAAAATTGAATTTTTCATTTCGTTACTATAAGAAACAATCCCACCATAGAAAACATTTGAAGAACCAGGAATATCTGTTATTCTTTTTGATAATAAACCTCCTGTGCAAGATTCGGCTACAACAAGTTTTTTATTCTTCTCTTTCATTTTGAATACTATATGCTCCTCAATACTACCAAAAGTATTTTCAAATATTTTATCTTTTAAATCAGAAAGTTTTTCATTAACAAACTCTTTTGCTATTATTTCAGCATTTTTTTTCTCATAAGATTCAATATCCAATCTGAAAGTAATAATCCCACTTTTTGCAATAGTTCCATAAGATTTTATTCTCTTATCAAGTCTTGATTGTAGTATATAATCAAGCTCGCCTTCTGCAATATCAAAACAATCATAAAAAAAGCTGAATACTCTTTTTTGATTTAACTTTCCCCAAGAAATAATAAAATCATTCAGATATAAGGTAAGCATTTCTTTCCACTCTGAAGGAACACCGGGTAACAAAATATATTCTTTGCCATTTCTTTTTAAATATAATCCAGGAGCTGTCCCTACCGGATTTTCTAAAAAAGTAGAATTTTTAAAAATTAAAGCCTGCTTTTTGTTGGAAGGATGAAACTTTCTGCCTCTTTTTTCAAAGATATTTTTGATATTTTCTAAAATTCTTTCATCAAGATAAAGCTCTTCACCTAAAAAAGATGCAAGTCCCTCTTTTGTAAGATCATCTTTTGTTGGTCCTAAGCCCCCAGACGAAATAATAATATCAGAAATTTGAGATAAAAAATTAAATCCTTCTTTAATTTCATCTAAATTGTCTCTAACTACTAAGACTCTTTCAAGTTTCATTCCTTCTTTTGCAAGCAAGTTTGATAGAAAAAGACTATTTGTTTCATTTACATTTTCTAAAAGTTCATTTCCTATTGCAAGCATAGATATTTTCATATTATTTTATAATAAGACAAAAACAATTCAAAGTCAAATATATAAAACCTTAAGATTATAATTAATTAGTATAAAAAAATTAATTTGCTTATTTTTGTAGATAGTAATATAATTTAATAAACTTTAATTAATTTTTATTTAACAAATATTTTTCAGGGGAGTTCTATGAAAAACAAAAATATTGTAATATTTATTTTATCTTTTTTATTAATTAACAAGATTTTTTCTCAAACAAATATTGCAATAATTGGCTTTGCAAATTCTGGAAATAAGAAAGAAAATTCCTTTGGCTTAATTTTGACAGATTCTTTATATAGTTTTTTGTCAAAAATACCAGATTTGAAAATAATTAACCAAGAAGAAATTAATAAAAAAGTTAAAAACTTAAATTTATTACAAAGAAAGACAATAAATCTTCAAACTGCCGTTGATATTGGTGCAGAATATGGTGCTTCACATATTCTTATTGGCGATTACATTATAAATAGAAAAATTAAGCAAATTAAAATTAACATTTATTTATACAAAGTTTCTACTATGCAAGTTGAATTAAAAAGAAGTTATACAGGAAGTATAGGAAGAGATTTCTTTGAAACTGTTGACAAGATAAATGTAATAATAGCCTCACTACTAACATCAAAACCCATAAAAAGTGGTAAATTAATAATTGAAACAGATGCAGATACTTATGGAGATTACGAATTATACATTAACAATACTTTTGAACAAAAGATAAATAAAAAAGAAAATTTTAACAAAAATATTGTTGCTAACATTCCAATTACAGTTATGATCAAAAACCTCGAAACAAAAGAATTTACTTATTCCAATCAAATAATAGTAAAAAATGATGAAACGTATCGAATCGTTTATAAATCTAAAGGTGGAATAATAATAAAAGGTTTAGGACACGAAGGGGCAAACATTTATATAAATGATAATTTTTATACAAAAATTCCTTTATTAGGTGAAATAGAATTGGAGAACATTGATACAAATAAGGAATTAACAATATATTTAAAAAAGGGAAGTGATATAAGCAAAAAGAGAAATATAACTTTTTCTCCAGGTAGATATTATATTTTAGATTTTTCTAGCGAAGTAATTGGAGTAAAAATAGACCCTTTAAAACTTGGCAAAGAGTTAGTAAAAAATGGCAATTTTTCTGAAGACATAATAACAAACGGCCCCAATTATCTTTCATTAAGTTACAAGATTAAACAAGATTTGGCTGGTAAATGGACTTTACTTTGCTGGGACCAAGGTTCTGGCAAATGTCGTAAAGAAAATAATACTCTTGTTATAGAAATATTAAATCCAGGACAAGAAAGATGGAGTGTGCAACTTGTTCAATTCCCAATTCCGCTAAAATATGGCAAAAGTTATTTGTTTTCCTTTGAAGCAAAGGCAGAAAAACCAAAAAAAATATCTGTAGTTGTAGAAAGAGTTGGCGGGGATTGGCTATTTTTCTCAAAAGAACTTTTCTTTGAGTTAACAACTGATTGGGAACAATATAATAAAGTATTCAAATCTATAGGAAACGATGATTTTGCAAGATTGGGTTTTTTCCTTACCTTTGATAAATCTGCCGTCTATCTAAGAAATGTGAGCATTAGAGAAATTATGGAATAAGCTCTATTTTCCAGTTTTAAAAGACTCACTAATTTCTCAAGTAATTCTACTTCAAACCATTCCTATATCAAAAAATATCTTTCCAAAAATAAACAAAAAATAAAAACTATTTTGATAAAAATTTTTAATTTTATATTGACATTCCATAAAAAATTTTATATAATAAATTAGTTTACATTGTAAACTAAAATGGAGGTTCTATGGATAAAAAAGAACTTGAAAAAGCTCTTGAAGACATACATTACATAAAAGAAATAATTTCGAGGGATAATTCTTTGATACAAAAGTTTCTTGAGTCTAAAGGATTAAGATATCTTTCTTTGATATTTGGTGTGGTTTT
>JAOACQ010000116.1 GCA_026417755.1 Brevinematales bacterium | reverse complement strand
ATACAAGAATATTAAACCAATTCTTAAACCATCAACTTTTGAAGGTGTTTTTTGTGAAGATAATGTAAAAGTTGAGGCTGGAGTTTTTTTGTTTCCTTTCACAACAGTACTCTCTGGAACTATCATCGGACAAAATACAATTATTTACTCTAACTGCTTTATTGGCAGAGATGTAAAAATAGGCAAAAATTGTATCATAAAAAGTGGAGTTAAGATTGATTCAAATATAGAAATCGGTGATAATGTAATTATCCACCATAATGCCGTAATAGGTGGCGATGGCTTTGGATATTATCAGGAAAATGGTATTAGCTATAAGATTCCACAGATTGGTAGCATTAAAATTGGCAATAGTGTTGAAATTGGAGCTGGTGTTACCATTGATAGAGCTACAATAGGCGCAACTGTTATAGAAGATGGGGTTAAAATTGACAATCTTGTCCATATAGCTCACAATGTTCACATTGGGGCAAATTCAATAATCGTTGCCCAGGTCGGAATAGCAGGTAGCACAACAGTTGGAAAGAATTGTGTTTTTGCAGGTCAGGTCGGTATAGCTGACCATGTTGAAATAGGGGATAATGTTGTGATCCTTGCACAATCAGGTGTAGAATCAAAGGCAAAAATTTCAAGTGGTGAAATTATGTTTGGTACTCCAGCAAGACCGGTAATGGAAGAGAAAAGGATTATTGCTTCTCTTGGAAGATTACCAGAAATGTTAAAAAGATTAAACAAAATAGAGAAACATTTAGGTATAAATAATGAGTGAAATTTTTGATCCTTTCTCGTTGAGCTCATTAAAGAAAATATTTAAAGAAAATGGCATCTTCCTTTCAAGAAGTAGAGGACAAAACTTTTTGATAGATAAAAATATTGCTTATAAAATAATTGAAAATATCCCTCTAGACTCTGTTGTTTTTGAAGTCGGCTGTGGAGCTGGTGCTTTAACTCTCCTTGTAGCTAGTAGAGGACAAAAGATCTATGGGGTTGAAATTGACAAAAAAGTATATGAGCTACTTAAAAAATATCTGAGTTATAAAAACCTTACACTATTTCATAATGATTTCTTGAAATTTCAACTTAACAAAATTGAAGAAAAAAGATTATTCTTTATGTCAAATTTGCCATACTCAATTTCTGGTGAAGCAATAAGAAAATTTATCGAAGAAGATAAGTTCAATGAAGGTATAATAATGCTTCAAAAAGAATTCGTTGAAAGAATGCTTGCAAACCCATCTACAGAAAGTTACGGCTTATTATCAATACTAACCCATTTTTATCTCGAGGTTGAAAAACTCTTCTCTGTACCTAAAAGTTGTTTTTTCCCCACTCCTGAAATTGATTCTATCGTAGTGAGGATAAAAAAGAAAAATTTTAATCTTGATCAGGAAAAATTTGCCACATTTATTAAAATCGCTTTTTCGCAAAGAAGAAAAACCATATTTAACAATCTTAAAAAAATCAACTTCTCTTCTGAAGAATTAAAGAATCTCTCTATAAACCCGGATATAAGACCAGAAAATCTTGAATTTCAACAATGGCTTATTTTATTTGAATATTATCAATCTCGTAAATCTCAGGCATAGTATTTTCTTTGGATGTAAGGTTTTTGGTTATAAATTTATATGGAATAGAATAGCCTTTTATGTCCTTATAAAGGACAATAGTTGATGTCATAAAATTTTTACCCATTGCGTAGTCAATTCTTAATATTTTATTAACCTTTTTGTCAATATAAATTGAGATTTTATTCTCAGAATTTTTAATTCTAAGAGACAAAATCAATGTAGTTTCAGTATCAAGTTCTGTCGCAACCTCATATTTCTCAATAAGTTTTGGTTCGGTTCTTGACAACAATAAATCAAAAGCAAATATCTGCTTTGGAAGATTTTTATATAAATCTCTGTATAATTCATCAACATTTTTAACAACAAAATTAATACCATTTTTCTTACTATAAGTAACTTCAACATAAACCCTGGCATTTTTATTAATATATGAATCTTTTGGAATATTATTTAAATTTTTTTGAATATTCTGGGATTTTAACTCTCCACTAAAAGATTCTGGCAGGTTTGTAAGTAATGAAGAATGTATTTTTTCAAACTCTTCTTTCGGATTATTTTGTTGAGCAAAAGAAAAATTCATGAATAAAAAAAGGATTATAATTAATCTCAGCATTACACCCTCCTATCTTTTATTTTAACACACAAGATCAAAAATTTAAAGTTTTTAAACCAGATTATTTATGTAACTTCTTGTATAGTTGAAATTGTTTTTCTCTAAAAAATCAACCAGTCTATCAAGCCTTTTTAATGCCTCATTTTCTTCAATAGGAGTTATTTTACGTGCTGTAATCCCTGGATAATTTCTGAAAATACTCACTTGGGCTATTTTCGGAATTTTATCCTTATTATCCATTAGAAATTTCAATGTCTCATCAAATTCCTTTTCTGTTTCATCTGGATAACCAACTATCAAACTCACTTCAAAATGGATATTTGCCTTATTAAGCATTTGAAAAAATTTTTTTGCCTCTTTTGTTGTAAAATTTTTATTCATTTTCTGTAACAAGCTATCAGAGCCAGCTTCAAGCCCTATAAAGAGATTTACACAACCTGATTCTTTCATTTTTAAAAAAAGCTCTTCTTCCATATCTGGTCTTATCCCTATTTGAGCATCCCAATTTATATTATTTGAGATTAAAATATCTAGCAAGTCATCAAATATTCTGATATTAGCATTCAACATTGAATCATAAAAGGTAAGCCAATTTACTTTAAATCTCGTTTTGTAATATTCAATTGCCTTAGCTATTATATCGAGTCTTTTGGGTTTATAATACTTGGTTAATAGTCTTTCTGAACAAAAATTACATTTATTGATACAGCCTCTTCCAAGCATTATAGGTAATGATTTTTTTCTTGCATAAAGAGTTAAATCGAATTCTTCAAATGTAGGAAAAAAATCTATTTCTTCAAGAGATTCAAAAACAGTCAACTCTTTACCTTTATTTTGAAGGATTTCAAGAAGTGCTTTTTCCCCCTCTCCTACCACAAAGTTATCAATTTGACTATAATTAAAAAGATTATAAACATAATAGCTAAATATTTCTGGTCCCCCAGCTACAACCCTTATATCAGGGAAAAATTTTTTAATAAAACTAATAGTTTTATAACAAAAAGTCTTATTTATATTAAAAAATGAAAACCCCACAACTTTAATATTATTTTTCTCTATTAAATTTAAAATTTGTTCAAAATACTCATAATAATTTTTAAAGAAAAATTCAAAAAAATCTTCTCGCATATTTAAAGAATTTATTGTCCAACTTTTTTTAAACTCAATGGGTGCACCTCTGTGAAGTAAAGCATTGAGATCATAAAAATATACTTTTATTTTCTGAAGTTTAATATATGAAAATAAATAAGCAGGTCCAAGAGGAGGTAGTTTTTCCCATAGGGGAGGACATAATATATGCAAGTATTTTATTGACATAATATTAACATTCGGAGTGGCCAGATTTGAACTGGCGACCCCTACCACCCCAAGGTAGTGCGCTAAACCAAACTGCGCTACACTCCGATTTATTTATTTTAAATTAAATTCTTCAGTTTGTCAAAACAAAAGAGGGTGTTTATACACCCCCTTTTAATTACCACTTTGGTGGTCTATTGGTATCTATTAAATTACTCCAGCTTGATAAGTAAGGAATAGAAATATCATACTGACAATTGGTGTAATAATCATACATAGCATATTTGGCAACTCTATTTGTCCCACCATAATCAAAGAATAGTCCCCAGTATCTTTCTATATCTGTTGGGCCACCTTTCCAGTATTCATCAAAAGCTTCAAACCAAAAGTAAAGCACACCGTCATTCTGTGTCCAATTCTTTATATCATTATAATGGGTTCTCTGGTTTGTTTCACAAAGTAAAGCTGTATTTACAACACCTTCAAATGTTCCACCTGTTGCCCAACCACCTTCCCCAATAAGTACCTGTCTTGTAAAATTACTTGAAGCTATCATATTTGATAACATATAAAACTGGTTAGTAGTATAAATAAAAGCCTCTGTAGTATTTGACAACTTGGTAACCCATTTGCCTATCTTACACGGATAAACATGTGCTGCAACAAAATCGCTAGCTTTTACTACATAACTCCAATACTTACCATTCTGGAAGTGACTATTGTCAAGCAACCAATATCCAATGTCCTCATCAACACCCACTGGAACATTTACATTACTTCTTACCCATTTGAGATAGGAGAAAAGTATAGGCCCTGGAACCTGGTGATCCGACCAATCAACAAGTATTTCATTCCCCACCGAAACAGCAATAATATGGTTTGAATACATATTGTAAAGCCTGAATAGATTTGTTATCTGATTAGTATCATTTTGCCAGCAAGCTGCCGGATAGTTTGAAACTGTTCTGAATCTTTGTGCCCAGCTAGATGCAGGATAGCCAACTGCTACACCCATATAGACTTTGAGAGGAAGATTTTTTTCATGGATTACTTTAAGAACTGTCTCACAATGAGGTCCTGTATCATACATCCTTATATACTTCCACTGGTTGGTAAGAATAATAAGATCCGCATAAACCTGATCATAATTTGGATAACTACCCCCTGGAGTCTGGCCAAGTCTATAACCGGAGTAACATATTGACATTTCCCAAGGCTCTATTCTCCTTAAATCTCCAGAAGGAATTTCATAGTTATCAAGAAACATTTCATCAGTCAAAATAATGGATGATGAGCTGCTTGATACCCCACCACCACTTCCACTACTTTCTGGTGTAGTAGAACAAGACACAATAACCAATATGCCAATTAAACTGAAAAATATCTTTAACAAAATATGTTTCATATAACCTCCATAAATTTAAAATAAAAACAATAAAAATCTGGCTGGTAGCAGAAATTTAATCTACCAGCCAGTATGTTAAGAAGGTTATCTTGCCCAGTAAATTCTATCTACATAGAAAGTAGCACTACCAGTCATATCAATAGTTCTAATCTGGAATGGACTGGCAACATTTGCAAGCTTTGAAGATGTATACGTACCATTTAAGAAATGAGATATAGGTATAGCAATACTATGCCACATACCATTCTTTGATTCTCCATATGTCCCTGCACCTATTACAATTTCCGCTGATGTGACGACATTAGGATGTACTCCATTCTCAATAGTAATTTTGAAGTTTGGTGAACCCACTGGAAGTTTAACGTCAAGAACAATATATCCACCAGTAGCAAATCTCGTAAGATTTGTCCCTTGTGTTAATCCATTGTTTGTAAGCTGGAAACCAGCACCACCACCCCATGTAGTTGAACCTACAACATCAACCTGTATCACGGTAGCATGCTCAACATCATTCGTTTCAGTTGTTGCAGCAAGATATGCAGTAGCATTTCCACCAGTCCATGGATCAAATCTGACGGCATGAGTTGTTGTTGGATTTGGATTATTGAAATCAACGTCCATTGGTGTCCCTAGAGATGGATCATCTGAACAAAGTACAATCCTTTCATTTGTGAGGGTAGCAATCACTGGATCTACATAAGAAGTTGGAGCTGAAGATGTTGTCCCACCACCACCAGATGAAGGTGTTGTGCTACATGAAGCAAAGATAGCCACAATAGTTAAAGCTAAAAGATACTTGTAAACTTTCATAAAATTCTCCTCCTTTTTATATTTACAAGATTTTTATGATTAAAGTTTGTAATGTATTTCCATCGATAGAATAATCTATCTTTGTATTTCTTACTCTCAGACTATAATTCACCTTTTCCGCACCAGTGTTAAGAATGTGGACAGATATTTTGCCTTTCATCAGATTGTCATTATCTGGATTTTTGATAGCAAGTATATAGAGGTTTGTATGAGTAGTTAATTTTTCTACCCTTATAGCATCAGGTCTTATGGTTCTAGAAAATTGTTTCATAATATAGTAAATAGGGGTATAGAATATTTGCTGGCTATTTGTATCTACTAAAACTGGAGCTCCACACCAATTACTTACATGATTAGGCCCTCCATTTCTATCAAGAACAATATTCCAGTCAATCCAACCCATATTGTAGCTATTTATTGTTTCAATTATATCAACAGCATATCTGTAAACAGGGACATATTTTGGATGAATTGCTCTGTTTCCCCAATCCCATCCCCAATCTGTAGCATTTGTCTGCCACCACCAGTCATCATTCCACCAGTCTCCTTCAGTATTTATATCATATGCATCTATACAACCTTCTGAATGTATGAGAATCTTATTTGTATTTCTCTGATATACTTTTATGAATTCTGAATTATATGTGTTTGTGGTGCTTGAATACCAATGAACAGCAAGCCCATCAATATATGGAGAATCATAAAGCACACTTGCCCAGCCATCCATAGCATCCCTATTGTGGTCAAACCCAAGAATCAAAACCTCTGGGTGATCATTCGCAAGTATAGGACCTAAAGCCTGATTTACATAGTTTCTTTCCTGTAACACACTGAATATACAACTCTCAAAAGTATTTCCATTCCCACCAGGTTCATTAATTGGGCTTACTGCCCAGATATTAATACCTCTATTTTTATATTCAGTAATATACTTAGACATATATCTCGCAAAGTTTGTATAATGTGATACTAGAAGAGAACCACCATACCACCCACCACTTGCACCACCACTTTTCATCCATATAGGTGGTGTCCATGGAGAAGCCATAATTTTAAAGGAGTTTCCATCTGATGCCGCTACCGAAATCGCATCCTGAATAAGGGGAATAAGATCATCTTCATCGTGAGCCACACTGAAATTACTTAGATTTACATCATTACTATCATCTGCATAAGTATATTTACCATTAACTGTAAAATCACAGGCACCTATATGTGTCCTTGTAAGTGTATAAGCTGCACCATTCGTACCAAAATATGCTTCTAAAATTTCGCTTCTTTTTGAAGGGGAAATCTGTTTTAAAACAAAAGCACTCGATTCTGTAAAAGAACCACCTATACCTATAATTTTCTGATAACCTTTCTCCGGTCTTAAAACTATAGTTACACTTGAAGTATTCACATTTGTAGATATAAGATTTGTTACAACAGTAAACTTATTTCCACTCCTTGAAGTTTCAATAACTGTAGCTTCAAAAAAATTTGTTCCACCTGGATCTGTAGCTGGAATCACCCCTTCACTAGAAGAAGTTGAAGCTCCCCCACTGTTTTCAGTAGGCGTGCTTGCACAACCAACAACTATGCTATATAGCATAACAAATATAAAAAAAATACCCCTTTTCATAATAATGCACCTCCGCTCCTTTTTCTCATATTAAATTATATGATTTTTCAGAAAAGGGGGATAATACCTGAAGTAATATTTTTATACTACCTCAGGTAGTATTTTTAAGAAAGAAATTTAAACAAAGAAACCTTAATTTTTAATTATCTGGCTAAGAATAGAGAAAAGGAAAGATTCATAACCAAATTTTTTGATCTGATAATTTTTAATAAAATCAAAAAATTCCGCTTTATTTTTTACATCCAGTTTTGAATAAATTGAGCCAATATGTATTTTTACAGTGCTTTCTGCAATAAACAAAGTAGCGGCTATTTCTTTTATCTGATAACCCTGCATCCAGAGTTTTAAAACATCTTTTTCTCTCGGGCTTAGTGCAAATTCTCTAAAAAACTCTTCATCTATAGATAAAGATTTGGATAGAATAGGCCTTATATCAAATCCGCTTATTCTCATACCTGATATCTTATTTTCTGTTACAATTGGAACAGTATTAAAAAGAAAATGGACTATTGAGCCACTCCGTTTTGTAAGTTTTAATTCTTGAAGTTCTGTTAATTCTTTCCCATTTTTTATTTTTCTATATAACTCATAAAACCTATTCCTATCTTCTGGAAAAATAAAGTCTAAGAAATTAATTTTTATATCATTGTCGCCTAACATAAGAAGCTCTTTTGCGTTTTTATTCAAAAATTCAATTGAAAAATCTTCATTTATCTCAAAAATCGCTGATGGCAAATATTCAAGCATAGAAAAATATTTTTTATTAAGATTATTGAGGTTTAACAATGCATTTTCCAGTTTTTTTTCTGTTTCTGTTTTTTCTTGAAAAACATAAATATATTTTACTGTACTACTTAATTGTTCACGTAAAATTTCATATAATAAATCATTTTCAATATAGCTTATTACAATAATTCCGTAAACATCTGTTCTCCCAGAAAGTGGCAAAAATATCAAATTTTTCCCCTCTTTAAGATACGAAAAAAATCTTATTGTCTTATCTAATGGTTCAATTTTAACAGAATCTTCTATAGCAAGCTCAAGTTTAAGATAATTTTTGTCTTTAGAACTCACATTTTCTTTTTCAAAAAGAAACAAATAAAAATCTTTTATTCCAAGAAGCCCAAGTTTTTCAACAAGGTGTTGCTTTAATTCTTTTAAAGAAATATCACAACTTATATCTCTTGTGAGTATACGAAGCATTAAAATTTCATTATAAAAATTATTAAGCCTATTTTTTTCTGATTGCCTTGATTTTGTTGTAATATATTCAAGAAAATCCATTATTTTCTCTCTATCATATGTCTCAAGTACATTCTCTAAATTTTTGTATTTTATTCCTTGATCTATAATTAAATTCAATATTTCATCTGCCTCTTCAAGTCTATTTTCATTATAGGCTAAAAAAGATTTTTTCAATTTTTCAATTGTCAATAGAGGAACTCTTTGAGCTTCTTTACGTTTGCACCCACAAGACTCTCTGATAATGAGAGTAGGTTCTATATAGATCTTCTCCGGAACATCCTTTCCATCTATTAATTCACTTATGGTTTCAAGAGCTTTTTCACACATTATCTTGAGATTAATGTCAACAGTAGTTAATGGTGGTATTGTACCCTCAGACGATATAATGTTGTCAAAACCAGTTATTAAAATTTGATCTTTAACATTTTCATTAATATAACTTAAAGCTCCTATAGCCATATTGTCGTTTGCACAAATTATTGCTTCTATGTCTTTTATTTTTTCTCCAAGATTTTTTAAAGCATCTATACCAGACTCAAACCTGAAATCACCTTCAATGATAAAATCATTCGTTGTCTTAAGATTTTTTTCTCTTAAAAATTCAACAAATGCTTTATATCTTTCTTCAGAATCAACATTTTCAGACGGACCTTTTATAAAAGCAAATCTTCTCACATTATGTTTTTCATATAAATGTTCTAAGATTTGTCTTATACCTTTTTGATTATCTATAAGAATTGAAGGAAGATTTTTTATTTCAAGAAATAAACTTACAGAAGGAAGATTTTTAAACTTATCCAAATATCTTTCTAACTCCTCTTTTTGCATAAAATTACCAAGCGTGCCAGAAAATATTACAAGCCCATCCAAAAAAGATTGTTCTGGTATTTCATAAATAAAATTTTGTGGAATTTCCGTTTCATAAGGTGAATTCAAAGATCTTCCAACAAAGAATAATATATCAACATCAAGTTTTTTAGCTTCAGAAATCAAACTCTCCCATATTTCTTTCTGATATTGATGAATTAAAACACCTATCCGTTTTCTCTTATTAAAATTTTTCCATTTCATAGATTTATTATACAATAAGATGGGATTTTTTTGAATAAAGAAATGGTTTTTTACGGATAATAATAACCCTCTACCCTATTTTTGCCTTTTGCTTTTGCAATATATAGATTTTTGTCTGCATCTTCAATAAGTTCCTCATACTTTTCAAACTTACCCGGAACAGAAGTGGATAAACCAATTGATACAGTAATTACTCCAAAATTTGAATTTATATGAAAAATTTGAAGATTAAAAATACCTTGCCTTATTCTTTCTGCTACTATTAACCCCCCTTGGAAATTTGTATTTGGCAAAATAACTATAAACTCTTCTCCCCCCACCCTTGCAACTATATCTGATGGTCTGAATGTATTCTTCAGCATAGTTTCTGCAATAGATTTAAGACATTTATCACCTGCAACATGTCCATAATTATCATTATAACTTTTAAAATTATCTACATCTATCATTAAGATTGATATTGGTTGTTTCTGTCTTATGGCATTTTTCCACTCTCTTTCTATGAAATCAGACAAACCTCTTCTATTATATAAACCTGTTAATTCATCTTTTATTGCTAATCTTTCTAATAATCTTTGATACTTTTTTTGCTCAGAAATGTCAATTACACTGCAAACATAGCCATTCATCTCATTGTCTATCCGTATAGGAATTATCTTAAAAATTAAGCTTTTTTCATCAGATTCTATCTCAAATTCTAAGGGTTTAATATCCATTTTTAATTCTTTTTCCTTTTCATCTATAATTTCTTTTATTTTATTATCAAAAATAGAGTTATCTTTTATTTTTTTTAAAGCCTCCTTTTTTATGTCAAATAAATCCTCAAATGCTTCATTACAATTTTCAAAATTCAGATTTTTATCCTTCAAAAAGATTGGAGTAGGAATTATCTGAAATATACCTTCCATCAGAATGTTTTTCAGGTTGAGTTCTTCAATTACAGCCTTATAATCATTTATATTAATTGATGCCCCTATAACTCTATAAACTTTTTCTTCCTCATTAATTAATGGAATTAATCTTGTTAGCCACCATGTTTCTTTACCTTTGAGAAATAATTTTTCTTCATACTCTATTACTTTTTTTGTCTGAACACATTTTGTATAATTTTTTTCTATCTCGTTTGATATTTCTACCGGTAGAAAATCTTTTGGTTTCTTGCCTTTCACTTCATCTGTTTTAAACCCTGTAAGCTGTTCATGGGTAGGATTTAACTCTTGAAAAACGAATCCACCATCTTCAGTTACATCAAAAATAAAAATTGCAACATTAAGTTTTGAAATCAGAGTTTCAAGCGTTTTTGTTTTCTCTTTAAGCTCTGTCTCTTATACACATCTCCGAGCCC
>JAOACQ010000115.1 GCA_026417755.1 Brevinematales bacterium | reverse complement strand
AGATTCTGTAAAATCATCAATTATCACTGGTGGTTTTACTTCAGCAAATACTATAATAGGAAAAAGAAATAAAAAGATAATAAACATACAAAAATGATATTAGAATTTTAAAAATAATTCAAGTTTTAATTTTAAATTAATCATAAAGTGTTCAGATAATGAAAGGTAATAAGGGTAAACTATTTTTACTTATTATAATTTTTGTAATTGGAGCATTATTGTGTCTATTAACATTAGGTATAGCTTATATATGGTATGCCCCTTTTGCAATGGCTATTTTTTCGGCATTCTATAATAGTATAAAGTAAAAAAGATGGGGGGTTTAAAACCCCATCTTTTTATTTAAGCCAGAGAGATTAGCTTGAAAGTTGAAGAAACCTCACTATAAAGTTGTTCTTTGGATCTTGCACCAACAAGTCTATTTATCTGCTTTCCATTTTGAAAAAGTAAGAGAGTTGGAATAGATTCAACATTGTATTCAGCTGAGACAATCGGATTTTCGTCTGTATTCAATTTTGCAAATACAACTCTTCCTCTAAGTTCACCTGAAAGACTATCTATAATAGGTGCAAGCATTTTACATGGCATACACCAATCAGCCCAAAAATCTACAACAAGTTTTTCATATTTTTTCAAAGCCTCGTTGAAATTTCCATCATTGAGATAAACCACTCCATCAGGATTATCAGGTAATTCTAATTCATTGTTTTTTATTTCCTTGCCTGAAATTAAGGCTAATAGTTTATCTTCAGGTTGAACACCAACAAGTAATTTATTCATATCCTCATTTATAACTACTAAAGGTACTGATGACACATTAAACTTTTGAGCAAGTGGTATGTTTTCCTGTGCTTCTACGACTTCAAGTAAAATATTTGGGTTTTCAATAGCAAAAGCTCCACTAATTATAGCTGCATAAGGACAATAAGGGCAAGATGGTGTAACAAAAACTTGAATTTTAGTAGTATCCTTAATATCTTTCAATCCTTTTTTTGTTTCATCGGTGAGACCAGATGAACCAATTGAAGCCATTTTAATAAGTTCAATAAATGTGTTTGCCTCATGTCCTGCTGGTGTCCCATTGAAAATCATTTTATAACCCAGATTCTCTCCAATAACGATAAAAGGATCTGTTGTTATACCATACTTTTTGCCTTTATTTAATTCGTAAACGTTAACTTTGACTTTTGAAGAAAGTTCTGACAATTCATTTGAAAATTGCACAACAAATTCTGACATTTCAGAGTTTCTATCAGTGTAAATATTTACATCTACTTCTCTCTGTAGAATATCGGCAAAATATGTCTTAAGCCCCTCTCTTGACTTATCATCAATTAATCTTTCCATTTTAAAACTCCTTAATTTTATTTCTTTTTTAAATTATACTAAAATTATTTCTGAAAGTAAAGAAAATATTATCATATTATAATATTTTTTATATTAATACATAATCTTTTAATCAACTCATTTATTTGACAAAAGAATCCAATATTACTAAAATCATATATATGCTTTTTGCGAAAATAGACTATTTTTTAATTCTGCTATTGGTTTCAAGTTTTGCTATCTTTTTTATAATTATTACTGCTATCATAAAGTTTACTATTCTATCTAAACTGGGAAATAATAATAATTTTGTTTCTTCCGATATAAATCCTTTTCTTTATAAAATAAGGCCAATTATTTTGATTATAAGTTTATTTTTTGTTTTTTTGTCCTTACTTGATCCAAGATGGGGGAGCAAAACAAGTTATGGAACAGTTGAAGGGATAGATCTTGTGTTAGTTCTCGATATTTCAAGAAGTATGTTAACAAAAGATGTAATTCCAGATAGGTTAACGGAAGCCAAGAACATAGGTAATAAAATATTATCAAAACTTGTTGGTAATAGGGTTGGGGTTACAGCCTTTGCTGGTTTTGCATTTAATGTTTTACCTTTAACAACAGATCTCGAAGCTGCTTCTGTATTTGTAAATGAACTTTCTACGGATATGATAGATATTCAAGGAACAAATTTAGAAGACGCGATTAAAAAAGCTATTTCTCTTTTTGAAGAAAATACTCTCACTCATAAGGCTATGATAATTATAACAGATGGAGAAGATTATGAATTTAATCCATTAAAGAGTGCAAAAATAGCAAAAGAAAAAGGAATAATTATTTTTACTGTTGGAATAGGAACACCAAATGGTGGTAATGTTCCAATTTATGATAACAATGGAAACATTGTTGATTACCTTAAAAAGGATGGAAAAGTAGTTGTTTCCCAATTAAATGAAAAAATACTTAAAGCAATTGCAGAGGAAACAAAAGGAGATTTTTTTTATAGTAAAGACAGTGAAAAGTTGCTTTCAAGAATTGATGAAATTAAAAAAACAAAGTTTGGATTGAGTAAATATGAGTATCTAGAACCACAGTATCAGTATTTTTTGTTTATTGCATTACTTTTACTGCTTATTTATCTCTTTTTACCACTTCAAAAAATAAATCTTAATTCTTTATTGAAAGTATTAGCAATTTCTACTACTATCTTAATTTATAATAATAGTTTTGCGACATTAAAAACAAAGGGTGTAAGAGAATATAAAAAAGAGAATTATGAAGAGGCCCTTAAATACTTTCAGAAAGCACAAATTAAAGAACAAAAGAATGAAAAACTTTCTTATAATATAGGCAATACATATTATAAACTTGGCAATTATGAAGACTCGGAAAAATATTACAATAGAGTTATAAGATCAAGAGATAAAAAAGTGGTTAATAAAGCTAATTACAATCTCGGTAATCTATATCTAGAAAGAAATGAAATTGACAAAGCAGTTGAAAAGTATAAAGAAGTTTTATTAAGTGAGGATCCGAAAAGTGAATTATACAAAAAGGCTCTTCTTAATCTCCTTTATGCAAAACAACAGTTAAAATCTCAGCAACATCAAAAACAAGAAAAAAAAGAAAATCAAAACAGTTCTCAAAATGATAAAAATTCACAATCATCAAGTCAAAAATCATCAACGTCTTCTTCACAATCCAAACAAAGTGAGCAAGAAGAAGCAAAGCCAAAAGATGTAGAAAATTTACTCAACTTGATAAAGGAAGAAGAAAAAAAATATATGGGTAAAAAGGAAAAAAGAAAAGCAATAGGTGTTTCTCCTAAGAATGAATGGTAGATATGGTAATTAAAGAAAATATAGCTATCTTTACTCCGGAAGAGATTAATGAAATTCCAGAAACTTTCGGTGTTTATATAATGAAAGATTCTTCTGGCAATATTATATATGTGGGAAAAGCAAGAAACCTGAAAAAGCGTGTTTCAAGCTATTTTCAAAAAAGGCAAGACATTAAAACAGCTTCTCTTGTTGAAAACATTGCATTTATAGATATAATTTCTGTGACCAATGAATCAGAAGCATTAATACTTGAAGCAAACCTAATTAAGCAATATAAACCAAAATACAACATTCAATTCAAAGATAACAAATTCTATCCATTTATAAAAATTACAAATGATAAATTTCCAAGAATAGTTTTTGCAAGAGAAGAAAAGAGAGATGGTAGTTTATATTTTGGTCCATATATTAGTGCAAAGCTGGTGAGAGATTCCATAGATATAATCCAGAAAACATTTCAATTAAGGGTCTGTAAAACTTTGCCAAAAAAGGAATGCTTATATTACCACATTAATATGTGTAGTGCACCTTGCATAAAAAAGATTTCAGAAGAAGATTATAGGAAAAATGTTAAAAGAGCTATAGAGTTCCTTAATGGGGAATACAAGAAGTTAATAAGCCAGCTAACAGAAGAAATGAAAGAAAAAGCAAAGGAGCTTAAATTTGAAGAGGCACAAAAAATTAAAGAAAAAATAGAGGCAATAACAGTGTTTGAAGATAGCCAGAATGTTTTCTTAAACAAAGAAATATCAAGGGATTACATTGGAATATTTTCAAAGTGGGGGAAAAGTGTAATAGTAGTTTCAAGAGTGAGAAATGGAAAAATGGTAGGTAAACAAAGTTATAGCGGAACAGTATATTTTGAGGAAAATGAAGATGATATTTTAAGACATTTTCTTTTAGAATATAGAAATGATAACATAGATGTAGTTGTTGATGGAAAATTTAAGGAGCTTGTTGCTGAGTTAAATAAGGGGATAAAGGAAAAAAAGTTTTTTACTTCTGATGATAGTGTTGAGAATTCAATTGTAAAAATATCTACTGAAAATGCGGCATTACATTTCAGTCAATTATGGACAAAAGTTGATGCGTCTGAGAATCTAGATAAACTCAAAGAGGTTCTTGGTTTAAAAAATATACCGATTAGAATAGAGGGTTTTGATATTGCAAATATACTTGGTGAGTTTGCTGTAGCAAGTGTAGTCAGTTTTTATAATGGTAAACCCGATAAAAAGAACTATAGACATATGAAAATAAGAAGTAAGAATTCACCTGACGATTTTGCAATGATATATGAAGCGGTTTATAGAAGATATGATAGATTAAAAAGAGAAAATAAAGATTTTCCAGATTTAATACTTATAGATGGTGGAAAAGGTCAACTTAACGCTGCTCTTAAGGCACTGAATGAGCTTGAATTAAAAGTTGATGTGGTTTCTCTTGCAAAAGAAAATGAAGAAATTTTTTTACCATTTAAAAGTGAACCTATTAGACTTCCAAAAAATTCTCCAGCATTACATATTTTGCAGCAGGTGAGAGATGAAACTCATAGATTTGCAAATAGTTTTTACAATAAAATTAAGAATAAAAGTGAACTAAGATCAATATTTGATGAGATAAAAGGAATTGGCAAAAAAAGAAGAGAAATAATAATGCAAAAATTTTTAAACTATGATATAATAAAAAATCTCAAAAAAGAGGACTTAATTAAAGCCTCTTTACCAGAAAATGTAGCAACAGAAGTATATGAAAAATTAAAAAAATTTTTTGAAAAGGATAGTTAAATGAAGGTAATGGTATACACCCAATCTTATTTTGTAAGGAATATGTTTGTTACTTCTCTTATTCCTCAAGGGATAAACCTTATCCATGTTGAAAATGCAGACTCTTTAATGCAAAAACTCTCTTCCGATACTCCGGATATAGTTGTAATGGATGTTATAAGAGAAGATTTTGATGAGGTTTTTCAACTTGTAAAGGCTGTAAAAAGTTCAACGGATGAGAATGTTAAAAAAGTAGCGGTGATTCTTTTGATTTCAGCTATTGATAAACAATATATTACAGCGGCTGTTCAACTCGGAGTTATAGGTTTTATCAAAAATAACTCTACAGGAGATTTTATAGCAAGTTATCTTATAAAAGCCTATGAAAAAATCAAAGGAGCTCCTCCCGACAGAAAGTTTGCAAGAGTTTCTCTTGATCCAAACAACCCAAATGAGAAAATCGGAGTTAAGTTTCGTTCTCCAGTAAATCTTCAGCTTATCATCGGGGTTATAAAGGATATAAGTTTTGGTGGACTTGCTCTTGAACTTGTTGGAACATTTCCTGAAGACTCACTTGCTGTTGGAATGGAAATAAAAAATATGCAATTTATGATTGAAGGTAAAGATATAGATGTTGATGCTGTTGTGGTCGCATATCAAAAAAAATTTTGTGCTTTCAGGTTTGTAAATATGTCAAATGATGTAAAGGATACAATTGCTCACTTTATTTTCCAGAGGTTATCAGGGCTCTAAGAATGAGAAAAAATATAGATTTTCCAAAAAAATTAAGTTCTGTACCACAAAATATAATTGTAAATCTCATAAATATCTCTTTTAATGAAGATATAAAAAGTGGGGATGTTACTGCATTAGCTCTACTGGCAAATAAAAAAGAAAAAGCCATAATATTTGCAAAGGAAGAAGGTATTGTTTGTGGGACTGATTTTATAGAAAAGTCTTTCAAATTATATGATGATGAAACAGAAGTAATATTACTTAAAAAAGATGGTGAAATAATTTCAAAGGGAGAAAGAATTGCAGAGATAAGAGGAAATGTGAAGAGTTTGCTTTCTGTTGAAAGAACAGCTCTTAACTTTGTCGGTTTTTTATCTGGAATAGCTACAAAGGTTTATTATTATACAAAGGAGATTCAATTTTCAAACACTAAGTTACTTGATACAAGAAAAACTATAGCTGGAATGAGGCTGCTTGAAAAATATGCGGTTTCAATAGGTGGTGGATATAATCATCGTTATGGATTATATGATATGTTTCTGATTAAAGAAAACCACATAAAATCAGTAGGAAGTATAATAGAAGCTGTAAAAAGAGCGAAAGAATATAAACCCGATATGTTAGTAGAAGTTGAAATAAATTCAATAGAGCAATTAGAAGAAGTTTTAAAAACAGAAGCAGAAATAGTTATGCTTGATAATATGAAAGATGGAGAGGTTAAAAAGGCCTTTGATTTACTTAAAACAGAAAAATATGTTGAAGTTTCAGGAAATGTTAATAAAGAAAGACTTATAAAACTTGCGGAGATAGGAGTTGACTTTGTATCGATGGGAGAGTTAACTCATACAATAAAGCCACTTGATATTTCAATGTTATTAGAGTAGGGGGACAAAATGGAAAAAATATGTCCATTAACAAAAGAAATCTGTAATCCTTTTGATGAAAATGAAGCAAACAAAAATTGCACATTTTACGAAAGTGATGTTTTTAAATCAACCTGCCTATATATTGAGGCAATGAAGAGCTTTCCAGTTATAGCAGAGAATCTAAAAAGATTAAAATCCCAGGTTTAATAGAGCCATATACCATCAACAAATGGAAAATTGATTATTTTTTCAACTAATGGCTTATTGTATCTAATATTGTATCTATCCGAAAAAGAAATAAGGCTTTTATTCTGGCCTATGAGATGAAGAAAAATTCTTAATGTTCCTCTCATTTCAGGCAATTCTATCCATTTTTTAAAATTTTTAATTTCCTTCTCTACATCGTCAAAATCTGTTTTAAATTCATCAACATAAATATGAAATTCTGTGAACTTTTCTTCTGTTAAACGATCTATATTTTTAATGTCAAGTAATTCATATTGAATGTTATCGTTATTTTTTAAAGTTTTAAATCTTATAAAAACAAATTCTTTTGTTTTTAATATTGATGAGAATCTTTCATATTTTTCTGAAAAGAGCATAAATTTAAATATATCAGTTCCATTGTCTATGTTTAATATCGCGTAAGGTTTGTTGTTTGAGGCTATTTTAACATCCATTTCAGAAATAAAGCCAAAAGTCAAAAAGTTGGTATTTTCAAGTTTGTCTATATGTTCTTTACTTATTCTGGATATTATTCCAAATTTTTTTTCATAATGGTTAAATATTTTTTTGCTTAAATAAAATCCAAAAACCTCAAATTCGTATAAAAATTCATCTTTAAGAGATATTACTTTTGATTCTTTTTTTATATCTTTACATTCTAAAATTTCCTCTCCAAAAAGATATTGATTACCTTTTTTCATTTCTCTTTCAACATTTTCCCTGTGAGAAATATAATGTTCAAATTTATTTAACCATTCACTTTTTTGTTTAAGGCATTCATTTTCATTAGTTAAAGAGTCAAAAGCACCTGCTTTAATAAGTATTTCTATATAATTCTTCTTAAAATCTTCCTTTTTTTGCATTCTTTCAAGGAAATTCTCAAAAGAGGTAAATTTGCCCCCCATATTTCGTTCATCTATTATAGCTTTGACAAAAACCTCACCAAGTCCTTTAACTGCCCCAAAACCAAAAATTATTTTGCCATTTTCCTCTTTAAATTCCCACTCACTCAGGTTTATATCGGGAGGAAGAATTTTGATTTTACTGTTATTACATTCTTCACAATATTTTCTCACAGAATCACTATCACCCATATTCATTGAAAGTAAAGAGGCCATAAATTCTATCTTATAATATGTCTTCAAATAAGCAATTTGATAAGCTAAAATTGCATATGCAGCTGAATGAGATTTATTAAATGCATAATTTGAAAATGGGACAAGAATATCAAATAGTTTTTCTGCAAGTTCTCTTGAATAACCTCTTGAAATAGCTCCCTCTATCCATTCTGGCTTTATTTTTTCAAGTTCTTCTGGCTTTTTCTTTGCCATTATTCTTCGGACTATATCTGCTTTACCCAGAGAAAAACCAGCAAGTACCTGTGCAATTTGCATAACTTGTTCCTGATATACAATTATACCAAAAGTAGGTTTAAGTATAGGTTCAAGATCTTCATGATAGCAATCTATTTCTTCAAGTCCGTGTTTTCTGGCTATATATTTTGGGATATTTTCCATTGGGCCTGGTCTATAAAGAGCGTTCATTGCTATTAAATCTTCTATTGTAGTTGGTTTAAGTTGTTTAAGATACTCTGTCATTCCAACTGATTCAAACTGAAAGATACCGGCTGTTTCTCCGTTCCAGAAAAGTTTAAATACATTTTGATCATCTAAAGGAATTTGGTTTAAATCAATTTTTATATGATGATTTTTTTGAATTCTTTTGAGACAATCTTGGATGATTGTTAAATTGGAAAGCCCGAGGATATCCATTTTAAGTAAGCCATTTTCTTCAAGATATGTTCCTTCAAACTGTGTGGATATAATCCCACTATCCTGATCTTTGTACAATGGGACTACTTCAGATAAAGGAACATCAGAAATAATAAGTCCAGAAGCATGTGTGCCTATGTTTCTTACTGTTCCATCCAGTCTTATTGAATATTCTATCCATTCTTTTTCTTCTTTAGAGCCATTTGTTTTTAAAATTTTGAGTTCTGGAATTTGTTCTACTACTTCGGATAAAGGTTCGTTTGCTGTTTTGTTATCTATCATTTTTGTAATTTTATTAACCTTTTCCAGTGGGATATCAAGCACTCTGCCAACGTCTTTTAAAGCAGCTCTCGCCTTTAATACTCCAAAAGTAATAATATCAGCAGTATTATTATATCCATATTTTGTTCTTATATATTCTTTTATCTCATCTCTTCTATCATCCTGAAAGTCAACATCTATATCTGGCATACTTACTCTCTCTGGATTTAAAAATCTTTCAAATAGAAGTTGATATTTTATCGGGTCAACTTCTGTTATTCCGAGAGCATAAGAAAGTAAAGCCCCAGCCGCAGAGCCTCTTCCAGGACCAACGAGAATACCTCTTTCCTTAGCTTCATTTACAAAATCCGCAACTATTAAGAAATAATTTGAAAATCCCATTTGATTTATAAGATTAAGCTCTAATTCAAGCCTTTCCTTGTATTCAAGAGGAATGTTTCCATTAAATTTTTTCTCAAGTCCTTTATTACAAAGTTTCGTTAGATAAGAAAAAGCATCTTCTCCGTGAGGGAGAGGATAGATTGGGGTATGTTTTTCATTAAGTTTTAAAGTTAGATTACACATTTCTTCAATAATCTTTGTGTTTGATAAAGTTTCAGGAATTTCTTTGAATAGTTCATACATTTCTTCATAAGATTTGTAATAAAATTCATCAGTAGGATAAACTTGCCTTTTTGGATCCTTTAAGGTAGTTTTATCCCTTACTGCAAAAACTATTTCTTGTAATTTTGCGTCATCTCGGCTTATATAATGTGAATCATTTGTTGCAACTACTTTCAAATTAAACTTTTTTGAAAGCTCTAAAATCTTTTTTGTTACTATCAATTCTTCTTGAATTTTGTGGTTTTGAATCTCAAGAAAGAAATTTTCTTTTCCAAATGTTTGAATATACCAATCAATAGTTGAGTTTAAAATAGAGTCAGACGCATTTGAAAGTATAAGCCTTGGTATTTCACCCCCAAGACAGGCAGTTAATACAACAAGACCTTTTGAGTATTCAGAAAGTATTTCTTTATCAACTCTTGGCTTATAATAAAAACCTTCAATATATCCAATAGAAGAAATTTTCATTAAATTTTTATAACCTTCTATATCTTTCGCAAGTAATACCAAATGGTGATATTTTTCGTCCTTGTCTTTTTCAAATCTGCTTTTTGGAGAGATATAAACTTCACAACCGATTATCGGTTTAACATCATATTTTTTACATTCTTTATAAAATTCCATTGAACTGAACAGGTTACCATGCTCGGTAATTGCCACAGAAGAAAAACCTTCTTCCTTTGTCTTCTTTATAATTTCGTCTATTTTTGAAACTCCATCAAGAATACTGTAATGAGAGTGATTGTGGAGATGAACAAAATTTTTCATTGATTCCCCTTTTGGTGAAACAAAATTTTAACATAAAAATTGATTTTTCGCAATCAAAAGAAATTGAAGGAAAATTAGAAGAAAGAATTAAGTTTGCTTTTTTAATACAATTAAATTATAATATTGTGTGAATAAACTTAAGGGGAGAACAAGATGAAAGAATGTTTATCTTTAAAAAAACTCAATAAATTCAGTGGTAGAAAAGGTCCTTTACTTCTTATAATTATGGATGGGATAGGATTGGGTAAAGAGTATGAAGGTAATGCAGTATATATGGCAAAAACCCCAAATCTTGATAGATTGTTTAAAACACCTTTGTTTACTACTCTTCAGGCTCATGGTACGGCTGTTGGGCTTCCTTCAGATGAAGATATGGGCAATAGTGAGGTGGGTCACAATGCACTTGGGGCTGGAAGAGTTTTTGCTCAGGGTGCAAAAAGAGTTAATCTTGCTATAGAAGATGGGAGCATATTTAAAGGAGAAGTCTGGTTAAAACTCACAGAAAACTGTAAGAAACATAATTCAACACTCCATTTTATAGGACTTCTTTCGGATGGAAATGTTCATTCTCACATTGATCACCTCTTTGCAATGATCAAAAAAGCCTCTGAAATAGGTATAAAGAAGGTAAGAGTTCATGCTCTGCTTGATGGGAGAGATGTGCCTGAAAAATCAGCATTAATATATATTGACAAACTTGAGTCTGAACTTGATAAATATAGAAAGCAGGGACTTGATTATAAAATTGCCTCAGGTGGCGGAAGAATGGTTACAACAATGGATAGATATTTTGCAGACTGGAACATTGTAAAAAGAGGCTATGATGCGCATGTCCATGGAATTGGAAGACAATTTAGAAGTGCAAGGGAAGCTGTTGAAACCTTTTACAACGAGGATCCAAAGATTACAGATCAGTATCTTCCATCTTTTGTGATAGCAGAGAATGGTGAACCAGTAGGAAAAATTCTTGATAATGATAGTGTAATATTTTATAATTTCAGAGGAGATAGAGCAATAGAGATTACAATGGCTTTTGAAAATGATGACTTTACTTACTTTGATAGAGGTAAAAGGCCTAAAGTTCTTTTTGCAGGAATGATGGAATATGACGGAGACTTACATTTACCAAAAAATTATCTTGTAAATCCGCCATTTATAGATAAAACAGTAAGCGAATATTTATGCGGGGAAAGGATAACCTCATTTGCAATTTCAGAAACACAAAAATTTGGGCATGTAACGTATTTTTGGAATGGTAATAAGTCTGGTTATGTTGATGAGACAATTGAAACTTATATTGAAATTCCCTCGGATAAAATTCAATTTGACAAAGCACCAAAAATGAAAGCCTTAGAGATAACAGAAAAGACAATAGAACTTCTCAAGTCAGGAAAATATAAGTTTGGAAGGCTTAACTTTGCTAATGGAGATATGGTTGGACATACGGGTGTTATGGAAGCTGCAATAGAAGCTGTAGAAACTGTAGATAGTTGTGTAGGAAAACTTGTTGAGGTTGTAAATGAGCTTGGAGGTATCACTATAATTACAGCAGATCATGGAAATGCCGATGAAATGTTTACAATTAAAAATGGCAAAAAAGAACCTAAAACTGCGCATACTCTCAACCCTGTTCCGTTTGTGATAGTGGATGCAGGATATAATGGTGAATATTCAATTTCACCTCTTGAGAAGAGAGGTTTAACAAATGTTGCAGCTACGATATGTAATCTGCTTGGATATGAAAAACCAGAGGAGTATGATCCTTCTTTGATTAATTTTAAATAAACTGAGGTAATTGATGGTTTATCAAGTTACCGCAAGAAAGTGGAGACCACAAAGGTTTAGCGATGTAGTAGGGCAAGAAGGTATAACTACTGCCTTAAAAAATTCCATTATCAAAGGTAAGATACCTCATGCACTTCTTTTTTCCGGTGTTAGAGGAGTAGGTAAAACTACTACGGCTAGAATCTTTGCTAAGGCATTAAACTGTAAAAACTTACAACCAGATGGTGAGCCATGTAATAAATGTGATTCCTGTGTTGAAATTACCAATGGTTTTTCGGTAAATGTTATAGAAATAGATGGAGCTTCAAATAGAGGTATTGAAAACATAAGAGATATAAAAGATAACACAATCTATGCCCCAATAAATGGTAAATATCGAATATACATAATTGATGAAGTTCATATGCTTACAACTGAGGCTTCCAATGCTCTGTTGAAAACTCTTGCCGAACCTCCTTCTCATGTTGTCTTTATTCTTGCTACTACTGAAGCCCATAAGATTCTACCGACTATCAAATCGAGGTGTCAGCACTATCACTTCAAAAAGATGCATAACAAAACTATTGTTGAACAACTCAAAAAAATTTCAAGTGCAGAAAAAATAAAATTTTCTGAGGATGCTCTCTACTTAATAGCCGAATATGCAGATGGTTCAATGAGAGATGCTGAAAGTATTTTTGATCAAATAGCTTTATTTACAGATGGAAATATATCAGATGAAAATGTAAAAAGTTTGCTTGGTGTACCAGATGATAAATACTTTTTTGATATTCTTAATGCTGCTTTAAAAAATGACTTTATAACAGCTTTAAATGTTTTAAATAACTATTATGATGAGAATGGGGAATTAAAACAGTTTTTAAGAAATTTTATCACATTTCTTAAAGAAGGGTTGATGGTAAAAAAACTCGAATTCAACAGTGATCTTATAGATTTTTCAGAAACAAAGTATAATAATCTCAAAGCGTTATTTAATAAATTCTCTGAAGGAGAAATTACAACTATCATTGACTTATTAGTTGATCTATTCAAAGAGATGAGAGGTGAAGTAGGGGAGAAATTTTTGTTTGAAATAACACTATTTAAACTTATTGATTATAAAAATATTGTTAAATTATCTGATATTAAGGATGAGTTAATAAAATACTTAGAAGATAAAGAAGTTACTTCGACAGAAAAAAAAGAAATTGAAGTTAAGCAACCTATTATAAAATCTCTTGATTCTTCTATAACGACTATAAATGAAAAAAAACAAGATTTTATGGCTCCGACAGATGATAATATAAAGAATACTTTTTTAAAAATGATTTCAGAAAACTCTCTTACAAAGCCAATGATATCTCATATATCCACAATTAAATGCGAAAACCAGAATATATATATTGAATTTTCAAAACCACACACGATTGAATATTTTAATTCCAAAAAGGAAGCAATAGAGAAAAAACTTAGTGAAATTTTTGGCAGTAAAATTGGGTTACACTTTTCAATTTCAAAAGAAACAAATGTTGATTTAACTCTTTTTGAGAAAAAAGCTTCTGATTATAGCACAGCCAAACCAAAAAATATAAAAGAATTAATTGTAAAAGAATTTGAAGGCAAAATAATAAAGGAATAAGGGAGGAAAAATGCCTATACAGGATTTTAAAGAACTAAACAGACTGAGAAAAATTGCTGAAGAAACAAAAAAAACAATGGAAGAGATCAGAGCAACAGGTATATCAAAGAAAAATTATGTAAAACTCACACTTGATGGAGAGAAAGAACTCAGAAACATTGAATTTTCTGATGAAGCTATGAAATTAGACAAAGAAGAATTAGCTAAATGCGTAAAGGAAGCGTACAAAGCAGCAGCGAAGGAGATTGATAAAATTGTTAAAAAACAGATGAAAAACTCAGAAATAGGAAATTTTTTGTTGGGGAAATAAATGTATCCCCCTAATATAATTGATTTCATCAAAATATTTTCAAAACTTCCCGGGATTGGGCCTAAGAGTGCGGAGAGGGTCGCTTTTTATATTTTGTCTCAAAATGTTGAGTTTGCCGAAAAACTTGCAGGTAGTATAATAGCAATAAAGAAAAAAACCAAAAAATGCCATATTTGTGGAAATATTGACGTTAATGATCCGTGCTTTATCTGTGCAGATCCAAAGAGGGACAACTCTAAAATATGTGTTGTAGAAGATGCAATGGACATCTATCTTATTGAAAATATGTCCATCTATAATGGACTTTATCATTGTCTAGGGGGGCTTATTTCGCCATTATCCGGAGTAAAACCGGAAGATTTGAAGATAAAAGAATTAATTTCTAGAATTAAAGAAAACAAAGTGAAAGAAGTGATTTTTGCCCTTAGTGCTATTCCGGAAGGTGATACAACAATACTATACATAAAAAGTCTTGTGAAAAACTCTGACATAAAATTTACTACCCTTGCAAGGGGTATCCCAGTTGGTACAGGGCTACAATATGCAGGAAACAAAAGTCTTGAGGAAGCATTCAAGGGTAGGGAAGAGGTGAAAACTAATGTTTAAAGTAGGAGATAAGGTTTTTTATCCATTTCATGGAGCCGGTGAAATATCTGAAATTAAAGAAAAAGAAGTTCTTGGAAGTAAAAATATTTACTACGAAATATATTTTCCTCTTACAGGAACAAAAATATCTGTGCCAGCTAACAATGCTGAAAAAATATGTCTCAGATATCTGTCAAACGAGAAAGTTATAAAGGAAAGTTTATTATATCTATCATCAAATGATTTTTATTCTGATCTAAATTGGAAGAATAGGTATACAAAATACCAGATATTGTTAAAATCAGGAACATTACTGGAAATGATGGAAGTTTTAAAAAGTTTATATATTCAAAGTAAAAAAAAGGAAATATCTATTACAGAAAAAAGATTATACAATCAAACATTAAATCTTGTAGCGAATGAAATATCATTAGCACTAAATAAAAATATAGAAGATGTTAAGAAAGAGTTATTGGATATTATGGGTGGGCTTGATTTTTAAAATGTTGTAATAATAAATGGATTTAGTGTGGTAAATTAAGTTAAAAATTATGCAAAGTTATACAACTTAACATAATATTTCTTATCGGAAGTTGTAAAATGAGGTTTTTCTTTATTTTAAAATTTCTAAGATAGCTTTTATTACTGTATTACTTTCGATTTCTCTAATACATTTGAATTTTTCTTTTATGTAACACTTAAGTGGTTTTGGGGAATAATAAAAGCAAGGAGAACAGCTTAGGTCAAGACTAATTACTTTGTGGTTTACACCCCATGGTTTTACCCAATTTGGATTAGTAGGTCCAAAAATTGCTACTACTGGTACCCCAACTGCCGCAGCAAGATGCATTAGTCCTGAGTCATTGCTGATAAATATATTCAATTGTTTTATTATTGCTGCTACCTCTCTTATATTTTTATTTTCTATAAGGTATACATTTTTGTGTAAGGATTTTTTTTGGATAAATTTATTTTCTTCTTCTTCTTCCTTTGTGCCAAAAAGAAAAAAATCAAATTGCTCAAGGCTATTAACAACTTCTAAAAATTTTTCTTTTGGCCATCTTCTATGAATATGATTTTTAAAACTGCTTGTTCCTGTATGAATTCCGATCTTTATAGTTCTATTTGATATTTTTTGTAGATAGTTTTTTCCAGAAGTTATTTCCTCATCTTTAAGGTAGACTTCCATTGGTGGAGCTTTATCTGATTTTATACCCAAAAACTCAAGAAGCTTAATATTTTCTTCAACACAATGAAGATAATAATTTTCTTTAATGGTTCTATTTTTTAACCAGTTTAATTGAGAGAAATTTGATTTTAGATAGGTATGCCCTATTCTTATTTTTGCTTGAGTTAGGAAAGAAAAAATATTGTAATCAATTCTATTGCTTGGATAGAAGTTTATAACTGCATCATATTTCCATGTAATGTTTTTTAAAATGTAAATGAGGCTTTCTATCTTACTTTTTTTTAAAAATGGATAACATATTAAATTATCTATATTTGGATTTTCCTTTAATAAATCATAACTTGTTTTTTGAAATGTTATACACTCAATACAAAAATCTGGTTTATTTTCCTTTAAGATCCTGAGAGCTGGTGTGGTCAAAAGTGTATCTCCCATACCATACATTGGAGAAATCAATATTCTTTTCATATAAACCTTAACTTTATATTTATTTAAGTTTTTAAATAAAATACAGATACATATCTTATTAACCTATTAAATTGGGAATTACAAAATACTTATCTAAGGATATTAATTATACATCAATTTAAAAATTCATACAATTTAAATAATAGACAAATTTGACTTTATTTTTTATAATATTAATTCATATGAAATATTGGAAAATTTTAGTAATTTTATTTTTTCTTATTAATATTTCTTTTGCATTTGAAGAGAATACTACCAACAACAATATGTTAGTTACAAATATTACAGGAGAAATTTCTACTGAAAGTAGGTTACCAAATATTTACTTAAAAGATCAAACTAACACAAATCAAACAGAAACTTTATCAACTGGTAAGAGATTTGATGCTGTGTATTTTATATCTGTGCCGGTAACTTATTATTTAACTTTTAATTTATTACAGCAAAAAAACTGGTATCTAAGACAAAGTTTTTCACTTGATAAATCTGATGAGGTTTTTCTT
>JAOACQ010000058.1 GCA_026417755.1 Brevinematales bacterium | reverse complement strand
ATAGGGTATTTTTGGGCCTACTGAAGCAGGTAAGGCTACAGTTCTCGAAGCTATGGTGGGGCTTGTTTTTCCTCAGAGCGGCAAAGTTTATATTGAAGGTAAAAATTTATCTAAATTTTCTCAGAAACAGATGCTTGATTTTCATAAAAATTGTGGATTTGTTTTTCAGAATGCTGCTTTAATAAGCAATCTTTCTATTTATGAAAACCTTTCACTTTATTATAATTATCATACTAATATGAAGGAAAAAGAGATTTATGAAATTGCAAATTATTATCTTAAGCAATTTAATTTTGATAATGATCTTTCTTTAAGACCTGCCTCACTTTCTATAGGAGAAAAGATGATAGTCAACATTGTAAGGGCTATAAGTCACGATCCAGATTATCTATTTTTTGATAATCCATTTGCAAGTCTTGATATTACAAATCAAAGAAAGGTTAAAAAATTGATTTTTGAGATGAAAGAAAAGGATAAAACTGTTGTCGTGGTTACAAATGATTCAAAAACTTTGTTTGAAATAGCTGATAAAATTGCAATTCTTGAGGAAGGTGTTATAATAGAAAGGGGTAGTAAAGATGAAATAGTTAATACAAAAAATCCAAGAGTAAAAGAGATTTTGTCGAGTTGATGGAGGAATTATGCCTTTTACTTTCAGGGCAATGGAAAAACTTGTTGCTGCCTTTATAGTTTTGGGGCTTATATTTTTTGTTGTTATGATAGTTCTTTTAGGTAGAGGAAGCTATATTTTCAGGTTTAAGGATACTTATTATACAATATTGCATGAAAGCTATGGTTTTTCTTCAGGTAGTCAGATAAAATACAAAGGAATTAATATTGGAAAAGTAAAGAGTGTGAAACTGATGAATGATGAAAATGTTCGTGTTGATTTTATAATTTTAAGGGAGTATAGAAATTATATAAGAGAAAATAGCGTTATGAAAGTTCAATCTACAATTCTTGGTAGTGCCAATTTTGTGCTTATTAAGCCAGAAGGGGTTAATTATAAAATTATAGAGCCCGGTGGAAGAGTTCTTTCATCAGATGATGAAGAAGGTATGGCAGTTCTTAAAAAATATGATGAATCACTTAAGAAAGATGATTTAACTGCAACTGCAAAAAAGATTCTTGATAATATCGATAGTCTTAAGCCAGTTATTAATCAAACAATGTATAATGTTAAAGATATTACTGAGGGACTAAAGGTTATAGTATATAATTTCAGAGAGCTTGCAATTGATCTTAATTCAACTAATAATACAATAGGTAGTATTGTTAAGGATAAAAAAGCATTATTGAATAAAATCGATAGAATGCTTGCTTCAATAGATATAACTCTTAAAAATATAAGTGATATTTCTACCAAGTTTAAAAATACACCTGATGATGTTAAAGGGACGATGGTTCTTCTTCAAGAAAATTTAATAGAGTCAAAGAAAGTTTTGATAGGGCTTAAGAATTTGGTTGGTGGTGAGAAAGAGAATGTTCAGAAGATGTCAATAGGAGAAAGAGAAAGATGAGAAATATTTTTTTTGTTTTTGCTTTTCTAATTTTTGCCTGTGGGACTAAAGATACGAGTGTAAAAACGCAAGTTAAAACAAATATAGAAGAATTTAAAAAAACTGGATATTCTTTTTATCGAAAAGGAAACCTGAGTAATGCAATTGATTACTTTAAGAAGGGAATAGAGCTTGCATATAGTGTTGATTCTACCTATCAGCTTGTCGATCTATATTGCGCATTAGGGGATATTTACTTAAGTATAGGAGATCTTGAGAATGCTTCAAACAATATTTTTATGGCTGAAAGAATAGAAAAATACGAAAGAAGTAAAAATTCTTTTATTGTTCTTCTATCTATAGCAAAATATTATGTCAAACTTTTTGATAAAACAAAGAATGAGAAATTTATTGAAAAAGCAGAAAATTATTTTGAATTAGCTCAAAAAAATATACAGACAGACGAAGATTGGGCAACTTATTATAATAATTATGGAAAATTGTTAATAAAAATCAACAATTTTTCTCAGGCACTTCAAAATTTTGAAAAGGCTATAAAAATTAATGAGGCTAAGAAAAATTATTTAGGTGTGGCTGATAATTTTTATAATATTGGAATTTTATACGAGAAACAGGGAGAGTATGAAAAGGCTCTTTTTAACTATAAAAAAGCCCTTCAAAATGATAAACTTGTAGAAAATTCGGATGGAATTTATCTTGATAATAAAAAAATCGGTCAGATATATGCTAAAATTGGCAATAAAGAAATGTCAAAATATTATCTAGAAAAAGCTAAGCTAGTGGCTATTAGTCTTAATAACAAGGACTATCTTGATGAAATAGAGAAATTATTGAAAGAATAGATATAGGAATTTATTTCTTCATTTTTTGAGAATATTTTTAGTTTTATAGAAGTAAAAAATTTTGGAAAGCGAAAAATAACTTTTTATATATGAGAGGAAAGATTTTTTGTTAAATCTAATGTGAATAGATTATTTTGTAAAGATTAAGATGTTGCCACAAAAAGTTGGGCGGTACTGGAATCGAACCAGTGACCCCCTGCGTGTCGAGCAGGTACTCTAAACCATCTGAGCTAACCGCCCATATACCTTAAAATTATACATTATTTTTTTTTATTTTTCAAGAAATAAGGAAAATTATGAAAAATCTTATCTTAAATTTTATTGAGAAAAATCCAAGAGAAGCATTTTGTATCTTTGAAGATGATGGTAAAATAATTTATTCTAATGATCTTTTCAAAGCGTTTTTTGGTAAATCAAATTTTTTTGAACTTATTTCAGAAATTGATATTAAAGAAAAAATAAAAAATACAAAAGATATTTTTGAATATTTAACCATAATTAATTCTATTAATGGTGATAACCCATTTTTTATTAGTATAATTTATTATGATAATAAATATTTTGCTAAACTGATGGATTTCTCAAATCATAAAGAGATAGCTTTTGAATTAAGAAGATTTAAAAAGATTGCTTTTGATATGCCTATTATGATAATAATTTTTGATAGAGAATATAATATCAGTTTTGTGAATAAAATATTTTTTTCATATTTTGATGAAAAACTTGATAATCTTAATCTAATGAGTCTGTTAAGTGATAAAGTTTCTCAAGATTTTATTATAAATTTAAAAAAACACATTGAAAAAGAAAAAGATATTGATAATAGGGTGATATTGCAAATAAAAAATAAAAGCATTCTTTTTTTAGTAAATCTTATAACTATAAAGGAAGGAGAAGTGTTAAACTATGCTCTCATTCTCAAGGATCTTGCTTTTGAGGAAAAGGTGGCAGAAGAGATGACTAAAATGAGTAAATTTGAGTCTCTCAAATTTATTACAGATGGCGTGAGCCATGACCTTAACAATGTTCTTGCTTCTCTTATTGGTAATATATCGTTGGCAAAGTTACTTATTAAACCAACTTCAAAGGCGTATTCTTTTATAGAAGAGGCCGAAAATGCCTGTAGTAGAGCAAAAGATCTGAGTTTAAAACTTCTTTCAATTTCAAAAGGCTTGCCAATGATGAAGAAGGAAATAGATATTAACAAACTAATTTTTGAAACAACAAATTTCATATTGAGGGGAAAGTTCTTCAATCTTAACATAAAACTTATAACAGAGTTTGAAAAAGAGAATTTTAAAATTTTTGCTGATGAAGGGCAGATTATACAGGTGGTTGATAATATTGTTACAAACGCCTGTCAGGCAATGCCCGATGGGGGTGAACTTACTATAGGGACTAAAGAGGTTGAGATAGTTGAGAATAGAAACTATTTTCCAATAAAGTCTGGAAAATATCTCTGTATCTACATAAAAGATACAGGTAAAGGTATCTCTCCGCTTATTATTTCAAAGATTTTTGACCCATATTTTACAACAAAAGAAGAAGGGAACGGCATAGGTTTAAGCATATCATTTTCTATTATAAGGAATCATAAGGGTTATATAGATGTTATTTCCCAGATTGGAGTAGGGAGTACATTTTTTATTTATCTTCCATTTGATTAATTTTCGAGCTGGTAGCCACTTAAGGCTAACATTATAAGAGCTGGTGTATAAAAAGCCCACGAAAGGATAAAACCAGCCTCAGACCATCCTGGAACCCTTAAATTATATATTTGTCCTGTTAATTCCATAAGAAAGTATGATATGCTTCCAACAAATATTAATATTGCATTTGTTTGAGGGAATAATTTGTATATGAAAGCAGCGATTCCTGTCCATAATGATACAACAACTAAGCTACCATATATGATTGTAATAACAAGAAGGTCTCTCTTAACAAGTTCGTTATAGAATATTACTACAATGACTATTAAAATTACAAAAAAAGACATCCCGAACAAAACTCTTTTCAGTGTGTCTTCTTTAAGAAAACTGAAGCATTTTGAATGTCTAATTATTAGAATTAGAACCGAAAATATAAAAAACACTGCTCCTGTTAAAAAAACTATCTGATTTTCATACCAGTAGTTATTTGTGGTAATGAAAATGTCGCCTATTGATGCGAGAGGAAATGCAATTCCAAGCATTATTGTATCAGCTTTTGATAATCCATCTTTTCCAATCATAATGGCTATTATTGATGCAAGAAAAGAAGATATGAGTTTAACAATCGGAGAATAATTCTGATCAAAACCAACAAAAATTGAAAAATAATCTGTTGCTATAAACGATCCTGTTAATCCTATAATTGTTGAAACGATAATTCCTAAAGTTACCTTTTTAACTATGGACATATTGTCCTCCTTAAACATCGAAACATATGACACATATATCGTCTTTATGTTTGGAGTTTTTCTGTTTTAGATCGCTATTGATTTCCTTTTCAAGTTTTTTCATAAAATCTTTTGGTGATAGACTTAGATTTTCGAGTAAAAAGCTGAAAAATTTATCCTTGTCAACTTGCATTTCTTCGTTTGTTCTATCATAGTCGTTGTGATACACCCAGTCCATAAGTCCATCCGTATAAAATATGAGCCTTGTGTCTGGAGAAATATTAATTGAGTAGTTATTATAGAAACAATTACAAGAGGAATTGCAGTAAATTCCAAGGGCAAAGGATTTTACGTTTTTATTTTCTATCTGGGTTATTTCATCTTTTTTCACTATGAAAGGCATCGGATGGGCTGCACTACAGTATATAAATTCTCTCGTGTCATATTTGAAGGTTCCCATAAAGGCGGTTACATACTGGTCAAATGCTTCTTCAGCAAGATTATTATTAAGATAAAGGAGGAATTGTGCCGGGTCACTGAAATTTTCTTTTTTATATTGAAGAATAAAGCTCTTTATCATTGATGTTATTATTGCTGCCGGCATTCCATGGCCTGCAACATCACAGATAAATATTGTTATTTCATTTTTCTCTTTATTTTCTATGAAGTAGAAAAAGTCTCCACCAACATTTGCAATTGGTTGATAAAAAAATGAGATTTTCTCACTTGGTGTTGTGGTTGGTAGTAGTTGCAACTGGACTTTTCTTGCCATTTCAAGCTCTTTTTGATAATGGAAGTTTCTTTCCACAACTTCGTATAATAATAATTTGTTAGAGATAGAAATGCTTATTTGTTCACGAAGTGAGAAATAAAAGATTGGGTCAAGAGATTCTACTTCTATAACCATAAATCCAAATTTACTGTTTCTTACTACAAGAGGTAAGATTAAGAAGTTGTGGGGTTTATCATCAAGTAGATTATCAGGGATTAGTTCTTTTGTATTAAAAATAAAATCTTCATCATCAGTTAATTGAAAGTGATTGTTTATAGCAACAAGGATCTTTGAAGTTTCTTCCGATTCTTCAAAAAGATTTAATGTAAAGAATCCTTTGTTAAGTTTTGGTAAGGTTTCTTCAATAGATATTTTTAACTCCTTATCATTATGACTTGCAAGAATTTTCTGGATTAAAAGATCAAGTTTTTCATTAAAATGTCGCTTTTCTATCAGTATTTTATTAAAATGATTAATAGTATAGGCAAATATTATGTCATTGATATCCTTGAAGATTTTATCAATATTATTTACAAGTTGTTCGTTTAATATTATCCTTATGAGGATTAGGTGTCTTAACTCTTCAAATACTTTTTGAAGAAATTTTAATTTATTTTCATCATAGTTTGTTTTTATTAAAAAGTCGGATAAAATTTTTATGAAATTTTTCATCTTGGAAGTTGAAAAACTATCAATGAGAAAGAAAATATTTTCTATTAAAGATATTGTGTTTTCAAAGGCAAAGTCTTTTTCAAATCCTTCGTTTTTTATTGCCTTTAATAGAAGAGATATTATCTCATCGCACTCTGAATTGTAAAATTCAATACCTGAGGAATAGGAATCACCTTTAAAAATTGATTTAAAAATAAAATAATTTGTTTTTTCACTTATACATCCACAGGATTCACGGGGTATAAAGTATGTATTGAGAGTAATCTTACTTTCAAAGTGCTTGTTTTCAAGTATGGCTGACATAGTTTCAATGGCTTTTAATGCCATTTTTTCTATTGGTTGATGAACTGATGAAAGAGAGGGTATACTTGATAAAGATTCAATGCTATCATCATAACCGGATATAATTATATCCTCTGGAAAATTATATCCTTTTTTTTGAAGATAACTCATTACTGCTAATGCCGACATATCATTAGAGGCAATAATAGCATCAAATGGAAGATTTTTTGAAAGAAAATTTTCAATAGAGCTTATTGCCTTTTCTGCATGAAAATCGCCTTCTATTATGTAATCTTCATTAATTTCTAATCCATTTTCTAATAATCCTTCTTTAAAGGCATTCAATCTTTCTATTGCTTCCGAATGTTGCAATGGGCCAGTTATAAACACGATTTTTTTTCTGTTGTGTGAAAAAATGAAATGTTTTACAGTTTCTTTAATTCCGGATTTATTGTCGGTAAGAATTACGGGGAAGTTTTCTATATTAAGGGAAATATTGACTATTGGAATCTTTTTTAGTTTTTCATAGAATTCTACTGCTCTTTCGGTTGAAACATAGTGAAACAACGAACCACTGAAAACAATAATTCCATCAAATTTATCACTATCAAGAAAATTATAGATAAAATTCCAGTTTTTTCTTTCTAGATTTTTATCTTCAAGTTGACTACCTACAAAATAGTAAAAGTTGTAGTTGAATTGTTTAGAAATTTTTATAAAGTTTATCCACAACTTGTAGGTATAAGGATTTGTGATGTCGGGAGAAATAACGGCAATATTCTTAATTTTTTTCATAATAGATTATTTCTCCTTTTGATATTGTATAATATACCTTACCATCAAAAATTTTTCCAATAAAAGCACTGTTTTTTGATTTTGATTGGAAAAAAATTTTTTCAATTTTTATGTTTTCATTAGGATTAAAGATAACTAAATTTGCCAGTTTGCCTTTTTTTATCTTTCCTCTGTCAATGTTTATAACTCTTGCTGGATTGGTTGATATAAGATCTATCCATTTATGGATTGAAATTTTTCTGTTTTTCACCAGATGTGTGAAAGTCGCCGGTAAAAATGTTTCAAAGCCTGTAGAACCAAAAGGAGCTTTTTCAATTGGCGCGGACTTTTCTTCTTCTGAATGTGGGGCATGATCGGTAGCTAATAAGTCTATTGTTCCATCGATTATTGCTTCTTCTAAGGCTTTTTTTGACTTTTCACTTCTTAAGGGCGGGTTGATCTTTTTGTTGGTATCGAGAGATGGATTTATTAAATCTTTATCTGTGAGAATAAGATGATGTGGAGTTGTATCACAGCTAATTAAAGAACCAAATTTATCCTTTAAAAATTTTATAGTTTCTACTGATGATTGTGTTGAGATGTGAGTGAAATGAACTTTTGTCTTGTTTAATCCAGCGATAAGTCCAAAAACAAGAATAGCAATACTTTCAGCTTCTTCTGGTTGACCCTCTTTACCAAAGATTGTATCAAGAAACCCTTTGTTAAAAAATTTGTCGTTTGTGAGTGAATGCCATTCAGGATGAACTACTAACAATACTTTATATCTTTTTGCTTTCTTTGTGAGATCAAAAATTATAAAAGGGTTATTTATATCACTGCCATCATCGGTGAAAAATATTGCTCCAGCTTTTTTATTTTCTTTAATGTTTACAATGTCTTTACCATTTCTTGAGATTGTCATTGCCGAAGAAAATAATATTTCAATAGAAGATTCTCTCTTTGCCTTCTCATAAAGACTTTTTAGGATTGTAGGATTGTCTATAACTGGTGCTGTATTTGGCATTGCTACTGATGTTGTTATACCACCTTTTGCTGCTGCTTTGCTACCTGTTATAAAATCTTCTTTGTATTCGTAACCGGGTACTCTGAAATGAGAGTGAATATCAACAAGCCCCGGTATAACGTATAGGTTTTTTGCATCTATGATGCTTTCGTTTTCTTTCGGGATAATTGATGGTGCAATTTTCTTTATGATTGAATTTTCTATTTTTATGTCAAGTTTTTTTCCATCTATAAATGGATCGGTGTTAAATATTATCCCATTTTTAATAATCATATTTCACCAGATATTGTATATTCTTTCTATAAGTTCTGTGTTTTTGTTTTTTTCAAAAAACTTTGCCTTTTTGAGTGGTATATAAATATCAAGTTTTTCATTAACTTTTTTCTCAAAATTTTCTGGCATTAATATTCCAAAGTTTCTATTATTATAATCTATAAAATAAAGTTTTTTCCCTTCTTGAATCAAAGGTTCTATTGCATTAATTTTGCCACTTATTTTTATGGAATTTTCACTTTCCGTTATATAACATTCGTCAGGTCTAATAGATAGGTAATAAGAGATTTTTCCACCTGTAAGTTGATTAACCTCTTCTTCTGTGAGATAATTTGCAGGAATTTCACCGATGTATAGAGCAACAAATAATGTTTTTGGGTCATTGTAAAGTTCTTCATAAGTTGATGTTTGTTGGAGTTTTTTTTCAGCAAGAACTCCTATTCTATCTGCAAAAGTGCCCATTTCAAGTTGATTATGGGAAACATATATGGTAGTAATATTGTGCTGTTTTAAAAATTTTTTTAGACTATGTTTTATACTTGTTCTCAGGCTCATTTCTATGTTTGAAAAAGGTTCATCAAGCAAGAGTATATCCGGTAATACAAGCAATGCTTTACCAATTGCTACACGTTGCCTTTCTCCGAGAGATGATAATCTTGGTTTTTTTGCTAAAACTTTTTCTTTATCTATCTGTAGCATTTCGCTTACTTTGTGTAAAATTTCATTATCAATATTCTTTTGTTTATTGTGTAAAACATAAGGAAATTCTATATTTTCAATATTTTTTAAGTGTGGGTAAAGAGCAATTTCCTGAAAAACCATAGCGACATTTCTTCTGTCAGGTGGAAGAAAACTTATATCCCCTCCTTCTTTAAGAATCTCTCCATTATCCTGCCCTATAA